>JANNEU010000424.1:0-38709 GCA_031379035.1 Hyphomicrobiaceae bacterium | reverse complement strand
GCCAGCGGCGATCAAGGAACTCGTGTCGGGTGTCAACGCCAATGAGAACAACCAAGTGCTGCTTGGTGTGACGGGTTCTGGCAAGACGTTTACGGTGGCGCACATCATTTCGGAGACGCAGCGGCCGGCGCTGGTGCTGGCGCCGAATAAGACGCTGGCGGCGCAGCTGTATGGCGAGTTCAAGAGCTTTTTTCCGAATAACGCCGTCGAGTATTTCGTCTCTTACTACGACTACTACCAGCCGGAAGCGTACGTGCCGCGCACGGATACCTACATCGAGAAAGAAGCAACTATCAACGAACAGATCGACCGCATGCGGCACGCGGCGACGCGGGCGCTGCTGGAGCGCGATGATGTGATCATCGTGGCGTCGGTGTCCTGCATCTACGGTATCGGTTCGGTCGAAACCTATACGGCGATGACGTTCACGGTGAAAACCGGCGACCGCCTGCCGCAGAAGCAGTTTCTCGCCGATCTCGTGGCGCTGCAGTATCGCCGGAATGACATCAACTTTGTGCGCGGCAGCTTCCGCGTACGCGGCGACACGATCGAGCTGTTCCCGGCGCATCTGGAAGATCGCGCGTGGCGGTTCTCGCTGTTTGGCGACGAGATCGAGAGTATCACGGAATTCGATCCGCTGACGGGCCAGAAATCGGACGAGCTGAAGCTGGTCAAGATCTACGCCAACTCGCACTACGTGACGCCGAAGCCGACGCTGCAGCAGGCGATCAAGTCGATAAAGACGGAGCTGAAGCAGCGGCTCGATGAGCTGCATGCGACGGGCAAGCTTCTCGAAGCACAGCGGCTGGAGCAGCGTACCGTGTTCGACATGGAAATGATGGAAGCGACGGGCAGTTGCGCGGGGATTGAGAATTATTCGCGTTATCTGACGGGCCGCCAGCCCGGCGAACCGCCGCCGACGCTGTTTGAATATCTGCCGGACAACGCGTTGGTGTTTGCGGACGAAAGCCACGTCACGGTGCCGCAAATCGGCGGCATGTTCCGTGGCGACTACCGGCGCAAGGCGACGCTGGCCGAGTATGGCTTCCGCTTGCCGTCGTGCATGGACAATCGGCCGATGCGGTTTGAAGAGTGGAACGCCATGCGGCCGCAGACGGTGTACGTCTCGGCGACGCCGGGGCCGTGGGAGCTTGAGCAAACGGGCGGCAGCTTCGTTGAGCAGGTCATTCGGCCTACGGGGTTGATTGATCCAGTGTGTGAAATCCGTCCGGCGAAGACGCAGGTGGATGATCTGCTGGATGAAGTGCGGAAGGTGTCGGCCAAAGGGTTCCGGACGCTGGTAACGACCCTGACGAAACGCATGGCGGAGGACCTGACCGAGTACATGCACGAGAGCGGCATTCGTGTGCGCTACATGCATTCGGATGTGGAGACGTTGGAGCGTATCGAGATCCTGCGCGATCTGCGGCTGGGTGCGTTCGATGTGCTGATCGGCATTAACCTGCTGCGCGAAGGGTTGGACATTCCTGAGTGTGCGCTGGTGGCCATTCTCGATGCGGACAAGGAAGGTTTTCTGCGCTCGGAAACGTCGCTGATCCAGACTATCGGCCGCGCGGCGCGTAATCTCGAAGGCCGCGTGCTGCTGTATGCCGATAAGATGACCGGCTCGATGGAGCGCGCGCTGGCGGAAACCAACCGGCGGCGCGAAAAGCAGACGGCGTACAACACGCTGCATGGGATTACGCCGGAGAGCATTAAGCGCTCGATCCACGACACGATGTCGTCAGTATACGAGCAGGATCATGTGACGGTTGATGTGGGGCTGGCGGAAGGTGGGGCAACGCCAACGGTCGGGCACAATCTTGGCGCAGTCATTGCAGACATGGAAAAGCGCATGCACGCCGCGGCGGCGGATCTCGAATTCGAGACGGCGGCGCGGCTGCGTGATGAGGTCAAGCGGTTGCGGGCGACGGAGCTGGCGATTGCCGATGATCCGCTGGCGCGGCAGTCGGAGATCGAGGATCGGACGGGCGGCTATCGGGGCGAGAAGAAATACGGCGCGGCGGCGAACCTGCCGCAGAAGTCAAAAGCGCCGCGTGATGCGAAGACGGGGTCGCGCGTGGTGACGGAGTACGAGCCGGTGCAGCCGACCAACGCACAGTCAACCAGCGTACCTGCGAGTCGCATTCGCAAACCGACCCTGGACGAAATGACCGTCGGCCGCACCGAAGTCCCGCTCGGCAAAACCGCACCCAAAAAGCCCGATCCGCTTGCCCCGCGCCCCGCAACCCGCACCATCGACGTCGAAACCAGCCGCGTCAAAGACCGCAGCGGCGGCCGCCGGAAGAAGACGGGACGGCCGGGGGATTGAAGACGCTCGTGGCCGAGGTTGTTTGACACCGTGACATTGGCTGCTACATGACTGTTCGTATTGGATAGTTTTCAAATTCACGAGAACCGTAGACGCAACGTCATGACCAAGCTCGAAGACATCGAAAAAGCCGTCGAGCAGCTCTCGCTCGAGGAGATGGCGCGCTTTCGCGTGTGGTTTGAGGAGCTCCAGGCTGATTTATTCGATGCTCGCATTGAGGCGGACATGAAGGCTGGCAAACTCAACAAGCACTTCGACGCCGCCCTTGCAGCTCATGCTGCGGGCAAATCGAAAAAATTGCCATGATGCTGCATTCGCGCCACTAATTTGCAACCAAAACACACGTTCAGCAACACTCTGAAAACACCCCAGAGTGTTGCTGAACGTGAGCGATTCGTCAATTCTCTAAGCCTCTGTTTTTCTTGGTGTTGCAATATTCTCCACAGAAGTTCGGCATTCCGTTGCCTGGAATGCAACAGCCCCGTAAATTGACGGGATGCAGACCAATACGCAAACCGAGCTGAGCGCTCTTCGGATACAGCGCGCGCGACTGGCCGAACGGCAATCACTTTTGCAAGTCAAGTTGGGCAAGCTCAAGCATGAGTTGAATGAAGTCGCCCAACAAATCATTGAGATTGAGACTGAGATCAGCGCCGCGAGACTTCGGGGCGGTGATATTCCCTCGCCATTGGACGGATCGCCCTCGAAGAGGACGCTTCCAACAATGGTCGCATGGGCGGCATTGCATCAAGCCATCACTTTTTACGATGCTGAAGATGGGCTGCCGAGTGACCTCGCTCACCGAGCAATTCGTTTTGCTCTACCAGGAACACCTGATTCAACTATCAGAAGTTATCTGCATCGGTTCAAGAAAAGGGGACTTCTCGTTCAGAAAAACGGAAGATGGCGATTGGGTACGGCTGGAAATGTGACCTCCAAAACGGCGCCGGAGACTGGAAAATGACGAACCGCGCCAGCCGCGAGTTTTGGGCTGCCTATGCCAAGCTGCCGCGCGACATAAGAAAGCTCGCTCAGAAAAATTACGCGCTCTTCAGAGGCAATCCGCAACATCCATCATTGCGGATGAAGAAGGTTGGCCAACAATGGTCAGCTCGCGTTGGACTTCACTATCGGGCGTTGGCGACTGAAACTGACGACGGCCTTCTTTGGACCTGGATCGGAACGCATGCCGATTATGATCGATTGATCAAGTGAGTGTATGCTCGCACCATCGACATCGAAACCGGCCGCGTCAAAGACCGTAGCGGCGGACGCCGGAAGAAGACGGGGCGGCCGGGGGATTGAAGACGCGGGCTACTTTGCTTCACGCCGGCTGTGTGTCGCCGCCCAAGGCAAGCCGACATCCAGACGAGAATTGGGAGATGCGCGGCAAAGCCGGCATTTGTGACGAGCGACTGAAAGTCATGGAGGATGACGTGGAGGATGACGTGTGACTTCTGATGGAGCAGGCGTGAGGAGGCAAGGTGCTGAAGTGTCCGCCAAATGAACGGCGCATGCCGTGGCGGTTCAATGGGTGTTCACGGCGGGTTGGCTAATGGTCTGCCATGAGCACGTCGGCTGCGGTGTTGCCGTGCCGCCTGCTCCAGGTACCTCGAAAGGACCACGCCGAATGCGCGCCCTCAAACTTCTTGCCCTCGCCGCCATCGTCGCCCTTCCGGTTGTCGCCAGTGCGCAAACGGCGGCACCTGCCGCTGCGCCCAGCGTCGCCGCGCCCGCCAGCAAGCAGACCCCCGGCAATCCTCAAGAAGATCCCGCCGCGCGCGCCCGCATGGAAAAGTTTCGCGCCGCCTGTGGTGCCGATCTGCAGACCCATTGCGGAACGATCGCCCGCGGCACCGAACAGTCTCGCACTGAAATGCGCCAGTGCATCGACACAAACAAAGCCAAGTTCTCGGCGGCCTGCCAGACAGCTGTTGCTGAACGCGCTGCCGATCGAGCGGCTCGTAAAGAAGCTGCGCCGGCTGATAGCAAGCCGAAGGGCTGATAGCTTTCCCTTTCATTGCCACGCGGCGCGCTCCCTCCACCGGAGCGCGCCGTATCCGTTCCGGAATTGCTGGCCAATGTCATCGCTTGGGACTACAATCCACATCACCAATGCGTATCTTAAATGTGGAGCGCCAACATGGCCGATGGTGGAGCAGTTAAGAAGAAAGCGATCAACGTCTCCGTTGATCCAAGGCTTGCGGCCGAGGCCAAGGCGGCCGGCCTCAACGTTTCCGGCGTCCTCGAGCGCGCCCTGCACGCGGAGCTGAAGGCCCACCGCGAAGCCCAGTGGAAGGCAGAAAACCGCGAGAGCATTGAGCACAACAACCGCTATTTCGAAGAGCATGGCTTACCGCTCGACAAATACCGGGTGTGGTGATGCAGCAATGGGACGTTGTCACGTTGGAGAATGGCACGTTCGCCTTGATCCTACAGTCAGAGCTTCTCGACTACGCCAGCTATCGCGTCGCAGCCCCACTCGTTGCTGCGAAAAACTTCAAGGCTGTCCCGAAACTGCATCCAACGATACGCATCGCGCGCAAAGACTACGTCGTCGTCATCGACAAAATGGCCGCCATCCATACCAAAGCCATTCGCAGCGTCGTCGCCTCCCTAAAGGACCGCGAATGGGACATCCGCCGCGCGTTGGATCTGGTGTTTGTGGGGGTGTGAGGCTTACTGCCAGCGCCTTGTGAGGCGATTACACATGACGCCGGATACAGCGGAAATACCGGCAACCATACTAACGGTCTTCAAGTTTGCGGCACTAAACGGATGCTGCGCACCTATCAAGATGCCCGCGAATGTCGTGACGGCTCCGACCAGGCCGCTGACTAAAAATGCTTCGAATTGTCCAACGGTGCCGTTGTGGCCGCTGCGCAGAACAACGTATTGCCCTGAAATCAGCGCCGGCAGAGTTCCGATCAGATAGGCAAAGGCGACGACACCTGCAACATTTTGCAAAGGTATGCGCACATCGCGTTCCGAACCGAGTATCAAAGCAACCAACCCGATCAGCGGCCCCGCGACCACGAAGGCCGCGATCACCGCCCAAGGTCGACGATGACTAGGCGTCGATTCGATAGTCATCGTTGCTTGCTTTCGCCCTCCCCACCCCTCACGCCACCTTCGGACGCAACTCACCCTTCTTATACCGCGCCGCCATTTCACTCAGCGTCGCAACCCGCTTGATCTTGCTGGCCTGACCAGCGGTGTTGAACTCCTGCAAACGCTGTTTGCAGAGCGCGGTCATGGCATCCATCGCCGGCTTCAGATACTTGCGCGGATCGAACTCGCCTGGGTTCTCGGCGAGCACCTTGCGGATCTGCCCGGTCATCGCCATGCGATTGTCGGTGTCGATGTTGATCTTGCGCACGCCGTGTTTGATGCCGCGCTGAATCTCTTCCACCGGAACGCCCCAGGTCGGCTTCATCTTGCCACCGAATTTGTTGATGATGTCCTGCAGGTCCTGCGGCACCGATGACGAGCCGTGCATGACAAGGTGGGTGTTCGGCAGCTTGCGGTGGATTTCTTCGATGACGTTCATCGCCAGCACTTTGCCGTCCGGCTTGCGCGAGAACTTGTAGGCGCCGTGGCTGGTGCCCATGGCAATGGCCAGCGCGTCGACCTCGGTCTCGCGCACAAACTTCACCGCTTCGTCCGGGTTGGTCAGCAGCTGGTCGTGGCTGAGCGTATCGTCGGTGCCGTGGCCATCTTCCTTGTCGCCCTTGCCGGTTTCGAGAGAGCCAAGCACGCCCAGCTCACCTTCCACCGAGATGCCGCCGAGATGCGAAATCTCGCAAACCTTCTTCGTCACCGCGACGTTGTAGTCCCAATCCGCTGGCTTCGAACCCGACGCATCCAGCGACCCGTCCATCATCACCGACGTGAAGCCGGCCTGGATAGCGGTCATGCAGGTGGCTGGCTCGTTGCCGTGATCCAAATGCACGCAGACGGGAATGTGCGGATAAATTTCGGTCACGGCGTCCATCATGTGCTTGAGCATGATGTCGTTGGCGTAGCTGCGCGCGCCACGGCTGGCTTGGATGATCACCGGCGCATCGACCGCGTTGGCCGCGCTCATGATAGCGAGCGCCTGCTCCATGTTGTTGATATTGAACGCCGGAACGCCATAACTGTGCTCAGCGGCGTGGTCCAGAAGCTGGCGAAGGGTGATGCGGGCCATCGGGCGGTCTCCAGGGCGTGCTAACGCGGCGCGGACGAGATGATTTGGCGCTGCTTTAGCGCACAAACGCATTTCTGGCCAAGGCCGCCGAAAGAATGCTTAACAGGCGAAAACGCTGCATCAAACTGGTTAGCGGCGGTTGTGACAACGTCCCAGGAAAACCCACATGAGCGCCTGCCTCTTTGTCTATGGTTCTCTGGTGACGGCCCACGCCCACCCGCAAGGCCATCGCCTGCGCGCCGAGGCGCTGTTGCTTGGGCCGGCTGAGATCGCGGGGCGGCTCTACCGCGTCAGCTGGTATCCGGGGCTGCGGCCACCGATCCACCCCTCCGACACCGTCCACGGCGAGATTTACCAACTCAACGATCCCGTCCGCTCACTGGCCTGGTTGGATGAATACGAAGGTATCACTCAAGGAGGCAGCAGCGGTGCCCCGCCCGACGTCTATGCCCGCGTCGAACGCGACGTCACCATGGCTGATGGCAGCACGCGCCGCGCGCTCGTCTACCTCTACCTGGTCGACCTGCCGGCGGACGCCCGCATTCCCGACGGCCGTTGGCGTGGATAGGGCCATTGGGTCTGACCGATGGGTCTGACCTCGTTGAGCCAGATCAATCTATTTGCCGCGTCGGTGCGGTATCACCCTTTACGCGCCGCACCATCGTCCCCATTTCCCCTGTAGCGCTGCCGCAAGGGGCGCGTAGGATTTACAGTGCACAGCAGGTGCCGTCGCTTCGGGGCGGGCCTTGCAGGTGGAGACCAGACCCATGAACCTTGAAATCTATTCTGATCGCGCGAAGGGCTTCATCCAGTCGGCCCAGTCTCTCGCGCAACGCGAGGGCCATCAGCAGCTCGGCCCCGATCACCTGCTCAAAGTGCTGCTTGACGACCCGGAAGGTTTGGCGTCCGGCCTGATCGATCGTGCCGGTGGCCGCCGCGCCGAGGCCTATGCCGCCAATGAGCGTGCGATTGCCAAACGCGCCAAAATCTCCGGCGGCGGCGCGGGGCAGGTCTATATGGCCCCCGACCTCGGTAAGGTGTTCGAGCAAGCCGAGCAGATCGCCAAGAAGGCCGGCGATACGTTCGTCACCGTCGAGCGCTTGCTGATGGCGCTGGCGCTTGAGCCCTCCGCCAGCACCAGCGGCCTTCTGAAAGCGGCTGGCATCACGCCGCAAACTTTGAACGCTGCCATCAACGATATCCGAAAAGGTCGCACGGCGGACAGCGCCGGTGCAGAAGCGCAATATGATAGCCTGAAGCGCTACGCCCGTGACCTCACCGCAGCCGCTGCTGAAGGCAAGCTTGACCCGGTCATCGGCCGCGACGAAGAGATCCGCCGGACCATCCAGGTGCTCTCCCGCCGGACGAAGAATAATCCGGTGCTGATCGGAGAGCCGGGCGTCGGCAAAACCGCTATCGCCGAAGGCTTGGCGTTGCGCATCATCAATGGCGATGTGCCGGAAAGTCTTAAGGACAAGCGCTTGCTGTCGCTGGATATGGGCAGCTTGATTGCCGGCGCTAAGTATCGCGGCGAGTTCGAGGAGCGGTTGAAAGCCGTGCTGTCCGAGGTGCAGGCGGCGGCGGGTAACATTATTCTGTTCATTGACGAGCTGCACACCATCATCGGTGCCGGCAAGTCCGAGGGCGCGATGGATGCATCTAACATGCTGAAGCCGGCGCTGGCGCGCGGCGAGCTTCACTGTGTCGGTGCGACCACGCTCAACGAGTACCGCAAGCACATCGAAAAAGACGCAGCACTCGCGCGCCGGTTTCAGCCCATCTTTGTAAGCGAACCGACGGTCGAAGACACTGTCTCCATTCTGCGCGGCCTGAAAGAGAAGTATGAGTTGCACCACGGCGTTCGCATCACCGACAACGCGCTGGTCGCTGCCGCTACGCTCTCACACCGCTACATCACGGATCGCTTCCTGCCTGACAAAGCCATCGACCTGATGGACGAAGCCGCCTCCCGCCTGCGCATGCAGGTCGACAGCAAGCCCGAGGCACTGGACGAAGCTGATCGTCGCCTCATCCAGCTCAAGATCGAACGCGAGGCGTTGAAGAAGGAAACAGATGCGGCTTCACGAGATCGGCTTGGCAAACTCGACGGCGAAATCGCTCAGCTCGAGGAGACCGCCACCGCGCTGACGACGCGCTGGCGCGCTGAGAAGGACAAGCTTGGTGGCGCGCGTAAGCTCAAAGAGGAGCTGGATGCGGCGCGCACCGAGTTGGAGCTTGCGCAACGCAAAGGCATTCTCGCGCGCGCCGGGGAGTTGGCCTATGGCGTTATTCCCGACCTTGAGAAGAAGCTGGCCGGCCTTGAGCAAGGCAACGCGAACAGTGGCGCGGCCAAAGCGATGGTTGAGGAGGCGGTCACAGCTGACCATATTGCCGGTGTCATCTCCCGATGGACCGGTGTGCCCGTTGATCGCATGCTCGAAGGCGAGCGCGACAAGCTGCTGCGTATGGAGCAGGAGATCGGCAAACGCGTCATTGGTCAGGAAGATGCGGTTCATGCCGTATCAACCGCCGTGCGTCGCGCCCGTGCCGGCCTGCAAGACCCCAATCGCCCACTCGGCTCGTTCTTGTTTCTCGGCCCGACTGGCGTTGGTAAAACAGAGCTGACCAAGGCGCTCGCCCAATTCCTGTTCGACGATGACAGCGCCATGGTCCGCATGGACATGAGCGAGTATATGGAAAAGCACTCGGTCGCGCGGCTCATCGGCGCGCCGCCAGGGTATGTCGGTTATGACGAAGGTGGCGCGTTGACTGAGGCCGTCCGCCGCCGGCCCTATCAGGTGATCCTGTTCGACGAGATCGAGAAGGCACACCCGGATGTGTTCAACGTGTTGCTGCAGGTGCTCGATGATGGGCGGCTGACAGATGGCCAGGGCCGCACGGTGGATTTCAAAAACACGCTGATCATCCTCACGTCGAACATCGGTTCTGAGTATCTCGTCGCCGCTACCGACGATGCCAGCTTCAATGACGCGAAGACGTTGGTGCTGGCGGAACTGAAAACCCGCTTCCGGCCGGAGTTCTTGAATAGGCTTGATGACACCATTGTCTTCCATCGCCTGAAGCGCGAGCAGATGGCGTCGATTGTCGATGTGCAGCTCGCACGGCTGCGTACGCTGCTGGCTGATCGCAAGATTACGCTGACGCTCGACGACGCCGCGCGCACGTGGCTGGCCAATCGCGGTTATGATCCCGCTTACGGTGCGCGGCCGTTGAAGCGTGTTATCCAGAAAGCGGTGCAGGATCCGCTTGCAGAGCAGATCCTGGCCGGTACGCTGAAGGATGGTGCGGCGGCTGCGCTCACGGTGCGCGATGGCGCACTGGTGCTGAATGGCGTGGTGGTGAAGATGACGGGAGCAGATGCGTCGGCATCGTCACCCGCAACCGCGGCGCGGTTGCATTGATGGAGGGTGCCTGCGCGGACACAATCGGTATCCTTGGGCTTGTCCCGAGGACCCATCGTCCAATCGGCGCGTATCGTATGGATTTGGTTGCGCGGTCGCAACAAGCTTCCCAGCAACATTGTATGTGGCTCAATGGGTCCTTGGGACAAGCCCGAGGACGACATCATTGTAGGCTGAGTTATGCTGTTGAAGCGCAGCTAAACAAACCCACGCCAACGCCGCGAGCCAGCATGCTGCACATCGATATAGCCGGCTATCTGATGCCTTATATCGAGGTCGGGCAAGGCGCGCCGGTGGTGCTCCTCCACGGCTCGATGTCGGATTTTCGTGTCTGGTCGCCAGTGCTGGGGCCGCTGTCGCGACATTTCCGAGTGATCGCGCCAAGCTTGCGGCATTTCTTTCCGGAGCATTGGGACGGTGTCGGTGACTCGTTCACGATCGCGCAGCACACCACCGACATCATCGCGTTCGTTGAACGAATGGGCGCACCCATGCATCTCGTTGGTCATTCGCGTGGCGGATATCTGGCGTTCCGAGTTGCACAGCAGCGTCCGGAGCTGCTGACCAGTCTCGTTCTCGCAGAGCCGGGCGGCGATCTTGATGCATCGTTACAGCCCGTGGATGAACCAGTGCTGCCGCCGCTCCGTGATGTGTTTGTCGCCGCGCGCGATCGGATTGCGACGGGTGACATTGATGGCGGGCTTGAGCTCTTTATTGACGCCATTGACGGCGACGGCGTGTGGAACCGGCTCGCGCCCGGCATTCGCCAGGAGTTGCGCGATAATGCGTTCACGCTCCTCGGCCAGGTCAACGAACAGCGCAAGCCGTATGCGCTGGCTGATGCCCGCGCGATCCGCACGCCGACGCTGTTGATTGAAGGCGCGCGCACGAAACCTGTTTCGGCGCGCAATGTCAGAGTACTTGCTGCTCATATCGCTGGCGCGAAGCGCGTCACAATCCCGAATGCGTCGCATATGATGTTCGGCCAGCAACCGCAGGCGTGTGCGGCGGCGATTACAGAGTTTATCACGCGCGCCGCTGCGTCCTGAGGGTTCGCCTATTCCATCCGCTCCGCCATGTACTGCTCCTTGGCGAGATCAGAGAAGCGCGTGAACTGGCCTTCGAACGCCAGCTGCGCGGTGCCGACGGCGCTGTGGCGGGACTTGCCGAGAATGACTTCGGCCTTGCCATAGATCTGGGCATAGTGGGTTTGCCATTCGGCAAACTTCGGATCGCCCTCGTTCGGCTTGATGCGCTCGTGGTAATATTCTTCGCGATAGACGAACATGACGACGTCGGCGTCCTGCTCAATCGAGCCTGATTCTCGCAAATCTGACAGCTGCGGGCGCTTGTCTTCGCGCTGCTCGACCTGACGCGAGAGCTGCGACAGCGCGATGACTGGCACCGCCAGCTCCTTGGCCAGCGCCTTCAGCCCCGTCGTGATTTCGGTGACTTCCTGCACGCGATTGGCCTGGGAGGACTTGCCCGAGCCTGCCAGCAGCTGAAGGTAGTCGACGATCAGCAGGCCGAGGCCCTTCTGGCGCTTAAGCTTGCGTGCGCGGGCGGCGAGTTGGGCAATCGTGATGCCACCGGTCTGGTCGATGTAGAGCGGGATCTGCGACAGGCGCTGCGAAACTTCGACGAGTGTCTTGAACTCGCGCTCGTCAATCAAGCCGCGGCGAATTTTCTCGGATTGCACGCTGGCCTGCTCGGACAGAATGCGCGTTGCGAGTTGTTCGGCGCTCATTTCGAGGCTGAAGAACGCGACGATCGCGCCGTCATGCTCGGTTGAATCGCGGTCGAGTTCCGGCCGTGCTTCGACGGAGCGCTGATAGGCGTCGGCAACGTTGAAAGCGATGTTGGTGACGAGGGCCGTCTTGCCCATGGAGGGTCGGCCGGCGAGTACGATCAAGTCCGACCGCTGCAAGCCGCCCATGCGCGCGTCGAGATCGCGCAGTCCCGTTGAAATACCGGACAGTCCGCCGTCACGCTCGTAGGCCGCGTTCGCCATCTCGATGGCGACGCGCAGCGCGTCGTTGAAGCCCATGAAACCCTGGCCGAACTTGCCCGTCTCGGCGAGCGAGAACAGCTTGCCTTCGGCTTCCTGAATTTGCGTCTCGGGCGGGTTATCGATCGGCGTGTCATAGGCCGTATTGACCATGTCCTCGCCGATGGTGATCAGCTGCCGCCGCAAGGCCAGGTCATAGACGGTCTGGCCATAGTCCTTGGCGTTGATGATGGTCGTCGCGTTGACCGTCAGCGAGCCGAGATATTGCGGCACCGAAAGCCCCGGATTGATCGGCTCGTGGTGATCAAAAAACGTTTTGAGCGTGACCGGTGTCGCCTGCTTGCCCGCGCCGATCAGCTTGGCGGCGATCTCGTAGATCTCTGCGTGCACAGGATCGAAAAAGTGCTCCGGCAACAGGAAGCCCGACACCCGGTCGTGGGCCTCATTGTTCACGAGAATTGCGCCCAGCAAAGCCTGCTCGGCCTCGATGTTGTGAGGTGCGGTGCGGAAGGGCATGGGCCCATCGGCGGCGATTTGCGGGGCGTCCGAAACGGCAAGTGCAGCGTTGCGGGACAACCGGGTAACCGAAGCTTGTGTCATGCCGTTGGTGTAGTTGATTCCGGTCGACGCAAGCGTAACCGCGCTGTCCTGCACGGACTTATTCCTCGATATCAACAGAGCCACCAAACTTCGCTTGCCTGTGGCGAATCAGATTGAGGGATGGAGCATGACGGTACAACTCGACGGGCTAGGGTCGTTCCACGATTCCAACAAGAGCGGAACGATCCTAGCTCTTTGTTTGGTGTGCTTCTTTCGGGAAAATCGCTCACACCCACGGATCAAGTCCGAGGGCATGCTTTTCCCGGAAGCGCTTTAAGTCCGTAGTGCGGACCTACGAGTCTGCGTGAAGAAGGGACACGCGCGCGCCTTGGGCGATACTGGCTACCTCAGTGGTTGCATTGGGCTCTGTGAGACTTGCCCATGGGATGAGCGCGCGGTTGGCGATGGTCGAAGTGGGAAACACGATGCGACGTGTGAGCAAGCAGTAGGCGATGTGGGACCGGTCGAGCGGGTGGGTGGCCGTTGGCAGCGTCAGATCTGAGGACAGTTCAAAAACGACTGCAAGCGCGCCATCGCGGGTTCGTTCGGCCGTGCCGTAAATCGGCATGCGCTCCCAGATCGCATCGGCAAGTGCTGTATCGATGAGCCGTGCAAACCGCACACTATGGCCAATACGGACGATGAGATCGCGGCGGGCGGAGCGAGTGAGCACGCGGCCGCGCTTATTGCGGGGCCCAGGGCAGTTCGGCCGTGCGCGCGGTGAGGAGGCCATCGTTAGCGGCGTTGGCGAGCTTGTCGGAACCGATGTCGCGGGCGACATGTTCCGGCACAATCCACAGCGTGTAGGTGGCGGTGCGCACCGGTCGGCTGCAGGAGAGGCGGCCCTCGATGACGCGGCAGGTGTTGTCGATCATCACTTCGCGCTGCTCGCGGCGATCATGGCGGACAAGTTTCAGATCAATCGGCTGGACAAGCGCGGTTGCCGTCCCGAGTTCGACGTCGCGGAACACGCAGGTGCGCGAGTGATTGCAAGCGCCTGCGCCGCGGCCGATGCGGCCGGTGAGGCTGAGACTCTGATTGAACGAGTGGTAGGAGGCTTGCGCTTGTGCGCCGTTCGACACGTAGCAGCCGTCAGTCAGGCAGAGGATGGGGTCGGCAGCGCGCTCGGAGTTCGGTGCGCGGCCTTCGCTGGTGGACATGACCATCAATATCGTGGCGCGGCCTTTTAGCCCGAAGTCAGCTGACGTCGCGGTGGGGCCCGTGTCGGATTGTGCGCCGAGCGCTGAGCGTTGTTTGAGATCCAGGCCGTCGGCGGGGGCCGCAACGACTTCGGTCGTCCATGCCGGGGTGGTGATGATTTCAGCAGGTTTGGGACCGCGCGCTTCCGCGGCGCGTTTCAACTTTTCAGACAAGCGCTTCAGTTCTGCCTCGCGACGCGCTTCGAGAACACGAAGTTCGTCGGCGGGTGGGACGCCGATGTTCACGGACCGGCTCTCGGTGACGTTTGCTGCGCGACGGGCCGCTTCGAGCAATTCCGTCTCGCCAAATCGGTTTGTGGCGACCGGCGGTGAGTCTGCAGCGGATGCCAGCATCGGTGCCCAAGTGACAGCGAGCACCAGCCCGGCGAGCAGCGCCTGCACGGCGGATTTTGACGCAGTCCTTGCGTCGCCAACTGAGGCGCGTTGCGCGCACGTCCCCGTGGTCATCCCGATCCCTCTGCTCATCGTCCCTCACCCGTGCCGAAGCGGCAGTCTCAAAATACTTGAAGGTCTGTGTGCAGTTTGACTGTGTGCAGGCTAATGATGCCTGCTGAATGCCTCGACCGGTCGAACCCAACGACTTCTTCAAACCGGACGCCCCTGCCCTTTCGGACCAGGACTTTCTCTGCCTTTCCTGTGGCGACACCATGGCGTGTGGCACCTGAACCATGGCTGAATGGGGAAACAAAGGTGTGGACGGGTTATGGATTGACAAATGCTGAACTGGTCAAGGCGCGAGGCCGGCAGAGGTTATTTCGACCTGGCATTGGCGGCCAAGCCGCAGAAAATTGCTGAGTACACAGCGTCGTACGGTCTGAAGGGTGGACTCGGCCGTGATGCACAAGCGGCGGACGTCGGCTTCGCAGGCGGCCCGCAGCGCCGGAGTTATCTCCGGCGGGAGTTTAATCGCATCTGATGCGCGGACAGGTCCGGCCATCACCGCGACAAGGCCGAGCACTGCGCAAGAGCGTCGAAACATTGGTAGACCCCCAACAAGCTGTCTGAAATGATGGCGCGGCGTTTGAGAACGCTGTGCGTTCAAAAAAAGGCAAATGGCTGGCTGGCGACGGCAGGCGGATGGAGAAACTGTAGTATCAATGGCCGTGATGGATGGCCGCAAGCCCCTCTCGGTAAGTAGGGTAAGCGAGGGTAACGCCGAGGGTGGTTTTCAGGCGGTGGTTGGAGACGCGCTTGCTTTCTCCATAGAAGCTCTGCGCCATCGGCGATAACTGAGCTTCCGCAAACGGAATTTCCGGTGGTGGGGCAACTCCGAGGAGTTCAGCGGCGTATGCCACCACATCCTGGGGTGGGGCCGGTTCGTCATCGACCACATTGTAGGTATCGAACCTCGTCGCAGTCCCGGCGCTGGTCAGTGTCATGGCGCGTTCGAGTGTCCTGGCAATATCGATCACGTGGATGCGATTGAAGATCTGGCCTGCTTTGATGATGCGCCGTGCAGTGCCGGCGCGGACGGTATCAAGGGCGCTGCGGCCGGGCCCGTAAATGCCAGGTAGGCGGAAGATCTCGACGCGTTTGCCGGTCTCGCGGCCGAATGCGCGCCATTGGGTTTCGGCAAGGACGCGGCGGGCTCCGCGCGGGCTCCGTGGCTGGAGCGGCGCTGTTTCGTCGATAAGTTCGCCCTGAGCATCGCCGTAGACGCCAACGGTGGAGAGATAGCCGATCCAAATCAGAGACTTGAGGGCTGCGAGATCAGCCCGGTGCCAGCGCAGTGCGGGGTCGCCTTCGGCGTCCGGGGGGATGGAGAGTAGGAGGTGGGTGGTCCCCTGGAGGAGAGCTCCGACGCTTGGTGTGGTGGCGGTGCCGTCGAAGGCTGCCAACGTGACTGACCGATGCGATTCTGGGCGTGTGCGGCGCGTGCCGGCGATGATTGGAGCCGATACGCCGAGTGCCGACGCCGCGAGCCTGGTCGCGAGCGCTTCGGCGCAATAGCCATAGCCGAAACAGAAAAGTTTCATGGTGGCCGGGTGTCCGACTGCGACCGCGTCGGTCATACGCACTCTCCGTAGTTCCATTCGTCAAGCACGCCGGGATCTGTTTCAACTAAAAGCCGCTCGGTTCGGGCGGCCATCCAGGTTGTGCGGTCGACCAGCTGGGCAAGGGCCCAAACGGCTGCACCGCGGACTGCTGGTTCTGCATCGGTTAGGCGCGCATGAACCGATGGGACAAGGCCTGGATCGCCTGAATTGCCAATGGCGATCAGAACATTGCGGACGAAGCGGTTGCGCCCGGTGCGCTTGACAGGTGTGCCCGCGAAGCGGGCCCGGAACTGCGTGTCGTCGAGCGTGACAAGCTCTGCAAGCGGCGGATTGGCCGTGTCGGCCTTCGCGGCCAGCCGCTGGTCGTGCGCTGCTTCGGCAAACTTGTTCCAGGGGCAGACGGCCAGGCAATCGTCGCAGCCGAACACACGATTGCCCATCGGGGCGCGAAACTCGCGCGGAATAGGGCCTTTGTGCTCGATGGTGAGGTAGGCGATGCACCGCCGCGCGTCGAGCTGGTAGGGAGCGGGAAACGCATTTGTCGGGCAGGCATCGAGGCAGCGGCGGCAGGAGCCGCAATGGTCGGTTTCGGGCGCATCGGGCGCTAGTTCGGCGGTTGTAAGGATGGCACCCAGGAACAACCACGAGCCGCCGGCGGTGCGTGAAACGAGATTGGTATGTTTGCCCTGCCAGCCGATGCCGGCCGCCTGGGCCAGCGGTTTTTCCATCAGTGGTGCTGTGTCGACGAAGACTTTCACATCCGCACCTGTCTCTGATGCGAGCAGGCGCGCGACGCGCTTCAGGCCCTTTTTGACGATGTCGTGATAGTCGCGCCCGCGAGCATAGGCGGAGATGACGCCACGGTCATTGGCGACCGAGGTGGCAATGGGGTTTTCGGCCGGCGCGTAATTGAGCCCGAGCATCAGAACACTGCGAGCCGCCGGCCACAGCACGCGAGGGTCGGCGCGACGGTCGGCGTGCGCGGCCATCCAATCCATGGAGCCGTGCCGGCCTTCGCTGATGAAGTGTTGCAGCCGTGGACCGGCGTTGCCGATAGCTTCTGGTGTGGTAACCCGCAGGAGGTCGAAACCGGCGGCGCGGGCCTCGGCAGTCAATCTATCTTGAAGTTCAGGTGTCACAGCACCGAGCATCGTTAATCACGCGACAGCGGACGGCGGATGATCCGCTTTCGTCCTTGGGCTGCTCATCTACTTACCGGAAAAGTGCGAGTGGAGCACGCGATCGCCGGCCTTGAGCCCGAGCCGCTCGGCGGCACCACCTGCGAGCTCCAGGACGGCGGCCGCAGCCGCTCCAGATGAGATAACCCGCTCAGACAACGGTTCGGTCCGCACCTCGATGCGGTGGATCACGCCGTTCGGCAGGATGAACACCATATCGAGCGAGATGTAGGTGTTCTTCATCCACATGGTGAGTTCACGGGGCGGCGCGTAGGGGAACAACATGCCGCTCGAATCGGCAAGCTCAGTGCGGAACATGAGCCCTTTGGCCTGCTCGTCCAACGTGCGCGCGACTTCGATATCGATTTTGCGCTCACCACCTGCGGTCATCAGCGTCAGCGTCTCGCGCCGCATCTGCGCCTCACCAGACATCGGCACCGCAGCGAGCGCTGCCAGTGTCAAAAACGTAAAAAGGGCCGCGCGACGCGCGACCCTCGTATTGAACACGCTGAATGTGCCCAATGTTATCGTCTCAATGTGAGAGCGGTCCTGGCGTTGCGCCGTCCGGACGAAGTTCGGCAGCCATACAACCCTTAGAACCACCACCATGGCGGACATACACGACCTGGCCAGGGCGCAGTTCGGTGAAGCCAAACCGACGCAGCGTTTCCATGTGAACGAAGATATCAGCAGTGCCATCTCCGCGTGTAAGGAAGCCAAAGCCGCGCACCCTGTTGAACCACTTGACCATGGCTCTTTCCCACTCGCTCTCAGCCCGGACCTGCACATGCGTGCGCTGGGGCAGTTGCGAGGGATGAATAGCCGTGCTCTCATCCATGCTCAAAATGCGGAAAGCTTGCAAGCCCCGGGGGCGACGGAGGACTTCGCAGTGAACGCGGGCCCCCTCGTAAGCAACCTGGTGGCCGCCGGCACGAAGACAGGTCACGTGAAGGAGGACATCCGCGAGACCATTGTCGGGTACGATAAAGCCGTAACCCTTTGAAGCATCGAACCATTTAATGGTTCCTGCAATTTCAAAAACATCAACCGGTGCTGCATTCTGCAGTTCATGGCTGAGATCTGGTTGTGTGCCGGTAAGGTCTTTTGGCACCTTGTCGTTATTCATCAGCAGTACCCCGCTGTTACATTGCAACTGAGTTATTACGCAGCGCAACCGTTGTTGCTCCGCACCAGGGCCGAAAACGCTGAGGATAGTTTTGCCCTCTGCCCTCACCGAATCAACCTCGATACGAGCTTTAAATACCAAGATCGGTCGGGAATGAAACCCCTCTGTTAACCAAGTGATGTTGCAGCGCGCGCTGTTGCAAAAAGCGTCTTGACAGGCGCGCCGGTGCCGCACGGATGGCGAAAAGGGCGGGAAACAGGGTGCCTTGACAGGCGTGAGCAAGGCAGGGGGTGGGCTTCCTTTTGCCTTAAAGCCGGCGGTATCGGAGGACACGGCGCGCGCGGTCTTATCCACAGGTGCGGGGCTTAAAAAGTGTCCAATAACAATTGATAAGCGCATGGCTTCGGTTTGAGATGCGAGAAGCAATTATTTTTTCCACCTCGAATGCGCCATCATTCGGCGTGGGTCGCCAACTGTTTGTGCACGTGCGTCATTGGCGGTCGGGCGTAAACGGTCATGATTGTTGTATCAATGACACAGTATCGAAAGGCGAGCACTGCGGCTAGGACTGCACGAAACGCCAGTTAGGGATGGAACACCAATGCGCTACCTCCACACGATGGTCCGCGTCACCGACATCGCCAAGAGCCTGGACTTCTATTGTACCAAGCTCGGGATGGAAGAAGTGCGCCGCGTCGATAACCCAGCCGGTAAATTTACGCTGGTGTTTCTCGCTGCACCGCAAGACAAGGCGTCCGGCGTGAAGGACAAAGCGCCGTTGTTGGAGCTGACCTACAATTACGATCCCGAGTCCTATGGCGGTGGCCGGAATTTCGGTCATCTGGCCTTCGAGGTCGATGATATCTATGCGCTGTGTGCCAAGCTGCAGGCGGCGGGTGTCACGATCAACCGGCCCCCGCGCGAGGGCCGTATGGCGTTCATCAAGTCGCCAGATAACGTGTCTATCGAGCTGTTGCAGAAGGGTGATGCGCTGCCGAAGGCTGAGCCGTGGGCCTCGATGCCGAATACGGGCAACTGGTGACCCGCGCAGCGAAGAGAACGGTTCTGATCGTTGGTGGCGGACCTTCTGGGCTGTTCGCCGCTGAACGGCTGTCGGCGGCAGGGCTCGCCGTAACCGTCGTCGAACGCATGCCGTCCGTTGCACGCAAGCTGCTGATGGCCGGCCGCGGCGGTCTCAACTTGACCCACTCCGAAGGCCTCAAGGACTTCTTGACCCGTTATGGTGCCAGTGCCGCCCCCATTGTGGGCACCATTCATGGCTTGCGGCCCAATGAGCTGATCGCCTGGGCTGAGGGCTTGGGCCAGGAGACGTTCGTCGGCTCCAGCGGCCGCGTGTTTCCCAAAGCCATGAAGGCGTCGCCGCTGTTGCGGGCGTGGCTGACGCGGTTGGGCGCACAAGGGGTAGAAATTGTCACCGGTGAACGCTGGATTGGCTGGGACGCCAACGGCGCGGCGCTCTTCAAGCGAGAAAAGTCAGGCAGCGTTGACGTGCGCACGGCCGACGCGACTTTGCTAGCGCTGGGCGGTGCCAGCTGGCCGCGCCTGGGCTCTGACGGGGCTTGGACTGCAGTGCTCGCTGCGTGCGATGTCGAAATCAAGCCTTGGCAGCCAGCCAATGCGGGTGTGCATGTGTCGTGGTCGCCGTTCCTGCGCGAGAAGTTCGCGGGCGCGCCGCTGAAACGGCTGGGCGTCACGGTTGGCAAAGATCCGCAAGTGCTGGGCGAGGCGGTGGTGACGCGCGTCGGCCTCGAAGGTGGCGTTATCTACGCCATCGGCGCGGCGATCCGGGCGCAAATGGCCGCGCATGCCGGCAAGCCGGTCACGCTGTCGCTTGATCTGAAGCCGGGCATGACAGAGGCAGAACTTGCGCGCGCGCTGTCAAAACCGCGTGGCAAGCAAACGCTGTCCAACCATCTGCGCAAGACGGTTGGCCTGCCGCCGGTGATGATTGCGCTGCTGCATGAAGGCGTCGGCCGGACATTGCCAGCCGAGCCGGAAGCGCTGGCTGCGGCAATTAAATCGGTGCCGGTGAAGGTCACGGGGTTCTCTGGCCTGGAACGTGCGATTTCGTCGGCGGGCGGCATTGCGCTGACCGAAATCGATCCGCAGTTCATGCTCAAGAAAAAGCCTGGGGTGTTTGTTGCGGGTGAGATGCTCGACTGGGACGCGCCAACGGGTGGGTATCTGCTGCAGGCAAGTTTTGCGACCGGTAAGGCCGCGGCGGCTGGCGTCGAGAAGTGGCTGACGCCAATGGCTGAGGCAGACCAAGCGCCAGCGGCTGAATAAAATAGGGTGCGCAATCAAATGTCATGAGCTCCGCTCGGATCAAGGACCGGATGCAGCAGAACGCCGCCGAGATCGTGCGTTTGCAGAGACGGATTCATGAGACGGTCAAAGAGCGCAGCACGTCGGACGCTGGCCGGTTGGCATGGAAGCAAGCTTGCGCGGACTTTCATCAGCGCTTCAACCAGCTCGCCTTTCCGGGTGGCTATGGTGAGGCGCTGGAGAAATTCAGATCCGGCGACACGTCGGTTGTTGAGCCGGCGCTGTGCTTTCTGGAGTTACGTCCTTACTTCTTTCGTTCAGGCTACATGTTCAATACGCTGATGCGTCGCATGAAGCCTATTCCGCTGACGCCAGATCAGCGCGCGCGTCTTCAGGCGGTGCGTGAGCGTCAGGCGGCTTGGAAAGCGCTCAGGGCGCGGGTGCCTTGAGGGGTGACCTGCTGCTGGCACCTTCACTCCGCTGGCGCGGCGATGGGTTCGGCGCTCATGTCCGGCGCGGCGATTTTTTTGCCGAACAGTTGGCGCACCACGACATAGAACACGGGCGTGAAGATGAGCCCGAAGATGGTCACGCCGATCATGCCCCAGAACACGGCTGTGCCAAGCGCGATGCGCAGTTCTGCGCCGGCACCCGTCGCGATGTAGAGCGGGATGACGCCGAGCGTGAAGGCGAGCGATGTCATGATGATGGGACGCAGGCGCATGCGACACGCTTCGACGGCGGCCGTGATCGTGTCCATCCCTTGCTCTTCAAGCTGTTTGGCAAACTCGACGATGAGGATGGCGTTTTTGGCCGCCAAGCCGATCAGCACGACAAACCCGATCTGCGTTAGAATATTGATGTCGCGCCCATGCAGCCACACACCGAAGGCGGCCGACAGCAGGCACATCGGCACGATCATCATGATGGCGAGCGGCAGCGACCAGCTCTCGTATTGGGCGGCGAGCGCCAGGAACACGAACAGCACGGCGAGCGCGAAGATGTAGTAGCCGGTGCGGCCAACCTTCTGCTCCTGATAGGAGAGATCGGTCCACTCGTAGCTGACACCATCCGGCAGGCTCTGCGACGCGAGCTCCGCCATGATCTGCAGTGCTTGCCCTGACGAGACGCCCGCCTTGGCCGTGCCCTGCACTTCGATGGCCGGGAACAGATTGTAGCGCGGCACGCGGTCCGGTCCGGAGTTCTCGGTGAACCGCACGACGGAGCCAAGCGGCACCATCGCGCCATCCGTGTTGCGGACGCGTATTTTGTTCACGCTCTCCGGCGAGAGCCGGAAATCGCCCTCGGCTTGTGCGGTGACACGATAGGTGCGGCCGAACATGTTGAAGTCGTTGACGTAGGCCGAGCCCATGTAGACGCGCAACGCTTCGAAGATGCGGTCGACAGGCACCTTGAGGATTTGCGCTTTGTCGCGATCGACATCGACGAACACCTGCGGAGTGCCGGCTGTAAAGGTTGTGAAGGCGTTCTGGATCTGCGGATGCCGGTTGGCGGTCGCGATGAACTCGTTGGCGATGGCCGCGAACTCTTGTGGCGCGATGCCAAGCTTGTCCTGCAGGCGCATGGCGAAGCCGGCTGAGTTGCCCAGGCCGCGCACAGGCGGTGGAACAAACACGAGTGAGATGCAATCTGGAATGACGGACAGGCGCTGCCGTAGTGACTGCGCCACCGTGCGCGCGTCGAGACCTGCCCGCTGGCGTTCCTCGAAGTCTTTCAGAATGACGAAGAATGAGCCGTAGTAGGAGGCATTCGTAAAGGTCGCGCCATTGCGGCCGGCGAAAGCGTTTGTGTACTTGATGCCGGGCGTCGCAAGCAGGATCTCGTTGGCCTGTTTGACGACATCATCCGTACGGCCGAGGGCTGCGCCTGAGGGCAGCTGCAAAGAGACAATGAGGATGCCGCGGTCGAGATCGGGAATGAACCCGGTCGGGATCTGTGGGATGAAGGATATCGCGAAGATGATCAACCCGGCGTAGGCCGCCAGCACGACTGGCCAGACGCGTGCGAGAAAACGCACGGTGCTGGCGTAGGCGTTGGCAAACGAATCGAACGCCCAATTGAAGGCGCGGAAGAACACGTTTACCGGCCACAGGATCATCGACCACATCGTCACCTTGGGATGGTGCTCGTGCGGTTTGAGCAGCAGTGCCGCCAGCGCGGGCGACAGCGTCAATGAGATGAACATCGAGATGATGGTCGCACCTGCCACGGTGATGGCGAACTGCCTGTAAAACTGCCCTGTGATGCCCGGCGTGAAGGCGGTCGGGATGAAGACGGCCGACAACACCAGCGCGATGGCGATGAGCGCCGCGCCGACTTCGTCCATGGACACTTTGGCGGCTTCAAGCGGCGTCAAACCTTCCCTCAGTTTACGCTCGACGTTCTCGACGACGACGATGGCGTCGTCCACCACAATGCCGACGGCGAGCACCAGACCGAACAAGGTCAGCATGTTCAGCGTGAATCCACAGGCCTGCATGATCGCGAAGGTGCCGATCAACGAGATCGGGATGGCGACCACGGGGATGATGGTCGCGCGCCATGTCTGGAGGAATACCAGCACCACCAGCACCACAAGCGCCACCGCTTCCAGGATCGACTTGTAGAGTTCCTTGATCGAGACTTCGATGAACTCGGTCGGGTTATACGTGATGCGGTATTCAAGTCCTGCCGGGAACGCCTTGGCGAGTTCGACCATCGCGGCTTTCACTGCCGCGGTGGCGACGACGGCGTTGGAGCCAGCCTGCTGGAAAACCACGAGCACGGAGGCCGGGTTGCGATCCGCATAGCCGTAGGCGGCATAGCTCAGGGCACCGAGTTCTGTGCGGCCGACGTCTTTAAGGCGCACGACGCGGCCGTCGGCCGATGTCTTGATGATGATTTCGTCGAACTCGTCAGCGCTCTTGAGGCGTCCCTTGAGCTGCAACGGAACCTGGAATGCGGTTCTGCCGGTGATCGGCGGCTCGCCGACGGCACCACCGGCGACTTGGACGTTCTGGTTCCGCAGCGCGACCAGCACTTCTTCGGCTGTCAAATTGCGCATCGCCACGCGCTCGGGATCGAGCCAGACGCGCATGGAATACTCGCGCGCGCCGAACATGATGACATCGCCGACGCCTTCGAGACGCATCAGCCGGTCGCGGACGTTCAGCAGGCCGTAGTTGGAGATATAGACCTGATCGAGCGACTTATCGGGCGACAGCAGGTGGATGTTGACCAGATTATCCGGCGAGCGCTTGCGGACGCTGAGCCCGTTGCGGCGCACTTCGTCCGGCAGGCGGCGCTCGGCAGCGGTGACGCGGTTCTGCACCAGCACCTGGGCGCGGTCGATATCGACGCCGATGTCAAAGGTGACGACAATCGAGACGTTCCCGTCGTTGGTCGACTGGGAGTAGAGGTAGATCATGTTCTCGACGCCGTTGATCTCCTGCTCGATGGGAGCTGAGACGGTGTCGGCGACGGTTTGCGCAGACGCACCTGGATAGCTGGCCGAGACGATGATGGTCGGTGGGATGATTTCTGGAAGCTGATTGACCGGCAGGCCTACATAACCAATCGCGCCGATGATGGTCACGAACAGCGAGATCACCGCCGCGAAGATCGGCCGGTAAATGAAGAAGTGGCTGAAGTTCATAGCAGGTGTCCGGCGAAACGCGAGAGAGTGACAGGCGGCGAGGATGCGCCGCTGCCGGTCATTGCTTCTTGGTCGGCGCGGCACCCTGTGGCGCAGGTGCGTTCGCGCTCTTGGCCGCTGGTGCGGGAGGTGACTCTGGTATCGGCGGCTGGATCGGCGCTGCCAGGCCCGTCGGCGGTGCCGGAACCAGCGCGGCTTTGATCGTTTCTTCCTTCATGGCGACCTTGGTGCCAGCGCGCGCGCGCTGCAGGCCGCGCACAACGACCACGTCGTCTTTGGTGAGGCCCTGCCGGATCACCCGCAGGCCATCGAGCACGGGGCCGAGCACCAGCGGCTTGCGGCTGACGAGACCGTCTTCCGCGACCACCAGGGCGAACTTGTTGGTTTGGTCGGTGCCGACGGATTCGTCGGGGATCATGACGGCTTCGTAGGGCTCGGTACCTTGCACGCGCACGCGGGCGAACATGCCGGCCGAGTAGAGACCTGTCTTGTTGTCGACGAGCGCGCGTGCACGCATTGTGCCGGTCTGCAGATCAAGCCGGTTATCGACAAAGTCGACGGTGCCTTTGGTTGGAAAACCCTTCTCGTCGGGCAGCCCGAGTTCGACCTTGGCACCGACGCGGCCGGCCCCGGCGGATTTGCCCTGTTCGGCGAGGCGGCGATACTTGATCCAGTTGTTTTCATTCACATCGAAGTAAATGTGGATCGGATCCTCGGTGACCACCGTACTGAGGAGCGTCGAGTTGGCGACGGCACCGGCGGACACCCAGGCACCGACCGGCACGCTGCTGCGCGAAATGCGTCCCGTGAACGGCGCAAGTATTTTCGTGGATGACACGTCGAGTTCGGCGGTCTTCACTTTGGCTTCCGACGTCTTCACGGCGGATTGCGCTTCACGTTGCGCGTTGGCGCGGTCGTCAAATACTTTCTCGCTCATCACCTTGCGGTCGACCAGCGGGCGGCCGCGCTCCACATCGAGGGACGTGCTCTCGACCTTGGTGGTGGCCTGCGCCAATTCGGCACGCGCCTGATCAAGCGCGCGTTCAAACGGCCGCGCATCCAGCGTGTAAAGAAGATCGCCCTTCTTGACCTGCTGGCCGTCCTTGAAGTGGATATCGACGAGGAAGCCGGAGACGCGGGTGCGGATCTCAACGGACTCGGTCGCGTCGAAGCGGCCGGTGTATTCGTCCCACTCGGTGACGGAGCGGATGAGTGGTTTGCTGACGGAGACCGTTTGCGGGGCGGCTGGGCCGCCTTTGGCTTGTCCCGTCGCGGCGCTGCTGGGGGTGTTGGCGGGGCGGAGTGAGCCGGAACTGTCAGCTTTCAGCTGTGCGCCGATCCGTTGCGCTTCCGTTGAGAACCGCCCGAGTGCCGCGTCAGGGCCACCGGCTAGATAGACGGCAACCGCAGCTCCCGCCAGCACTCCCGCAGCAACTTTCCACGATACAGCCATAACGATGCTCGAACTCTGAACGCCTGCCCGAAACACAGCGCCGGCCCAGTGCAACGCATTGCGCTACTAGGACCTCTACGCCGCCGTAGCCAGAAAACGCGGCCGTCTGGCCACCCGACCGCCAAGCAATAGCAGCTCAAGAGCGAGATGTAACGCAAGCGGGTGATCACAAAAGTATCACCGGCGTCGCAGGTGCGGCGCCGGTGGCGGGTTTGTTACAGCACTGTCGACGGATGAGCGGCGTGGTTGGTTCAGCGGACGCGGGCGGCAGAGATGGGCAAGCGGGCGTAGGTCTGGCCGCCGAAGGGGCCAGCGCTGGCGTACTGCACGGACCGTGGCCGGTTGCCCCAGCCGGCATAGCCCGAATTCGAGCCGAACACTGAGTTATTGCTTGCGCTTGTGGTGCGGCGCGATGACGTGGTGCTGGCGATATACTGGGGGTAGGCCGGGTTGCCGTACACGCTGATCTGGGTGTGGGGGATGCCGTGGCGTTGGACCAGTTTGTAGAATGTCTCAGCGTTGCCGGGTGCGAGGCGCACGCAGCCGTGTGAGGCGGGCGTGCCCAGACGGCCGACGGCCTGCGTGGCGTGAATAGCTGCCCCGCCTTTAAAGAAGACCGCGTGTGGCATGGGCGCGTCATCGTATTTCTTGGAATACCACATCTTGGACATCCACTCGGGCGCGAAGACGCCGCGCGGAGTGGCGAATTCAGCGCTGACGCCGGATGAGATTTTCCAGGAGCCAACGACTTTGCCGTGCTCGCTGACGGTGAGCGTCTGACGGGTCAGATCGATTTTGGCTTGCAGCGTGATGGCGGGCTTTGGCGGGGCAACCGGTTTGGCTGGGGCGGCTGCAACTTGGTCGGTTGTTGGAGCCGAGGTTGCAGATGTCGTCGATATCGGCACGAGCCGGACGGTGGGCGCGACGGTGTCGATCACCTCGGCAGCGATGGCCGAACGGGGCTCGGCTTTAGCGGCCACGATCAGCTCGGGGCCGACGCCCACGGCCAGGCTCGCCCAGAAGAGACCACGTACGAACATCATGTTAAGCTCCAGAAAACGCGGGACAATTGACTGCCCCACTGTGCCTGAAACTGGCTGATGTCCGCTTAAGGTAACCCCAATTCGCCATGACCAGTCGTCCCGATCTGGGACGCTGCCTATTCCGCTTTGACGACCAGACAATCGATCTGCCGGCGGCGGAGCTCGCTGCAGACGTTGGTGGCGGATGCGGACTGGAAACCCCCAAAGCGGGCCCGCCAGATAGGTTTGCCATTGACCGAGGCGGGTTGCGCCACGCCGGGTGCGGCACCGATCAGATCGCCAGCCTTGCCGCGCGCCAGTCCCAATTGCCGCTCGGCCTCGGCGGCACTGGAGAAGGCACCGATCTGGATTTCCACCCCGCCGGCGGTCGTGGCCGGCGCGGCGCGCGGTGGGCCGCTTAAATTATAAGTGGGGGCTGGTTGAGTGCCCGTCATGTTGGCTGCCTGCTGCTGGAGCGTCGATGGCGGTGCACCGCGAGCGGCGGATAGGAGCGGCGTCGGGGCTGCTGCTACGGCCACCGGTTGTTGCGCGGCCATCGGAGGTGCTGCGACCCGGGTTGGGCTGGTGCCTGGCTTGGACGGGATTTGTTGCGGTGCAGCAGAGGCTGCCAACGGCGGTAACTTGATATCCAGCGGCACTGAGGCTTGTTTGACCGGTTCGGGTTCGGCTGCTGAAGGCGTTGCGGGGGTGGTTAGGACTATGGGGGCTGCGGCGATGGCCAATGGTGCCTGTTTCGGCGCGCGCGGAGCGACAAGCACCGGGCGCACCTTCGCCATCTCGATCATCTCACGGGGCTTCGGCCCTTCGACGGCAGCCGGTTTCGGTTCTGGCGGGGTATCAGATTTAATCGCTGGCGCGGTGGCAACTTTGGTGTTCCAGGCTGCATCTGGTTTTGGCGCGGATGGACCCTCTTGCGGTGCTGCGCGAACGACCGGTCTGGGTTCTGGCACGGGCTTGGCCTGTGCCATCATCGCACTGGGCGTGCGGGTTTTGGTTGCGCTGGCCTTGAACAGCGCGATGTTCAGGAGCGTGCGCATGGTCTGGTTGCGACTGGCCGCACTGTTGCCACCGAAGACAGCGCCCATGACGTGCTTGGAATTGCGTTTGACGGAGGCCACCAGATTGAACCCTGACGCCGACGTGTACCCCGTCTTGATGCCTTCGGTGCCTTCGTAGGAATTGAGCATCGTGTTGTGGTTGGCGTGGTTGTTGCCGCCGTAGCGGAACTCCCGCATGGCAAACAACGCGTAGTGCTTCGGGAAGTCATCGTGCAGCCGCAGCCCGAGCGTGACCATGTCGCGCGCGGTGGTCACCTGGTTCGAATTCGGCAAGCCTGACGCGTTCTGGAAGGTTGACGCCTTCATGCCAATGGCGCGGGCGCTCTGGGTCATCAGCGCGGCGAATTTTTCTTCGCTGCCGGCGATGTGTTCGGCAATAGCCACCGCGATGTCGTTGGCGGACCGTGTGATCAGTGCTTTCATGGCATCGATGAGTGCGATGTCGTCGCCTTCACTCAGGCCAAGCTTGGAGGGCGGTGTGGAGGCGGCTTTATCGGAAATCTTGATCCGTGTCTGGTAGTTCAGCCGCCCTTGCTCGATGAGGTCGAACACCACGTACAAAGTCATCATTTTGGTCAGCGAGGCTGGGAAGCGCGGTTCATCGGCGTTCGAGGCGCTGATGATGTGGCCGGTGTTGGCGTCGATGATGAAGGCTGCGGGGCGTCCGCCTGCTTCGGCTGCCGCAGTGCCGGCGATGAGGCCGCCCATGGTGAGGCTTGCCAGCGCTGCCGATCGCCACCGATGCCATTTCAATCCGGACATGCTCATTCTGCTGCCAGCCCCACATCCCCTGCGCTGGCGGTGGCGGTGCGCCATGACGCCCAACAACCCTGGGTCCAACGCCACGTCCGCAACGCGTGTCGACCCACCCCGCAGGGCGTTTTCAAGAAACCGGACGGTGCCCTGTGTTTTCGGCGCATTTGCGTCGCTGGTGCGTCCCAGGAGATGGAAGTTGTGCCTGTCTGGCGGCAATGCCGTGGCGGATTATTAACTGATCCGCATTTATCAATCTGTTAACGCGATTTTGTGCAGCGCAACATTTCTCTTGACATTATGTTGCGGTGCACCTAGGTAAGGCATCACACAAGCAAGACGGCGGCGCGCCGCGAACGACCTGCGAGCTGCCGCGCACCAGTTTTACAGCCTGCCTCACGCCTTCTGACCGTAACCCATCACCAAAGGACCATTACCATGACCGTCAACATCCAAGACTTCCAGAAGCTCGGCCAAGTGAACCTGGAAGCCCCCATGAAGGCATTTGCCGAGTGGCAGAAGGGCATGCAGACGATCGCCACCGAAGTGGCCACCTATTCCAAGCGCTCGTTCGAAGACAGCACGCAGACCTTTGAAAAGCTGCTTGCCGTCAAGTCGTTCGACCAGGTCGTTGAGATCCAGACCAGCTACGCCAAGCGCGCCTACGAAGACTACATGCAGCAGCTGAACAAGCTCGGCGGCATGTACGGCGAGTTCGCCAAAGAAGCCACCAAGCCGCTTGCTGGCCTGATGCCGGCAGCACGCTAAGCGTCGACAGCACAGCAGACACTGAACTTAGACGGGTCCGGCTCTTGCCGGGCCCGTTTTCGTTCTTAGATACGTGGCTCAAATACCCTGCGCGAAACGCTGTTGACCGCAACCCGCCGCATGCTCACCCGCGAACCGTTCTAAGCTTCCACCTGTGCCCGCTACCCAGTTGCCTCGAAGGGGAGTAACCTTGCTTATCCTTTTCAGGTGGTCTGGTGTCACGCGGCTGCCGTAATGCAGAACTGAGATACCGTGATGCTCGGTCATGTCCGAATGTGCCGCAAGGCGCGCCAATCTGCGATGGCCTCTGAGGTTCGTCGATCGATGCATGCCTGCCCAACATGGTATGCCGGGAGACGTTGAGACTTGATCGCCATACCCTCGACAGCCGTAACGATATCGAGAACACGTTCATGCCCGGGAAAAATGGAACAGGCGACGACGGCGAGGGCAAAACAGGGCTTGTCACCAAGACACGGCCGAAAACCAAGCGGCCTAGCCTATATAAGGTGTTGCTCTTGAACGACGATTATACTCCGATGGAGTTTGTGGTGCATGTGCTGGAGCGCTTCTTCAACAAGAGCGGCGACGACGCGACCAAGATCATGTGGCATGTGCATCAGAAGGGCGTCGGTGTGTGCGGCGTCTTTACCTACGAAGTGGCCGAGACCAAAGTTGCGCAAGTGATGGATCTCGCGCGGCAGAACCAGCATCCACTGCAATGCCGTATGGAAAAGGAGTAACAGACCCCGTGCCAGCTTTCTCCCAAAGTCTCGAAACGGCTCTCCATCGCGCGCTCGAAGCTGCCAACAAACGGCATCACGAACAGGCAACGTTGGAGCACTTACTGCTCGCACTCATCGATGATCGTGACGCGGCGGCTGTCATGCGCGCCTGCAACGTCAACCTCGACGAGCTGAAAACGCGCGTTACCGAGTTTATCGACAGCGAGTTGGAAGCTCTCGTCAAACCTGGCTCGACCGATGCGCAGCCGACGACGGGTTTTCAGCGCGTGATCCATCGCGCGGTCGTGCACGTGCAATCGTCGGGCCGTGAAGAGGTCTCCGGTGCCAACGTGCTGGTCGCCATTTTCGCCGAGCGCGAGAGCCACGCTGCGTTTTTCCTCCAAGAACAGCAGATGACGCGCTTCGACGCCGTCCAATACATCAGCCACGGCATCGCCAAGCGCCCTGGCATGAGCGAACCCAAGACCGCGCGCGGCGCAGAGGAAGAGTCTGTGAATTCCGAGAATGGCGACAAGAAGGGGCAACAGGACGCGCTCTCAACCTACTGCGTCAATCTCAACAAGAAGGCCAAAGACGGCAAAATCGATCCGCTGATTGGGCGTGAGCAGGAAGTGCTGCGCACCATTCAGGTGCTGTGCCGCCGCCAGAAGAATAACCCGCTGTTCGTCGGCGATCCGGGTGTCGGCAAGACAGCCATTGCCGAAGGTCTGGCGCGCAAGATCATCAAAGGCGAAGTGCCGGAGGTATTGCTCAACGCCACGATCTTCTCGCTCGATATGGGCCAGTTGCTGGCCGGCACCCGCTATCGCGGCGATTTCGAAGAGCGCCTGAAGGCTGTGATGAAAGAGATCGAGGCGCACGACGGCGCGATCCTGTTTATCGACGAGATTCACACGGTCATCGGCGCCGGTGCCACATCAGGCGGTGCCATGGATGCGTCGAACCTGCTCAAGCCCGCGTTGCAGGCTGGCACGCTGCGTTGCATGGGTTCCACGACCTATAAGGAATACCGCCAGCACTTCGAAAAGGATCGCGCGCTGGTCCGCCGCTTCCAGAAGATCGACGTGAAAGAGCCGAGCGTCGAGGATACCATCAAGATCCTCACGGGTATCAAGTCCGTGTACGAGGCGCACCACAAGATCCGCTACACCAACGAAGCCATCAAGGCAGCGGTAGAGCTGTCGGCCAAGTATATCAACGATCGCAAGCTGCCGGACAAAGCCATCGACGTGATCGATGAGACCGGCGCGTCGCAGATGCTGGTGCCAGCCAAGGACCGCAAGAAGAAGATCACGGTCAAGGATGTTGAGGCGACCATCGCCACGATGGCGCGCATCCCACCAAAGACCGTCACCAAGTCCGACGCCGAGGTGATGTCCAACCTCGACAAGGACCTTAAGCGCCTGGTGTTCGGCCAGGACGCGGCCATCGGCGCGCTGACGGCAGCGATCAAGCTTGCCCGCGCGGGCTTGCGCGAACCAGAAAAGCCCATTGGTTGTTATCTGTTCTCGGGCCCAACCGGCGTTGGCAAGACCGAAGTCGCCAAGCAGCTTTCGAGCCTCATGGGTATTGAGCTGTTGCGCTTCGACATGTCGGAGTACATGGAGCGCCACACGGTCTCGCGGCTGATCGGCGCGCCACCGGGCTATGTCGGCTTCGACCAGGGTGGCCTGCTGACCGACGGTGTCGATCAGCATCCGCACTGCGTGCTGCTGCTCGATGAAATCGAGAAGGCCCATCCGGACCTGTTCAACATTCTGTTGCAGGTCATGGATCATGGACGCCTCACCGATCACAACGGCAAGGCCATCGACTTCCGCAACGTGATCTTGATCATGACCACCAACGCTGGTGCGTCTGAGATGAGCAAGACCGCTATTGGGTTCGGTTCATCCAAGCGCACGGGCGATGACACAGAGGCGATCAACCGTCTCTTCACGCCGGAATTCCGCAACCGTCTCGACGCCGTGATCCCGTTCGGCAATCTGCCGATGCCGGTGATCATGAAGGTGGTCGAGAAGTTCGTGTTCCAGCTCGAAGCGCAGTTGGCCGACCGTGGCATTACCATCGAGCTGACCGACGCTGCTACCAAGTGGCTCGCGGAAACGGGCTACGACGAGAAGTTCGGCGCGCGGCCGTTGTCGCGGGTCATCCAGGAGCACATCAAGAAACCGCTCGCTGATGAAGTGTTGTTCGGCCGGCTTGAGCATGGCGGCATCGTCAAGATCGGCGTCGAGGGCGAAGGCTTGAAGCGCCTACTGGCATTTGAATACTTCCCCGCTGACCCGTCCAAGCGGATGAAGTCCAAGGAAGAACTCGAGGACGAGGAAGACAACGAGGACGAGACGCCGGAACCGGAGCTGATTGAAGCACCGTCGAAGAAACCGGCGCTGCCCAGCCCCAAGGAGCGCAAGCCCCGCGCCTCCGGTGGTACCACGAGCCGCAAGAAGGACGAGTGAGCTGGTGGCCGGGCTGTGCTTTGCGCGGCCTGACGGTTGACGCCATGAATGGGGGGCAGATCCAAGGGTCTGGCCCCTTTTTCATGCCTGCAACTTGCGTTGTGGACGCGGGGATTTGTGCTCAAATATAGTTAATTTTGCTGCCAAAATCGCACTTTTTGGCTCCGACGGCCGCCGATGAATTTTGCAAACGCCCATTTTCCGGACGTTCTGGTGGTTGTGTCTAACCCTCGTCGTCCCCGCTCTCTCGGCACGTGGTAGAGTTCAATTCCGATCCCAGTCGTCCAACGGAAAAATCTCGCTGCCCCTTGCTCCTTTTCGGTCCTTGACCGTCCCGCCCCCGCCCGCAACCTGATCAGCTGTGCACAGTCTCAACCGCGCCGTTGCTCCCTTCAGAGATCATTTATGCCCAGTACCGCGTACCGTTCGGCGGCTGGTCGCTCTCCCACCTGGGAGGCGCTCCGCCCCTCCCCCTCCATCCGCTTTGCCCTGCTGGTCTCCAGCGGCTTGATCAACGTGCTGACGCTGACGGGCTCGTTGTTCATGATGCAGGTCTACGACCGTGTGCTTGGCAGCCAGAGCCTCGCAACGCTGGCCGGTCTCGCGGCCATCGCGCTGTTCGCCTACGTCGTCCAAGGCGTGCTCGACGGCTATCGCGGGCGCATCCTCATTCTCATGGGCGAAAAGTTCGACGCGGAGATCGCGCCAAAGGTCAACGCCGCCAACATGACGCTGGCGCTGCGTTCGGCGAACGGCGCGCAAGAGGCGCTGCGCAACACGCGGCACGTCGAGGCTATCCGCAGCTTCGTCACTGGCCCCGGACCGGTCGCGATGTGTGATCTGCCGTGGCTGCCGATCTATCTGTTCGTTGCCTTCATCCTGCACTGGAGCCTGGCGCTGGTGATCGTGCTGGCGGCGCTGTTCTTCGTCTGGCTGACTTACCTGACGGATCGCCAGTCCAAGCAGCCGTCGCGCACCGCGCTCGAAGCCGGCCATCAACGGACGCAAGCCGCCGAGACCACGCTGCGCAACGCTGAAGCGGCGCACGCTATGGGCATGCGCCGCACACTTGCCGATCGCTGGCGGGCGCTGAACGAAACCTATCTGGTGGCGCAACGCACTTCGGCAACCGCGATTTCCGGCTTCACCATCACCTCCAAAACCGCACGCATGATCCTGCAATCGATCATGCTCGGTCTTGGTGCCGTGCTTGCCATCAAGGGGCTGATCTCCGCCGGTGCCATTATCGCGGCTTCCATCATGTCGACGCGTGCGCTCGCGCCCATCGACCAGGCTATTGGCAGTTGGAAGCCCTACCTCGCCGCCCGCGACGCCCAACATGCGCTTGATGATTTGCTGACCCGCATACCGGCTGAAGCTGAGCCCTTCGAACTGCCGCCCCCCAAAGCGACGCTCTCCGTCACCGATCTCACCGTCGCCATCCCACCCACGTTGCCGCCGGCAGGACAAGTGCTGTCAACGACCGCGCCGCCCGATCGCATTGCCCTGCACAGTGTTCGCTTCGATCTCAAAGCCGGGCAGATCCTCTGCGTCATCGGCCCTTCGGCTTCTGGCAAATCGACGCTTGGCCGCGCCCTCGTCGGCATCTGGCGTGCGCGCGCCGGCAGCATCCGCCTTGACGACGCGCCCATCGAGCAATGGTCGTCCGACAGCCTCGGCCGCCACATCGGTTACATGCCGCAAGAGGCGCAGCTGTTTGACGGCACCATTGCTGAAAACATCGCCCGCTTCGCGCCTGATGCGACGGATGCCAAAGTCCTTGCCGCAGCCCAAGCCGCCGGGTTCGATGGCCACGTGCGCGGCATCGGCGGTTATGACCGCCGCGTGGGGCCTGGCGGTGCGCACCTCTCCGGTGGTCAACGCCAGCGCCTCGGCCTCGCCCGCGCGCTCTATGGCGACCCGTTCCTTGTCGTGCTCGATGAACCCAACGCCAGTCTCGACATGGATGGCGAAGCAGCCCTGCTTGCAGCCCTCCAGGGCGTCAAGGCGCGCGGCGGTATCACCATCGTCATCGCCCACAATCTGAAAGTGCTTGAAGCCGCTGATCTCGTGCTCGCCCTCGACCAAGGCCAGCCCCTCGTCTTTGGTGATCGCGACCGCGCGCTCGCGCATCTGAAACTCGACGCGCTTATCCCCAAGCGCACACCGGCTGCCGCTGTCGCACAGCCTGCAGCCCCACTTCGTCTCGAAGGTCCGCGCGTTGTTCTTCAGCGCGGCGGCGACAAGGGAGGCGTCTGATGCTTGGCACCGACACGCTTATGGCCCAGCAGGTGCGTCGCTTGCTCGCCGTCGCTGTGATCTTCGGCTTTGGGTCTATCGCCTGGAGTGCGCTGGCGCCGCTCGAAGGGGCCATCTCTGCTGGCGGCACGCTCGTGCTCGAAAACAACGTCAAGAAAGTGCAACACCCGACCGGTGGCGTCGTTGGCCAGATCGACGTGCGCGAGGGACAGCGCGTTGCCGCCGGCGATGTGCTGCTGCGTCTCGATGAGACGGCCACCCGCGCCAACCTTGGCGTGGTCATGAACGATCTAATGGCCGCTGTCGCCCGTCGCGCCCGTCTCATCTCCGAACGCGACAGCCGGCCCGCCATCGACATCCCCGCCGAGTTGACCGACCGCGTCAAAATCGATCCGGAGATCGCCGACGTTCTCGACAGCGAACGCAAGGTCTTCGAGAGCCGTGTCAAAAGCCGCAACGGCCAGAAGGCCCAACTCGCCGAGCGCATCGGCCAGACCCGCCGCGAAATCGAAGGCCTCGAACTGCAGCGCACCGCCACCGACATCCAGCTCAAGGTCGCGCGCAAGGAACTCGCTGATCTCAAAAGTCTCGAAGGCCGTGGTCTCGTGCCGCGCACGCGCATGTCGACGCTGGATCGCGAAATCGCCCGCAATGACGGCGTACTTGGCGACACCGTCTCCCGCATCGCGCAATCGCGCGGCCGCATCACGGAGACCGAGATCCAGATCGAGCAGGTTGATCGCGACAAGATCACCGAAGTGAACAAAGAAATGCGTGAAACCGAAACGCGCATCTCCGAGCTGCGCGAAAAGCGCATCGCTGCCGAGGATCAGCTACGCCGTATCGATATCCGCGCGCCCATCGCCGGCATCGTGCAGCAATTGGCCGCCCACACCATCGGCGGCGTCGTCGGCCCCAGCGATCAATTGATGATCATCGTGCCCGATGCCGATCAGCTCATCGTTGAAGCCCGCGTGCAGCCGCAAGACCGCGACCAACTCGCGCTCGACCAGCCGACCCGCGTGCGTTTCTCAAGCTTCAATCAGCGCACCACGCCCGAAGTGCAAGCCCGCGTCTTCCGCATCAGCGGTGACGTCATCCGCGATCCGCAGACGAACTTGTTTTACTACAGCGTCGGGGTCCGCGTCTCCGACGACGAGATCGCACGTCTGGGCGGCGCGCGTCTGGTGGCCGGCATGCCCGCCGAAGCGTTCTTCAAGACCGATGATCGTACCTTGCTCAGCTATCTGCTGAAGCCATTGCTCGACCACTGGCAGAAGTCATTTGCGGGGCGGTGAGGGAAAGATCGCGCCGGCCCCGCCACAGATCTCGATTGCTTCGGCAGTGCAAATACGGCCGTCCCTATTTTCACCGTCACGAAGCTGTGACGCAGGTTGATGCGACGCCGGCGCGCGCGCGCGGTAGGGTCCCTCAATCAAAAACGCCGGCCGCATCGAAGGTTGGCGGCATGTGGCAGCGAGCCGAGGGGCGGGGATGACAAAAATCAGCGGAAACGACAACCGGACGACACGGCGTGGCGTGCTCACCATCGGACTAGGTGCAGCGTCAATGGTGGCCACGGGCAGCATGAGCACTTCGCGCTCTCACGCCGCTGCCGATCCGGCTTCGTTGTTCGCAAAATCCGCATCTGGCTCAGGCGCAATCATCGATCATCAAGCGTGGGATGCGTTGCTGAAAGCCTATGTGAAGCCCGGCTCGGACGGTCTCAATCGCGTCGACTATGCGGCATTCAAGCGCGCGGGGCACGGCGAGCTCAAGGCTTATCTCAAGCGTTTGCAGGCGGTGAACCCTGCCACCCTCGCGCGGTCCGAACAGTTCGCGTTTCTGGCCAACCTCTACAACGCCAAAACCATCGACATCGTGCTCGATAAGTATCCCGTCAAATCCATCCGTGACATCAAGCTCGGCGGTGGCGTCGTGGCGGCCTTCACTGGCGGCCCTTGGAAAGCGAAGGTATTGACCGTTGCAGCTATCGAGCTGAGCCTCGACGATATCGAGCACGCCATCCTGCGCGCGGTCTTCAAAGATCCGCGCGTGCACTACGCCGTCAATTGCGCTTCCATCGGATGCCCGAACCTGCAAACTGCCGCCTTCACCGCAGCCACTCTTGAGAGCCAACTTGATGCGGGCGCGCGGGCTTACATAAATCATCCGCGTGGCGTGACCGTTGGCACCGACGGCGTCCGCGTGTCGTCGATTTACAGCTGGTTCAAAGCAGACTTTGGCGGCAACGACGCGGGCGTCCTCAAACACTTTGCCAAGTACGCCAAGCCGGATCTTGCGCAACGCTTAAAGTCCGCCGACAGCATCGCCGGCGACACCTACGACTGGACGCTCAATGATGTGGCGCGGTGAGTGAGATTGGGGCAGGTGCTCAGTCGCCGGCGATGCGCTCCAAATAAAGCAACCCGCGCAAGCCGCCGATCACCAGTGCTGCCGTTGTCAGCAGCGAGCCCACTGCTAAGGTCGAGACGCCGGTGATGCCCTGGCCGATGGTGCAGCCGAGCGCCATCGCGCCGCCCACACCCATCAGCGCTGCACCCGCGAGGTTCCGCTTCAGATCGCCCAGGTCTGCAAAGCCCAGCACGCGGAACCGCCCCATCCACAGTGACGCGCCGAACGCGCCGAGCAATGTGCCGACGACGCACGCGATGCCAAATCCCGGCACGGGAGCCGCCGTGAAGCGCTGCAGCCAATCCAACGTCTCACCCAGTGGGCGGATGAAGGTGAGCGAAACCGGCGTCGATGGTGCCGTCGCGAACTCGTCATAGGCGAGGCCTGTCCAGGCCCACCCGCACGCCACCAGCGCGCCAATCAGCAAGCCTGAGATGATATGCATCGGCGAGGATCGAAAGCCGCGATCCAGCAAGGCCCACACCAGCGCAAGCCCACCGAGCAGCATGGCTAACACGGTGGGGGCCAACGCGCTTGGCATGACGCCTGCGCGCCCGACAAGCTCGCCAAGCCCCTGCGTCGCCAATCCCCACCGCTTGAGGTCGAGGGCTGTCCATTGCTCCAGCGCGTCGCGCAGCGGCGCGAGGATGCCGCCCATCGTCACAAACCCAGCGACGGCAATCACCAGCAGCACCACGAGCGCCCTGAGATCCCCCGCGCCTACACGGACCAAGTTGCGCGTCGGGCAGCCGCCGGACAGCACCATGCCGAACCCAAAGATCAGCCCGCCGGCGATGTGGCCAAACCAGTTTAACCGCGGCGTCAGATACATGGCCTTCTCGACCGGCGCGATACCCGTCCGCCGCAAAAACTCGACTGCGAAAATCGCTGTCGCGATCGCCAGCAGCCACGCGCCGAGCCGCCGCCGGTCACCGAGGTTGACCACGTCCGACAGCGCGCCCATCACGCAGAAGTTGGTTCGGTACACGACCCAACCGAACACCAGCCCGATCAGCAGCCCGCCAAGCGCCAAGCCGCCCGGTCCCATCAAAACAGAAGTTAAAGCCGTCACGTCTCACATCCCCCGGCACGTCATTCATAAGCGGGAGCCATGCCAGCCCTGTTCCAACCTCGCAAGTGTAACAAGCGGTGGGATCGAGGACGTCAGCACAATTCGACCGAACGCGGCAACCACCACATCGTAGGTCGCTGTCGCATGAGGCTGAACTCTCTCTCTCTCTTCTCTCGTCATCCCGGCGAAGGCCGGGACCTACGACAAGCTGAAGACTTGCTGTGTCGTTAAGGCTGCTTGATCGTTTCAGTTCGTGCGCATTGTATGAGGGGAGTGAAACTGGGGGCAGCCACCTTTAGGCACCATCGGTGCCAAGCGTGCGAACAGCCCGCGCTCAAGGCGGCCGTCCCCATTTCAGCCGCTGGCCACGATCTCGTCTTCCACGTCCCGCAGGCGATCTTTGCCGAAGAACATTTCGGTGCCGACAAAGAAGGTGGGGCTGCCGAAGTTGCCGCGGGCGACGGAACTTTCGGTGTTGGCCATCAGCTTGTCTTTGACGGCCTGCGTCTGGATGGCAGCGAGAATGCTGGCGCCATCGATCCCTGAGCCGTCGAGTGCCGCTTTGATCGTATCGGCATCGTCCATTTTCTTGGGCGCTTCCCACATGTGATGGAAGACGGCGTCGGCGTAGCGCGCGAGATGGCCGCTCTGTTCTGCGGCGATGGCACCG
>JANNEU010000416.1:0-5788 GCA_031379035.1 Hyphomicrobiaceae bacterium | reverse complement strand
GCGCCTCGAGGTGACACCTGATGCCCAGGTGACTGGCAAAGTTGAAATTCACCAGAGAAAAATAATCTCAGCACACAGAGCGCGGCTTCGGCCGTTGGGGTCAGCGAGGCGACTACACGCACCGTTGGCCTTCCGGTTCGCTTGATCGGCGAGCCATGTAGGTGCGGTCGAAGCTGCGCTCTCCCCGGGATTTTCGGGGTGCCATTGCCAACAGGCCACGGGGCAAGCCCCCGATGGCTATGGAGGTGTTTCACACCCCGGGCCGTGCGAAAATGGGGACCAATGGGGCCACCTTTTTGCCGCTGAGATGCCAGCAAATCTGCTGTTGAGATGCGAGCGAAAAGGTGGCTGTCCCCCCGTTCGCCGCTTTTTCCCGGACGCACTCTAGCTCGCGACGATCACATCGGCTTTGAACAGGGCGTCGCGTTCGGGGGTGCCGGCGAACGAGGAGCCTTCTTCGAACCAGGATTTGGGGGCGGGCTGGCCCCACAGCGTTTGGCGGCGGGGATCGCGGAGCGACCAGCGGATGGGTTCATGGTCGGGGTCCATGGTCTGGTAGTCGCTGGTGTAGATCTCGGTGCGATGGCCGTCGGGGCAGCGGATGTAGAGGAAGAAGGCGTTGGAGATGCCGTGGCGGCCAGGGCCACGTTCCATGTTGGGCAAGTAGCCGCTGGTCGCCATCACGTCGCACAGGTGGATGATGTGCAGTGCAGTGGGGGACCAATAGCAGAGGTGATGCAGACGGGGGCCGCGGCCGTTGGTGAAGGCGAGGTCGTGGACATTGCCTTTGCGGTGCATCCAGGCGGCGGCGACGCGGCCGCCCGGACCGTCTTCCTCGGAGTATTCCGTGAGGCGAAACCCAAGTGCTGCATAGAAATCCATGGAGCCCTGGACATCGGGCGCGAAGATATTGAAGTGGTCGAGCCGTTGCGGCTGCACGCCTTTGTAGTGCGCATATTTCTGCAGCAAGCGTTCGCGTTGCTCCATCTTGAAGTAGAGTTCGAGCGGCATGCCGAGTGGATCAACGGCTTCAAGCGTGCGGCCTTGATAGGGGCGTTCGACAAACGCGTGGTGCACGCCTCGGGCTTTGAAGAAGGCGGCGGCCTTGTCGAGATCGTCTTCGGAGCCGACTTTGAAGCCAAGATGGTGGGCCTCGGCTTTGGCGGATTTGCGCAAGACGAGGGAGTGGTGCTGGCGCTCTTCGACGCCACGCAGATAGAGCGCGTCGCGCGTTTCGTCCTCGACATGGAGGCCGAGCGTATCGGCGTAAAAGGCCTTCGAGCGTGCGAGATCAGTGACGCCGAGCGTCACGTGGCTGGAGCGCACGATATTGAAGGGCGGGGCGAAGGTGTGGGCGGGGACGGGCATGCGCACTTCCTCAAGCTGGCTGCAATGTGCTCATACAGCTTCGTCGATGACGCTGTTGTGCAAGGTTCCGATGGCGGGGCAGGCGACGTCAATGGTGTCGCCCGGGATCAGCCATTGCGGCGGGTCGAGCCTGCCGCCGGAGCCGGGTGGTGTGCCGGTGGCAATGAGGTCGCCGGGCTCCAAGGTCGTGAAGGTGGAGATGTAGGCAATGATGCGAGCGAAGGGAAAGGCGAGTGTGCCGGTGTTGCCGCGCTGGCGCTCTGCGCCATTGACGTGGGTGGTGAGGGTGAGATCGTTGAGCGGGGTTGCGGCGCTGAGGGGCACGATCCAGGGGCCGATGGAGCCAGTGCTTTCGAAGTTTTTGCCCTGGGTGACGTTGAACTTGCCGTGGCGGACCCAGTCACGCACGGTGCCTTCGTTCATAAGGGTGAGGCCGAAGATGTGGGCGTGGGCGTCAACCTCGGCGATGCGGCGGCCGCGCTTGCCGACTACGAGGACGATCTCGCCCTCGTAGTCGAGCTGTGTGCTTTCCGGCGGGCGGACGATTGGGCTGCCGTGGCCGACGAACGAAGACGGGAAGCGGACGAACAGGCTTGGGTATTTTGGCGCTTCGGAGCCGTCTTTGTATTCAGCGATGCGCTCGGGATAGTTGACGCCGACGCAGAGAATTTTGGCACCGGCAGCGATGGGCGGGAGCAGTTGTACGTCTGTGAGTTTTGCATCGGGTGTGCCGGAGGCGGCGATGCGTTGGAGATCAGCCTGCGCTTCGGGCAGGAAGCACGAGCGCAGATCGCCGAAGCGCGTGCCAGTGCGTTTGGCGACATCGAACAGCGCGCCGTCTTGGCCGACGATGCCGAAAGTCGAGCGTCCGCCCGTCTGCCATGCTGCAATTTTCATGGGCGTGTCCTCACCTATCTCGGCTGCGGGTGGATGAATGGCCAGGGGCTTGTTTCCGAGCCCTGCGGGACTTGGATTTCGATCAGAGTTGGCGTGTTCGATTTCAGCGCGGTGGCGAGGATCGGACGCAGGGCGTCGGGGCTTGTCACGCGATGACCAGCAACGCCATAGGCGCTCGCCAGTATCATAAAATCCGGGTTCTCCAACACCGCGCCGATGACGCGGTTGCCAAAGTTCTGGCGTTGGTCGCGCAGCACGTTGCCGAAGGCAGAGTTATTGAACACGAGCGTGACCAGCGCGATGTTTTCCTGCTTGGCGGTGGCCAGTTCCTGCAGGGCAAACTGGAAGCCGCCGTCGCCGGTGATGCAGACAACGGGCGTCTCGGGCTTGGCGGCTTTGATGCCGAGGGCGGTGGGGAAGCCATAGCCGAGCGTGCCTTGGAAGCCTTCGGAAATGTAGGTGCGCGGTGCGAGGGCCGGATAGCCGAAGTACGACGTAAAGCCGACCTGCGAGAGTTCAGTTGTAATGACGCCGTCGCGCGGTAGGCACGCGCGGATGACGTCGAGATATCCAAGCTGTGGCTGGACAACTTCGATATCACCTCGCGCGGCGGTCTTGGCGATGGCGATTTTTTCGCGCGCGGCTGTGGAGGCTTGCGCGCTGGGCTTGCTGCGCAGGCGCTGCACAGCCTCAAGCAATGCGCGGGTGCCAGCGGTGGCGTCAGCGACGATGGGGGCGTGCGGTACCAAACGGCGCATCTCAGCCGGATCGACGTCGATGCGGACGAGGTGTGGCGGGGCTTTCGGGCGGTCAATGAGCCCACTTTGCCAGGCCCAACGCATGTAGGGCAATTCGAGGCGAGAGCCGATGCCGATGGCGACGTCGGTCTGAGCCCATAATTGCCGCGCGGTCCACGAAGAGACGCCGAGCGGGTGATCTTCGGCGACGATGCCACGACCACCGCGGAAGGCTGCGACGGGTGCGTCGAGCGCTTCGGCGAGGGCGAGGACATCGGCATGAGCATCCTGCGCGCCGGTGCCGACGAAGATCATGGGATGCTTGGCTGCGGCGATGAGTGTGGCTGCGGCTTCGATTTCGGCGGGTGATGGCGGCGGCGCTTGCTGGATGACGGCTGCGGGCAAGGTGATGACGTGTCCGGTTGTCGCCATCATGTCCCAGCACATTTCGAGCACGACGGGGCCGGGGCGGCCGGAGAGCATCTGCCGGAAGGCTTCGTTGATCATGGCCGGCGCATCGGCGGGGCGTTCGATGCGGGCGGCCCATTTGACCAGCGGGCGCAGCGTACCGAGTTGATCGGAGAGTTCGTGCAGGTGGCCGCGGCCGCGGCCGAGGAAAGCGCTGGGGACCTGGCCGGTGATGCACAAAATGGGCGTGTTAGTGCCCATGGCGGTGCAGAGTGCCGCAGTGGTGTTGAGCACGCCGGGGCCTGGGACCACCGTGAAGACGGCGGGCTTGCCGGTGGCGCGGGCGGCACCGAAGGCCATATAGGCGCAGGTTTGTTCGTGGCGAGCGCCGAAAGTGCGGATGTGGTCGGCGCGCTGTTGGAGGGCGTCAAATAGCGGATAGGTTTGTGCGCCGGGCAAGCCGAACACGGTGTCGATGCCGTTAGCGATCAGCTGCTCAACGATGGCCATGCCGCCGGTCATCGGGCTGGCGGTGGAAGCCGCGGGCGATGGTTTTGCATTGCGCGATTTTGGCGTCGTGGTCATGGTCGTTTTGACGGTCCGTCAGATGTTGTGAATTTCGAAAGTCTCACTCCACTCCGTCGTCAAGACCGCGTCGTGCGGCGCACGCGGAACGTGACGGCAGGCACCGAAGCAAGCCAAGCATCGGAACAGCACGATTTCGATCACACGCGCTATCGGTGACCGTTCAGAGCGCTAAAGCTTTGCGAAGTCAGCTGGCTTGCTTGGGTGGCCGCCTTCGCGGCATGACGACAAAACGGTTGAGGCTTGATCCATACGAAAAACTAGCTCGCGCTGGTGTCTTTCAGAATATCCACCATGGCGCGTTGCAGGGTTTGATTGCCGCAGCAAACGTTGCCTTTGATGAGCATTTCGGTGCCGCCGTCGAGGTCGGAGACGATGCCGCCGGCTTCGCGAACAATAATGGTGCCAGCGGCAATGTCCCAGGCACCGAGCGCGCGTTCCCAGTAGGCGTCGAAGCGGCCGGCGGCGGTCCAGGCCATATCGAGGCAGGCCGAGCCGGTGCGGCGGATGCCGGCGACGACTTTCATCGTTTCTTCTATTTCGTCGAGGAAGCGGCCGTGATTGGGACGGCCGCGATGGGGGATGCCGGTGGTGATCAGCGCGTCGTCCAATGTCTTGCGGGCAGCGACCCGCAAGCGGCGGTCGCGGCCCGACTTGTCGGCCATGAACGCGCCCTTGCCTTTCTCGGCCATGAACATCTCGTCCATGATGGGATTGTAGATGATGCCGGCGACGATCTGGCCCTCGCGCTCCAAGGCAATGGCGATGGAGAACAGCGGGTTGGAATGGAGGAAGTTGGTGGTGCCATCCAGCGGGTCGACGATCCAGCGGTTGGTTTTGTCGGCGCCGACGACTTCGCCGCGCTCTTCCATCAGGAAGCCGTAGCCGGGGCGCGCGTGGGAGAGTTCATCGAACACGATCTGCTCGGCGCGATGGTCGGCGGCGGAGACGAAGTTGGCCGGGCCCTTGATGGAGACCTGCAGGTTTTCGACCTCGCCAAAATCGCGGCTGAGGCTTTTGCCAGCCTTACGGGCGGCAGCCATCATCACAGTCATCAAAGGCGAGGCGGCCATCGGGGCCTCCTGAGTTTGCGCACGCAGGCGTGCGGGCCGGTGGGCCAAGTGGACGGACAGGTCGGATCAAAGAGCGTGGCAGAGGGAATAGCGGGAATGGGCGGGGGTGGCAATGTGGGCTAGCGCGCAACAGAAGCCTACCCCTTCTTCTCCCATCTCCCATCGCCGTTCTGTTGCCAGTATGTCAGCGTGGCGCCGCTGGCTTTGGCGGATTTCCAGTGGGTGCGGGCCTGAGCGAGGGCATCGGGGTCGCGGCCGTCGAACATCAGGACGATGCGGTCGTAGCCGTTGAAGGTGGTGGGTGCTGCGCCATCGACGAGGAAACGGACGGTGGCACCGTTGGGGTTGTCGCTCTCGTGGGTGAGGTAGACGGGTTGCTCGGCAGGCGGGCCGTCGGCCTTGGTGCCGTGGGGCAGGAAGCTTTCGGGCTTGTAGCTCCAGAGCAGCGTGTTCAATGCCTGGACTCGGTCCGGGTCGCCGGCTTGGATAACCGCGCGCCAGCCGCGCTCGACGGTTCTCTCGATGAGCGATGGCAGCACGGTTTCGAGCGGCTGGCGCTCGAGGTGGTAGAACAGCACTTCGGTGGGCATGAGGATAACTGTTTGGCTGGTCCGTGGGGGTGGCGCGGTTGCGACTTGCTGCCCTGTGCCCTATCACGGCGGTTCAGTATGCGCACCGGGGACGGCTCGTAGTATCAGCAGCATGCACGCGGGCTCCGAT
>JANNEU010000395.1:0-8337 GCA_031379035.1 Hyphomicrobiaceae bacterium | reverse complement strand
GCGATGGATTGATCGAGGATGGAGAGTTTGAGCATGGGGCGTTCCGAAAGCGGCGAGGTGGTCGGCTTGGCACGCGTCACGGCTGACAGCAAGGCAGATCGGCATTGCGATGATTTGACTTCAGCGCGTGGTTCCTCTTCGATTAGGTCCAAGCTGAGATTATCGCCCTTGGAGTTTCTCGTATGTCCCCCACCACGCTCACGTACGTTGTTGAAGAGGGCATTGCGACGATTACGCTTAATCGGCCTGAGAAGCTCAACGCGTTCAATCGGGCGATGATGGACGAGTTGATTGCGGCGTTCGATGCCGTTGATGCGGATGACGCCGTGCGGGCCGTCATTGTGACGGGGGCAGGCCGTGGGTTTTGCGCCGGCGCTGATCTGTCGGCTGGCGGGCAAACGTTCGACTACGAAGCACGTGGTTCTGTGAAGCCCGGCGCTGCTGGTGCCTTGCCGGACCTGTCTGATGACAGTGCGCGCGACGGGGGTGGGCGCGTGACGCTGCGGATTTTCGACTGCTTGAAGCCGGTGATCGCGGCCATCAATGGTCCGGCGGTTGGGATCGGGGCGACCATGCTGCTGCCGATGGATATCCGGATTGCGTCGACGGAGGCGCGGTTCGGGTTTGTGTTTACGCGGCGCGGCATCGTGATGGAGGCGTGCTCGAGTTGGTTCCTGCCGCGCGTCGTCGGTGTCTCGCAGGCGCTCGAGTGGGCGATGTCGGGCCGCGTGTTTCCGGCGAGCGAAGCGCTGACAGGGCGGCTGGTGAGTAAGGTTGTGGAGCCGACGGCGCTGTTGCCTGCCGCTCGCGCGCTTGCTCGCGAGATTGCCGACAATACGGCGGGGATTTCCGTGGCGCTCAATCGTCAGCTCATCTGGAAGATGCTGGGCGCCGATCACCCCATGGAGGCGCACAAGGTCGATAGCCGGCTGATTTTCGAGCGCGGGCGCAGCGCGGACACGAAAGAGGGCGTCATGGCGTTCCTGGAAAAGCGCCCGGCGAAATTCCCCGGCAAAGTCTCGACGGATATGCCGAAGACAGTGCCGTGGTGGAAGGTGCGCAAGTACGAATGAAACCAAAGCGGATCGCGACTAGGGAAAGCCATTTTGTCGTATCAAAGCACGCTTACGATATCAGTTTCCAGCAAGGTCATAGCAGAGATAGGCACCGCGGTTGCCGCATGGAGCGCCGCAGCAAGCAATTGTGCGTCATCCTCAAGCTGCAAGATCGCGACAAGCGCCGACGTATCGACGACAATCACGACGGCAATCCGTGCTCATCGTAGCCGAGAATTTCATCGGCGCTTCGCGTGTCGAGCAAAGGTAAGGCTGCGCAATGCCGGGCAATAGCCATTAATTCGTCCAAGCTCGCCTTCGTAGCGCTATGGCCCGCAGCTGTTGCGGTCAATCCGGATGCGCGTGCCGTAGCCTCGACCGCCTCGCGCACAACGACTTCGGGAGTCGTCCCGCGGCGCTCAGCCAGACGGCGTGCCAACTCTTCGGTCTCAGGTTCCAGCGTTAGCATGGCTGTCGTCTCCAATCTGGCAGACAAGAAATAGCAGAGTCTGCAAAAAATTGCGACATCCCCCTACTCCCCAAACACCCCCGCGTGCGCGGTCCGCAGCTCGCGTTTCAGCAATTTGCCGCTGGGATTTTTGGGGAGGGTGTCGACGAAGACGACGGTCTTCGGGGCCTTGAAGCCTGCGAGTTTTGCTGCGCAATGGGCCATCACCGTTTCCGGCTTGATCGCGGCGCCGGCCTTTGGGACGACGACGGCGATGACAGCTTCCACCCACCGCGGATGTGGCACGCCGACGACGGCGACTTCCGAAACGCCATCGAGGCGGTAGATCATCTCTTCGACTTCGCGGCTGGCGACGTTTTCGCCGCCGGTCTTGATCATATCCTTCTTGCGGTCGACGACGGTGATGTAGCCTTCTGCGTCAATCGTCGCCAGATCGCCGGAGTGGAACCAGCCGCCTTCAAACGAGGCTTTGGTGCGTTCTTCGTCGTGGAAGTAACCCAGCATCAGATGCGGTGAGCGATGCACGATCTCGCCCACGTCGCCGGGTGCCACATCACGCATGTCGTCATCCACCACGCGTGTCTCGACATTGAGCACGGCGCGACCGCAACTGCCGGGCTTGGTCAGCTGCTCATCCGGTCCCAGCATGGTGGCCAGCGGCGCGATTTCTGTCTGACCGTAGAGGTTCCACAGCCGCACGTTCGGCAACCGGCGGGCCATCTCGCGCAGCACTTCCACCGGCATGATGGACGCTCCGTAGTAACCTTTTGCGAGGCTCGACAGGTCGGTGGTCTCAAACAGCGGCGAGCGCAACAGCGAAATCCACACCGTCGGCGGCGCGAAGAACGATGTCACACCAAACCGCTGGATGAGCGGCAGCAGGTTTTCTGGTGTTGGCTTTGAGGTGATGATGTTGATGCTGCCGGTGTAGACGCCCGGACCAAAGAACACATCCAGCTGCGCGCAATGATAGAGCGGCAGTGCATGCAGCGCGAGATCGCTGCCGGAAATTTCGGCGTCTGAAATGCAGCTCACATACTGCCACATCACGGCATCGTGCGTGAGCATGGCACCTTTGGGCGTCGACTCGGTGCCGCTGGTGTAGACGATCTGCAGAAGGTCGTGGCCGTGGACGTTGACCTTCGGAAGTGCTGATTTGGTGGCGATCAGATCATCGAACGTGATCATCCCTGCGGGTGCCGTGCTCGGGTCCTCCGAGGGCAGCCACAGGAAGCTCGTCACTTTCGTATCGAGTGCGGCGGCGGCTTTCGCGAGGTCGGCAAGGCCGCTATCGGTGGCCAGCATCTCAGCGCCCGCATGCCGCAGAATGTAGGCGACTTCCTCGGCTTTCAGCATGAAATTGATCGGCACGAGAACGGCGCCGAGCCGCGCTAGCGCGAACCGGAGCGCTGCAAAGCCATGCGAATTGCGGGCGAGAACGGCAATGTGGCTGCCTTTGCCGACGCCCTTGGCTGCCAGGCCTGCCGCGAGCCGGTCGCAGACGTCATCGAACTGAGCGTACGTCCATTCTGTCGCGCCACAGATGATCGCGGTTTTGCCCGGATGCCGCTTGGCACTGCGGCGCAGCAGGTCAGCAAGGGTTTGGCGGCGAAGGCTGGGGTCCATGTGGCGGGCTCCGAGAGGCAGACGTTTCGCGCGCAGTTTGGAAGAAACGGCCGGTGGTGTCCATGGGATTGGACCAAACTGTATTGGACCAAACTGGGTCGTTCGGTCCGTAATTCAGGGGCTCAGTCTTGGCTGGTGGAAGCGACATGCAAAAAGGGCGCGCCTCCGTCAGGAAGCGCGCCCGTGATGGGTGCGGTGATGCGACTGTCAGGGGCTCACCAGATATCCCAGCGGATGCCGGTGCGGACTTCGTGATCAAAGCGATCATCGATGCGGATCGTGCTAGCGCCGTCGCTGCTGGTGACGCCGAGACGGCCGCTTTGCCACAGCATGCGGTAGCCGGTATCCCAGTGCGTGCGCGGCGTCAGAGCGTACGAGACGCCGGCTGATAGCTGGGCTGCAACGCCCCAACCGGTGGCGGTCTTTGACGTGTCGGTCGTATATTCGTTCTGTAGCGGTGCGCTGCCGGTTGTGGTCGTGCAGCCGGTCTGGACGACGGCACCTGGCGTCGATGTCTGGAAGCCGTCGTAGCAGGTGTACGTGATGTTGCCTTTGCGGGCGAGTTCATGACGGGCCAGACCGATGCCGGCACCGACGTAGGGTTTCAGACGACCCTCACGGTTGAAGTCATAAAAGGCGCTCATCAGGAATGTGGAGTTTTGATAATCGGTGTTTTCGGTCTGCGTGCCAGCATAGATGTTTGTTTGGACGTTGATGATCGTCGCGCCGGCACCGGTGATGCCGTCAGCGAGGCGGCCCGATCTGGTAATGTCGGCGAGGGTCTTGGAGCCGGAAGCGAGCGTGCGCGGTGTCCGGTAGTCGACGGTGAATTCGGTGCGCAGCGATGGTGTCACGTAGCGGCCGAAGCCGAACGAGATGATGCTGAGCTCGTGCCAGTCCTTGGGCTGGAGGACGCTGGCGGGTAACCCTTCCACGGCGATTTTGCCGGAGTGCTTGAAGCCGGTGCCGAGATCGCCGCGAAGGTACCACTTGAAGTTTTCTTGGTAGGGCTGTGGTGCGGGTACGGGGACGCCGCCCGACCCATAGTCTTTAATGCCGCCGGGTGCGCCATTTCTCAGATCGCCGGCGAAGGCGGGAACGCTGGCGGCGAGCGCAATGGCGGTGCCAAGGCTCAGTGTCAGGGCGTGGCAAGCAGAAGTCAGTCGCATCGGAATCGATCCCTCAATGGCAGCGGTGCCAGGCTTTGCAGCCGTGCCCGCTCGTCGGCAGTGCCTGCCGCGCGCCTCAGGATCGAATGTCTTCGCAGTGCATCCTTGGCCGGCCGTGACGGCTTGCCTTACGCACACGAGAGACAACCAGGATACCGGCGCGCGCTGAAACACAGTCGCGTGCCGTCGAAGCCACCGAACCCAGCGTCGCAGCCGGAATTCAGGTTAGGCTGGGCGTCGGGGACGCCCAGGAATGCTCATGCATCAGTGACTGTTTTTGATATGATCAGCGGACGTCCATGCGCATGCCGACGCGGAACTGATGAGCGTAGTTGTCGTGCACGGTGACCGGTGTAATTGACTGCGGCCAGGCGGCATTGTTGACAGCGCGGGTGATCTTGATGTCACCGGTATGGGCGTCGCCGAGATAGAGGAAGCGGTAGCCGGCATCCAGGCTCCAGCGATCGCCGAGCTTGGCGGAGAAGCCAGCCATCAGTGCGCCTGCTGTACTGGTTCGTGTCGCGCCGCTGATGTCGGCTGCGCAGCCGGCGGCAATTCCGCCGTAGGCTGCGGCGCAATCGTTGATGACAATCGTTCCAGCGGTTGTGGTGTTGCGCGAGAAGCCGAGGCCGACGCCGAGGTAAGGCGTGAAGCGGCTGCGTGTGTCGAAGTCGTAATAGAGGTTGGCAAGGCCGACCATGTTGCGAAGGCCGAACTGACGCTCGCCTTGAACAGTCGCGTTGATCTCGTTGATGGTGCCGTGTACCGAGCCTTTGCTCATGACGTCGAGGGTCAGGTCGCCGCGGATGTTGGGCGAGAAGTACATGCCGAGGCCGAAGCCCCAGCCGCGGCTGGGGCCAACACTGGCAGTGGTGGCTGCGTAGTTCGGCAGCTCGGTGATGCCGCCGTGATCGTTGCCGCTGTAGGTGAAATCGCCGCGTGCATAGAACATGGCGGGGCGGGCGCTGGTCATTGGCTCGTAGCCGCCATCCTTGATGCTGCCACGACCGAGGTCAGCGGCGGATGCGCCAACGACGCCAGCAAGAGACGCCAAGCCAGCGATCAGGCAACGAGAAACGAGCTTCATAAGTGATCCCCTTGTGGCGGCAGACGCCATCGAACTTTTGCGAAGCATGGCGCTTGGAGCGCTTGCTTCCCTTCGAGGGTGAGAATGCCGATCAAAGGTTGAAAGACCTTTAAGACCTGCGCCAATTCTGGACGGGACGGGTTATGCAAACGTAAAGCGCCCCGGGCCGGTGGGCCACGGGGCGCTGAGTTTTCGCGCGATTGGATAGGGAATAGGCGGATCAGCTGGTGGCAGCGGCTTTCTGCACCGCACCGACGATGTCGTCGACCACCTGGTTGACGAGATGATGATCGTCACCTTCGGCCATGACGCGGATGACGGGTTCGGTGCCGGAAGGGCGGATCACGACGCGGCCCTTGTTGCCAAGCCGCGCTTTGCCACTGTCGATGGCTTTTATGACTGAGTCTTTTTCGAGGGGTGCGCCGTTGGCATAACGCACGTTCTTCAGCACTTGCGGCAGCCGGACGAACCGCTGGCAGACTTCGCTGACCGGCTTGCCCGTTGTGACGGCGACGGCGAGCACCTGCAGAGCGGAGACGAGGCCGTCGCCGGTGGTGGTGAAATCTGACAGCACGATGTGGCCGGACTGTTCGCCGCCGAGATTAAAGCCGTGCTTGCGCATGTGTTCGACGACGTAGCGGTCGCCGACGGCCGTGCGTGCGAGGGTGAGACCGAGATCGTTGAGATAGTGTTCGAGACCGAGATTGGACATGATGGTTGCGACGACGCCGCCAGCGTGCAGCGTGCCGCTTTTGTGCCAGCTCTCGGCGATGACGGCCATGATCTGATCGCCGTCAACGATCTCGCCCTTTTCATCGACAATGACGACGCGGTCGGCGTCGCCATCGAGCGCAATGCCGATGTCGGCGCGGACTTCTTTGACCTTGTCGCACAGTGACTGAGGCGCAGTGGAGCCGCATTTGTGGTTGATGTTGGTGCCGTTCGGATCGACACCAATTTTGATGACTTCGGCGCCCAGTTCCCAGAGGGCATTGGGGGCCACTTGATAGCCGGCCCCGTTGGCGCAATCGATGACAATGCGCAGGCCGTCGAGGCGGACGTCTTTCGGCAGGGTGCGTTTGGCGAACTCAACATAACGCTCCTGGGCGCTTTCGATGCGCTTGGCGCGGCCGATCTGCTCAGCGGGGACCATCAGCTTATCGGACGGGCCGGCGATCATGGCCTCCATTTTGGCTTCCATCTCGTCGGACAGTTTGTAGCCGTCGGGATCGAAGAATTTTATGCCGTTGTCGCGGCTCTCGTTGTGGGAGGCGGAGATCATGACGCCGAGGTCGGCGCGCATGCTGCGGGTCAGCATGGCGACGCCCGGGGTGGGTACGGGGCCAAGCAGAAACACGTCCATGCCGGCGGCGGTGAAGCCTGAGGTCAGGGCGGTTTCGATCATGTAGCCGGAGAGCCGGGTATCCTTGCCGATCACCACGCGGTGCCGGTGGGTCCCGTTGCGGGAGAACAGCTTGCCGGCGGACATGCCGGCCTTGAGCGCGATTTCGCTCGTCATCGGATAGGTGTTGGCTAACCCACGGATGCCGTCGGTGCCGAATAGTTTGCGCGCCATCTTAACCCTCGTTCAAGTCGCGGAGGCGGGATGCCATGACATTGCAACTACCGTGTGGCCGATGGCCCCGGTCTAGTGCTGCATGTCCTGGGCCGAATCCCCCCTGTGCCGCTCACCTATACCTGAGAGTTCCCCCTGAGTGGTAAATTTACATCGCGGGAGATGGGTGGTGACTGGGGAAAGACCTGAACGGCAGGGAGATGTGTCAACGGGCGTTGGTTTGTGCAACGCATAGGGGATGTTGGGAATGAGGGTGTGGCCAGGGGACATTGTCGGGAATGCGGGCCACCATTCAGCGGATGTTCCGGCGGGATACGGTCGAAGGCTGGCTGCTGCTGCTGCCGGCGATGACGTTTTTGGCGCTGTTCACGCACTGGCCGGTGGTCGCCACGTTCATTGACAGCTTCTATTCGACACCGAAGGCGCGCCGGCCGAGCCGGTTTGTAGGCTTCGACAACTATCAGCTGATGGTGTCGGACCCGGTGTTCTGGAAGTCGCTGACGAACAATTTCTGGTTCGCGATGGGGACGATCCCGCTGGCGATCGGGTTAGCGCTGCTGATGGCGGTGCTGGTGAATGACCGCCTGCGGGGGCAGACCTGGATCCGCATGGCGTTTTTTACGCCTACGGTGTTACCGTTGATCGCGGTCGCCAACATCTGGCTGTTTTTCTACACGCCGCAGTACGGCCTCCTGGCGCAGCTGCTGTCGCTGTTCGGCGTGCCGGACCACAACTGGCTGGGATCGCAGAGCACGGCGTTAGCGTGCGTCACGGCAGTCGCGGTGTGGAAAGAAGCCGGGTTCTTTATGATCTTCTATCTGGCGGCGCTGCAGCAGTTGCCGCCGCACCTGGCTGAAGCCGCGGCGCTGGAGGGTGCGTCGCGTTGGACCTATTTCCGGCGCGTGCAGTTACCATTGCTGATGCCGACGACGCTGTTTGTGCTGGTCAATGCGGTGATCAATGCGGTGCGCATGATTGATCACATCGTGGTGCTGACCAAGGGTGGGCCGGACAATGCCTCCACGCTGCTGCTCTACCACATCTATCAGGTGGGCTTTGCGTATTGGGATACTGGCTATGCGGCGGCGCTGACGGTGGTGTTGCTGGCTATTCTCGCTGCGATCGCGATCATCCAATACGGCGTGCTTGAACGCCGCATTCATTACCGGTGACCTGATGGAGCGCGATCGGAAAAGTGTGGTGCGGTTTTCCTGTCAATCGCGCGACCAAGCAAAGGAGCAGCGCATGATCTCAATCCAACCAGAAGTGATCATGCGCTGATGGAGCGGCCTAACCCTTACGTTCCGACAGGTTTTGCCCGCGTGCTGGAGACGGCGGCTGCGTGGTTGCTGGCA
>JANNEU010000182.1:0-15563 GCA_031379035.1 Hyphomicrobiaceae bacterium | reverse complement strand
TTCGCATAAAGCGCATCGGCCGTTGCCAGCATCGCCAGATCTTCAGCCGTGAACGCGCCTGGTGCCGGGACCACGCCATCGAAGTTCTTCGCGATCATCGACAGCGAGCGCTGTGCGAGATTGCCCAGCCCGTTGGCGAGGTCAGCGTTCATGCGCGCGACAATCGCTTCATGAGAATAGCTGCCGTCTGCCCCAAACGTCGCCTCGCGCAGGAAGAAGAAGCGCACGGCATCGCGGCCATAGGCTTTTACGAGATCGAACGGATCGATGACGTTGCCGACCGACTTCGACATTTTTTCCCCACGATTGTTGAGGAAGCCGTGCGCGAACACGCGCTCCGGCAATGCGAGGCCCGCGCTCATCAGAAATGCCGGCCAGTACACCGCGTGGAACCGCACGATATCCTTGCCGATGATATGGACTTGGCTTGGCCAATATTTTTTGCGCGGGTTCTCGCCCTTGTTGAGCAACCCTGTGGCCGTGACATAGTTCGTCAGCGCATCCGTCCACACATACATCACGTGCTTGGGGTTCGATGGCACCGGCACACCCCAGTCAAGCGTGCCACGGCTGATCGACAAATCCTGCAATCCACCCGAGACGAAGCTCACCACTTCATTGCGACGCTCCGGCGGCAGAATGAACTCCGGGTGCGCCGCGTAGTGAGCCAGCAGCGTGTCCTGATACTTCGAGAGGCGGAAGAAATAGCTTTCCTCCTCTGTCCACTCGACGGGCGAACCCAGCGGTTCACGCCGGATGCCGTCCTCACCGACGGTCGTTTCCTCTTCGCCGAAATAGGCTTCTTGGCGCACCGAATACCAGCCGCCGTAGGTGTTGAGATAGATATCTCCGGATGCTTCCATGCGCCGCCACAGCTCCTGGCACGTCTCGTAATGCCGGGGCTCGGTCGTACGGATGAAATCGTCGTGCGCGGTGCCGAGCGCAGCCATGAGGTCGCGGAACTGCGCTGAGTTCTTGTCGGCCAATTGCAGCGGCGTGATGCCGTCTTTGATGGCGGTCTGCTTCATCTTGAGGCCGTGCTCGTCCGTGCCCGTAAGGTGAAACACGTCCTTACCGTCGAGCCGCTCAAACCGCGCAATCGCATCAGTCACGATGGCGGTGTAGCCATGACCGATGTGCGGCGCGCCGTTTGGATAGAAAATCGGCGTGGTGATGTAGAACTGTTTAGAATTTTGGTCGCTCATGGCGAGGGATCCGTGAAAGCATATGTCGACCGGATCCGGAGGCGGACCGTCGGCCTGGGAAGGATGGGGGGTGCCGAGGGATCGGCTGCCAAGTCACGCGCGAGTCTAGATGATCCGTCCTGTAACGGCAACTGACGATAGTCGTCGATAACGTAACTGCGTGTGTTGGCCGGGAGGCAGCCCTCAGCGGGCCGGATGAGCGCGCAGGCACGGTCCGGCCGTCACCGCATTCGGATGGCGGCGCGTTGCTGCAACGTGCTGGGCCGCAACGTACTGGGCTGCAAAGTGCTGGTCGTCCACAATTTCATACAGTATGTGTATCACAGGCGAGCGTGAAATGCGAGTACCCCGCCGAAACCGCATGACTGATTGCGCACGGTGCCAGATGTGCGATGCAGGCGGGACCCTGCTACTCGTTTGCCCAACTCTGAAGGCTTATCGCATGCGGCAGATGCAACTGATCTATTCGTCGCGGCCCTTCGGTTATGACGACACGACGCTTGAGAACATTCTGTTCAACGCCCGCCACCATAACCGGCGCGGTAGTGTTACCGGCGCGCTGATCTGCCGGCACGACATCTTCCTGCAGATGCTGGAGGGCCCGCGCGATGTCGTCACGCACACGTTCGCGCGCATCCTGCGCGACTCACGCCACGTCGATGTTGTCGCGCATTGGTCTGGGGATATAGAGACGCGCATGTTTCCAACCTGGGACATGCGGCACGATCCAGCTCGCTCGTGGCTGTGGACGCCAGATGAGGTCTGGAACGGCGCGGTTAACGATGCCTCGTCCGAAACGCTGCGGGCCATTTTTGCGCGTGTGGCAGCGGAGCCCTCGGCGTCAGATGCCTCAGTCGGCTAGCCAGGCGTTCTGTCGTGGGTGAGCGAAGGTGAAGGCCCCTTGCGGCGCGCGAGGATTCGCATGAGTGTTGCGATCATCACCGGTGGCGCAGATGGCATCGGTTGGGCCACTGCGCAACGCTTGGCACAGGATCACGCCAACACTGTCATTTTCGACCTCAACGTCGCAGCAGCGGGAGCGCGCGCAGCTGAACTCGGCGACGGCCATATGGGGCTTGCCTGCGACGTGGCCAGCGAAGCCTCAGTCGCGCAGGCCGTCGACGCCGTTGTCAAACGCTTCGGCCGCGTCGATGTCCTGATCAATAACGCCGGCATCGGCGATCAGTCCGCGCCGACGTTGGAGCAGGACGCCGCCGCCTTTGATCGCGTTATTGCTGTGCATCTGCGTGGCACCTTTCTCATGAGCCGCGCCTGCGCCAAACCCATGCTGGCTGCGCGCCACGGAAGCATCGTCAACGTCTCGTCCATCGCCGCGCTCGGCGGTATCCCCGGCCGCAATGCCTATGGCGCGGCGAAGGCGGGCATCGCCGCTATGACGCGATCCATGGCCTGCGAGTGGGCACTCGGCGGCGTGCGCGTCAATGCCATCGCACCGGGGTATGTGCGCACTGCACTCGTCGAAAGGCTCGCCGACAGTGGCGCGCTCGATCTAAGCCGGATCGAAAAGCGCACCCCCATGGGTCGCCTCGCCGATCCGGCCGAAATTGCTGAAGCCATCGCCTTTCTCGCGTCGCCGCGCGCCAGTTACATCACCGGCACAAACCTTGCCGCCGATGGCGGCTGGCTCGCCCTCGGTGCACCGGCCTAGGAATAAGCCAACCCGCTCAACTGCGCCCGCCATGCCACCGCTGCCTTGTCCATTCAGCATGATCGACAATGCAACTCTGCTGACCGCAAGAAACCAGTGGTGATTCCTGGTTCGCGCGTGCCAATGATGTCGGCCAGTCTCAACCCGCTCCGGACCGCCCCCATCTCATGACCGAACCTTGTGATCTGACAGCCGTTGCCGCACGCCGACTGATTGGCACCAAAAAACTCTCGCCGGTGGAATTGCTCAGCAGTTGCCTCAGACGCATTGCCGCGACCAACAAGACGTCCAACGCCATTGTTGCCATGGACGAAGCCCTCGCCAAGAAGCAAGCGAAGGCTGCCGAGAAGCAGGTGATGCGTGGCGATGATTTGGGTTTGCTGCACGGCTTGCCGACGGGCATTAAAGACCTCAACCCAGTCGCCGGTCTGCGCTCCACGTGGGGCTCTCTGCTCTTTAAAGATCACGTGCCGGAAGCTGACGATCCCATGGTCGCCAACGTGCGGGCGGCAGGCGCCAACATCTTCGCCAAGACCAACACACCGGAGTTTGGTGCCGGTGCCAACACGCGCAATCGCGTCTATGGCGCAACGACCAATCCGTTTGACGCCAGGCTCAGCCCCGCGGGCTCATCCGGCGGCGCGGCGGCGGCGCTCGCGCTCGGCCAGCTGCCCATTGCGACGGGTTCCGACTATGGCGGCTCACTCAGAACGCCGGCAGCCTACTGCGGTATTGTGGGCTTCCGGCCCTCTGTCGGCGTCGTGCCAGGGCCGGACAAAATCGCCGGCTTGATCCCCTGGGGCGTCAATGGACCCATGGGCCGCACCGTGGAAGACGCCTATCTGCTGCTGCAGGCGCAGCTGGATCTCGATCGCGCCGATCCCTATTCTTCGTCCGACTTTATGAACTTCCCCGACGCGCTGCAGCCCGCCGATCTCGGCTCCATTCGCGCAGCTTTCTCGCCCGACCTGGGCGTCTGTCCGATTGATCGAGATATCGCAAAAGTCTTCAAGTCACGCGCAAAAGCGCTGGCACCCCACTTCGGCGCAGCCGACGATGCAACGCCGGATTTCTCGGGCCTGCACGACATTTTCGAAGTCCACCGCGGTTTGGCCTACGTCATTGGCCATCAAGAGAAACTCGCCAAGCACAAGAAGTTGCTCGACCGCAACGTGATCGATAACACCGAACGCGGGCTGAAACTCACTGCTGCCGAAATCGGCCGCGCCTTCGAAGAACAGCATAAGCTCATGAAGCGCGTGCTCGACTTCTTCGAGGACTATGACGTGGTCATCTGCCCCGCCGCGTCTGTGACGCCATTCCCCCATGGACAGTTGTTTGTCGAAGAGATCAACGGTGAGGCCATGCCGACCTACATGCGCTGGCTCGCCATCGCCTACGCGCCGACCACGGCGCTGTGCTGTGCAGCCGTCGTGCCCTGTGGGCTTGATCACAAAGGCATGCCGTTTGGCCTGCAGATCTTTGGTCCTCGCGGCAGCGATGTCCGCGTGCTCGCGGTCGCGCTGGCGCTGGAGCAAGCCATGGCCGGAACTGATATGGCGCGTCCGGTGCCGAAGATTGGGTGATCGTGGAGCAATGCCGTTCGCTGCTCCGGCGCAAGCATACCGTGGCGGAGGTCGTCAGTTCTTCTTTGTCCGCTTCGGGGGCGCGTCGTCGGATGCACCAAAGCCCGAGAACAACGATGACAGCGGCGCGTTCGGGCTTACATCCGCCGCATAGGCCGACACCACGCGGACAGGCGTGCCGACGCGCGCCAGTGTTGTTAAATGCACCACGTGCTCATTCACCATTCTGAAGCAACCGGACGAGGACGCCCGGCCGATCGTGCGAGCATTGTTTGTGCCGTGAATGCGGTAGATGGTGCTGCCAAGATAAAGCGCCTTGGCCCCGAGCGGATTGATGACGCCGCCCGATACCGTGATCGGCAGACCGGGTTGCCGCTTGCGCATTTCAGGTGGCGGCGTCCAGGACGGCCACGATGTGATCTGGCTGATGCGCTCGGTCCCCGTCCAGGTGAACCCAACCCGGCCAACCGAAATCGGATACGCGTAGGCACGCTTGCCGGACAGCACAAAATAAAGTTTCCGCCCGTTCGTATCGATGATGATCGTGCCGGGCTGCTCGGACTGTTCCAGATAGACGATCGGTGGGGCCTCTGCTGCATAATCAGGCCGCGCGCCGCCGTCCATGTAGGGAGGATAAGAGGTCGTCGAAGTGGCTGGCTTTCGGCGTTCGGTGTCTGTTTGGGCAGTAGCGTTGGCACCCGCCGACCCGCTTTGCGCGTGTGCAACGGCCAGCGAGCACACAACTGCAGGCAAAGCGGCTAGCGCGGTGAGCAACGATATTTGAACAGATCTCATGATCATCCCTCGGCGCGAACCGCAGTGCGCGCGATTTTCACGTGACCGGGAAAATAACCCAACAGAGCGTGTCGAGACAAGGCTTGTCCGCGCCGCGACTGCGAACGAAAAGTCATTGTGATAAATATGCTCAAAAAACCGCATCGCTTCTGGCGGAAGCTGGCAAAGCGGGAATCTCGCGACCGGCGATAACGCGCTGTTGTACGGCTTTGGTGGCGTGTGGGTTTGGGGTGGCTGGCGCTGGACGGCGCGCTAGCTCAAAACGGTGTGGCGCGGCCGATCAGGGCGAGGTGGGGTGATGGATCAAACATTGGATCGTTCGTTGGCCGTGCGCCCGCGCCGCTGGTATGTGGCTGTGATCCTGAATGTTGCGAGCGGCACCGGATATCTCTATCTAGGCCGCCCGGTTCGCGCCGTCGTGGCGGCAGTGTGGGGACTTCTCGCCTTGTTTGCGCTCGCCAACGGCCTCGGTGGCTGGTTGGCGACGCCGCTTGGCGTCCTGGCGCTGGTACTGGGCAGCGCCGGGTTTTTGATTTTTGTTCTGATCGACGCGGCACGGATCGCACGTCTGGAGCGTGCGTTCGTCTTGCAGCGCTACAATAAATGGTGGGTCTATGTGGCCTGGCTCGCTTGCTTCACCGGCGTCGGATTTATGAAACCCTTTGCCAGTACCAGCGGTGGCGCGCCGATCCGGGCATTCAGCATTCCGTCCCGTTCCATGGAGCCGACCGTGCGTTTGGGGGATCATGTGATCGCCGACATGCGGGCATATGATCGCGCTGAGCCCGCGCCGGGAGACGTTGCGGTGTTTCGCGACCCGCGCTCCGAGAGCACGATCTTCGTGAAGCGCATTGTCGGCGTGCCGGGCGACGACGTGCAGATGATTAAGGGTGTCCTGCATCTCAACAAGCGCGCGGTCATGGCTACGGCAAACGGGACCCGCGATCTGGCGGATGCTGGTACTTCTCGGGCGGCGCGCGCGAAGATTTTGCGCGAGACCCTGCCCAACGGCCGCAGTTACGACACTCTTGATCAGATCAAAGACAGCGTGCTGGACACCACCGAGCCACTTGTCGTCCCGTCCGGCCACTATTTCGTGATCGGCGACAATCGGGACGATTCCATCGACAGCCGGTCGCGGCAGTTCGGCTTCATTCCGCGCCAGAACTTCATCGGGAAAATGATCACGGTCTACTGGTCGTGGACCCTTGGGCGCATCGGCAACCGCGTCGAGTGAGAGCGATCTCGGTGCCGGGTCTTCATATGATTTCGTGGGTAGTGCCGTCCGGTTGTTCGGAGGCTTTGCCCCAGCCGGTGTCGACGTCCATCGCGGCGTGCTGAAGGGCTTCCGGGAAAAGCATGCCCTCGGACTTGATCCGGGGGTGTGCAGCGGTTTTCCCGAACAAAGCACGACAAATCAGAGGGTTAGGGTCATTCCTCGATACCATCAAGAACGCAACGACCCTGGCAAATTTTTGGATCGATGCGACGCACGCCACTTACGGCACCAGCCCGCGCACCGGGCCATCCTCGTCGGGTTCGGGTGGCCCATCGGGCGATGTTGTCGCGAACGGCACATTGGTTTCGCGTGGCGGGCGTGCCGGTCCTGCGCGAGTGTCGGCCAGCGCACCGGAGCGGGTCCAGGGACGCGCGCCGCGGGCCTCGGCGACTGTACGGAGTTCGATGCCGGTCTGCGTGAAGGTCAGCAGGTGGCCATCGCCGGAGCGGACGGCGGACGGATCGATGAGGATCGGCGTCCTGGCGCTCCCCTCGCAGGCGCGGCCGGCAAGAAAGCGCACGACGATGACGCTCGCGGTGGCGCAATGATCGCGCAGCGCTGCAGCACTTGAGAGGATCGCAATCTCGTGGCCCCGGGTACGGATCGCACAGCCGAGCGCGTCGCAGGAAAAACCCTCGGCGGCAGCCACGTCTTTGGCGGTCCGTTTGTCGCCATCGTATTCGAGCCACCGACTGAGCTCGAACAGACCGCCGCGCACGGCAACGGCTGAGAGCCGGCCATCGTCGCGGCGGACAGCAACAGTGGTGCCATCGCGGCTCACGAGCACGTCGGGTCGTTGCAGGTTGGGCGCGTTAAGCAAACCTGCCGCAATCGGCAGAACGCCGAGCAACCGCCACGAGCGGCTCCACAGCAGCAACCACAACCCGCCGGCAATCATCAGCTGAAACGACAGGATGGGAATGGCCGGAATGCGCACCACCGAGCCGGGCAGCGCGGCCACCCATTGCGCGACCCAGGTCATCCCATCGATGCCCCAGCCCATCGCGTGCAGAGGCCATGCCTCAAGCCCGAACGGCAGCGCGATCAACACACCGAGTGCCAGCGGCATCACGTAAAGATCGCAGAGCGGCAACGCGACCAGATTGGCGATCATCGCCAGCAACTGTGTGTTGTGGAAGTGATAGATGCCGAATGGCGCGACGGCGGCGCTGGCGATCAGGGTCGACGTGAGAATGCCGCCGAAATGCGAAAGGCCAGTGGCGATCACACCGCGTGGTTCGGGGCCGGCGCGTCGCTGGCCACGCAGCTTGATCCACTCATAAATCGAGATAAGGCCCGTCACCGCCGCAAAAGACATCTGGAAGCCCGGATCGAAAATACTTTCGGGATAGATGACAAGGATCAGCAACGCCGCGAGTGCCACATTCCGCAAAGCCACCGCGTTGCGATCCAGCATGACGGCGGCGAACATCACCGTGATCATCAGATACGAGCGCACCGTGGCGAACGACGCGCCCGAGATCAGCAGATAGCCAAGCGCGCCAACCAGTGCACCTCCGGCGGCCCATTTCTTGATCGGGTAGTTGAGCGCGATGGGCGTGATGAGGGCGAGCAAACTGCGGATCAGTAGAAAGATGGCACCAGCCATCACCACCATGTGCAGGCCTGAAATAGAGAGAATGTGGAACAGGCCGCTGTCCCGGTAGGCGGTGTTGGTGGCCTCTGAGATGCCGCCGCGTTCGCCAGTAATGAGCGCCGCGGCGATCGCACCGGTTTCGCCCGGCAACGCCGCCATAATGCGCCGGGTGATCCAATAGCGCACGCGCTCCATGCCCGCTTTAAGCTGCAGCGCGACGGGTGGTGCGGCGTCGCTGTCCATGGCGACGAGCGGCCCGGTCGCCAGCCCGACGCCGCCGAGCGCATGGAACCACGCATAGCGGCCGAAATCGAAATCACCCGGCAGGCTTGGCGCTTGCGGTGCCGAGAGGTTGGCGCGCACCCGCACCAGTTGGCCCGGTACGAGACCTGGCGTTTCGCTCATCGTGCGCACGCGCACCCGATGTGGCCAGGCCTCGCGCGGCAGCCGGTCCATGTCGCGCACTTGGAGGGTGACCCGCTGACCCTTGCCCGGCCGTGGTTCGACCAACTGCACCCAGCCCGTCATCTGCACGGCCGAGAGCGGACGCGTGAGGACCGGCGCGCGCACAAATTCCGTTCGTAGTTTCGCCGTCAGGGTACCGAGCGAGAGCGCCAGCAGTAATCCTGTGACCAGCCCCCATAAACCGAAGCGGCGCGCCAAGACATGGATCAACGCAGCCGTGCCCGTGATGATGGCGCAGGCCCAAAACGGCGGCTCCAGCGTTGCGCCGAAATAAAGTGCGGCACCTGCCCCAAATCCGACGGCGATCCAGAGAAACCAGCGGTCCTGCTCGGCTTCAATTTCCCCAAGGATAGCAGCAAACAGCCGCGTCAGCGGCCAAGGTGTCTTTGTGACAACCACGGCTCCCTCTGGCCCAGCCGCCATCGCCCCGCTTTGGCCCTCGCGCCCCATATGCTAAAGCCGCCTCACGAAATCCCCCGCTACAACCAGAGATCAGCACAGCTCCCCGATGCCCGACAACAACAATTCTACCAATAGTGGCACCCGACCGGTTGTCACCCGCTTCGCACCCTCGCCCACCGGCACACTGCACATCGGCGGCGCGCGCACCGCGCTGTTCAATTGGCTCTATGCGCGCCACACCGGCGGCAAATTCCTGCTGCGCATCGAAGATACGGACCGCGAGCGCTCCAAGCCCGAGCATGTGACGGCCATCCTCGAGAGCCTGAAGTGGCTGGAGCTCGATTGGGATGGCGAGCCGCTGTTCCAGTTCGCGCGCGCCGACCGGCACCGGGCCGTGGGGCAGGAGCTGTTGGCCGCCGGCAAAGCCTATCGCTGCTATCTGTCGGCTGAAGAGCTGGCGGCGATGCGCGCCAAAGCTGAGGCCGAGAAGCGGCCATTGATCGTCGAAAGCCCCTGGCGCGACGCGGATCCGGCAACGGCACCTGCTGGCGTCAAGCCGGCCATCCGGCTGCGCACGGCGCGGACCGGTGAGACAGTGGTCGACGACCAAGTGCAGGGCCGCGTCGTATTCCCTAACAAGGATCTCGACGACATGATCATCCTGCGGTCAGACGGCGCGCCGACCTATAACTTTGCTGTGGTGGTGGACGATCACGACATGGGTGTCACCAACGTGATCCGCGGCGTCGATCATCTGACCAACACGGCGCGGCAGAGCCTTGTATACCAGGCGATGGGCTGGGAGTTGCCGCACTTCGCGCATATCCCGCTGGTGCACGGTGCTGACGGCGCAAAGCTGTCGAAGCGGCACGGCGCGCAGGGCACGGAAGAGTATCGCGCCATGGGCTATCTGCCGGCGGCGCTGCGCAACTATCTCGCCCGTCTTGGTTGGAGCCACGGCGATGACGAGATTTTTTCGACCGACAAGGCAATCGAATGGTTCGACATCGTCAACGTCGGCAAATCGCCGGCGCGGTTCGATTTCGCCAAACTCGGTGATCTCAATGGCAACTACATCCGTGCCGCAGACGATGTCGAGCTGTTGCGGCGCATCAAGGATTACTTACCGCACGCAGACAACGGATCCAAAGACTTCAGCGCCTTCGCCACCGCCGGGTGGGACAAGCTCGCCGCCGCACTGCCCAGCCTGAAAGAGCGCGCCAAGACGTTGCCGGAACTTGTCGAAGGCGCGAAGTACATTATTGCGACACGGCCGCTGGCACTCGACGAAAAAGCGCAAAAACTGATCGACGCCGACGCGAAAGTCGCGCTGGCCGAACTCGTCAAACTGTTCGACGCATCGCCCGAATGGGCCGCAGCGCCGTTGGAAGCCGCACTCCGCGTCTACGCCGAAGAAAAGGGCCTGAAGCTTGGCAAAGTCGCCCAGCCGTTGCGGGCCGCGCTCACCGGCCGCGCCGTGTCACCACCGGTCTTCGATGTGATGGCGGTTTTGGGCAAGGCAGAGGCGTTGGGGCGGATAAGGGATCAGATCGGCTAACGCAGGCTGGCTAGGGCCTTGCGGGGCTTGAATTTAACCACAATGACCCTGCGGCATGGCGGCAGCAGACCTGTGGATAATTTTGCGCTATACGCCGCGTACGAGAGCCGTGCAGCGATGCCCAGGCCCTATCGTTATGTGGGGCCCCGGGTGTGGGCCAAGACCCATAATGCCTGTTGCCCGCGGCTTGCCTGCGGACCTGACGGGGGCCCGTGTGAGGGCATCGCGGACGCAGAGTGCCTGGCCCACTGAAGTGGCCGGGCCTGTTGCGCATGACATCGAGCCTTTGACCTCCCATGACATTTCCAACGTCCCATCCCGCGCTCGCGCGCGCTCTTGTTGCACGTGCCTATACCGAAGCAACCGCCGTCCAGTCCGCCGTTCTTGAAACCGGCACGACCGGCCGCGACTTGCTCGTCTCGGCGCAAACCGGCTCTGGCAAAACTGTGGCGTTCGGCCTGGCGCTGGCGTCAACCCTGCTCGGCGATGCTGAGCGCTTTGAGCGCGCCGCCGCCCCACTCGCTCTGATCATCGCGCCGACACGCGAACTTGCCATGCAGGTGCAGCGCGAATTGGCCTGGCTTTACGCCGAAACCGGCGCGCGGCTGGCATCATCGGTCGGCGGCATGGATGTCCGTGCCGAAGCCCGCACGCTCGCCGCAGGTTGCCACTTCGTCGTCGGCACGCCGGGCCGCATCCGCGATCACCTTGAGCGTGGCCGTCTGAACACCTCGGCGCTGCGTGCCGTCGTGCTCGACGAAGCCGACGAGATGCTCGATCTCGGCTTCCGCGAAGATTTGCAATTCATTCTCGATAAGACGCCTTCAGAACGGCAGACATTGCTGTTCTCGGCGACGTTGCCGAAGGCCATCGAAACCCTGGCCCGCACCTATCAGCGCGATGCGCTGCGCATCGAGACCATTTCGCGCAACCAGCCGCACGCCGATATCGAGTATCGCGCCATCCGCACCGCGCCGCGCGATGCCGCGCTGGCTGTCGTTAACGTGTTGCGCTTCTTTGATCAGGGGGCCGCGCTGGTCTTCTGCGCGACGCGTGAAGCCGTCCGCCGCTTGCACTTGCAGTTGTCGGAGCGCGGCTTCAACGCCGTCGCGCTGTCGGGCGAGATGACCCAGAACGAACGTAACACTGCCCTGCAGGCTCTTCGTGACGGCCGCGCACGCGTGCTGGTGGCGACTGACGTTGCGGCCCGCGGGCTCGATTTGCCTGATCTTGCGCTGGTGGTGCACGCCGATCTGCCCAACGACAAAGAAACGCTGCTGCATCGCTCGGGCCGCACCGGCCGGGCTGGCCGCAAGGGCATCAGCATTCTGATTGTGCCGCAGATGCGGTTCCGCCGTGCGCAAACCTTGCTGCAAGGCGCGGGTGTCAAAGCCACCTTCGGCGCACCGCCGACCGCCGATGAGATTCGCGCACAGGATCAGCAACGCTTGCTCTCGCATGCGGTTTTTGCCGAACCAGCGACCGAAGAAGATTTGGCCCTTGGCCGCACACTGCTCGCCGGCCGCACCGCCGAAGAAATTGCCATGGCGCTGATGCGGTTCCATCGCGCCCAGCTGCCCGCGCCTGAGGATATCCAAGATCCAGGTCCACAAGTGCGCACGCCCTATGCGGCCAACGATCACCAGGGCGCACCAGGCAACAAGCCGTGGCAGCGGGATCGGGGGGCACGCGACGGCGATGCTCGCACTGGTGCTGCCGCACGCCCCGAAGGCGGCGGCTTCAAGCGGCCAGACCGTGGAGAGCGTCCAGACCGTCCAGAGCGTCAAGACATGGTGTGGTTCCGCATCTCAATTGGCCGTGAGCACAATGCCGATCCACGCTGGCTGCTGCCGTTGCTCTGCCGCGCGGGCAGCGTGACAAAAGCTGAGATCGGTGCGATCCGGATTTTTGATCGCGACAGCCGGTTCCAGATTGCCGAAGCGCACGCCGAAAGTTTTGCCATCAGCGTGAAGGCCGCACCGCAGAAGCAGGGTCACATCTCACGCGTCAGCACCAAATCCGGTGTCGATGACGCGGCAGCCCAAGGTGCCGCGCCGCACTCAGGCGCTTCACATACGCCTGCGCCATTTGTCGCAAAACCGCGTCCGCCGAAACCCGCGCATTTCAAGCGGCCAGATTCAGCGCGGCCAGATTCAGCGCGGCCAAACACTGCCCGAACAGACAGCCCCCGTCATGAAGGCAAAAGAGCCGAAGGTAAGCCCCCACACGCCGCCAAGCCTTACAAGCCCTTTCACAAGAAAAAGAAACAGGCGTCGTAAGGCCGGTCCGACGCACAGCGCAGTCCCAGCCATCACCGTCGACGTGGTGGTGCTGTGATTGTTGCGAGTTCGTGCTTGTGAAGGCGGATGGCGGCGCTCAGGGTGCCACATCCGCCCTGCCGTTTTATCTCGAACAATGCCCCATTGCCCCATCCGCGCGCATCAGATACCTCGCGGATCAGGAGAGGGCATGAGCTATTGGGTCTATATCGTCGCGTGCGCGGACGGCACCTACTACACGGGCGTCGCGACCGATGTGGCGCGGCGGCTTTCTGAGCACAATGGCGAAAAGGCCAAAGGCGCGCGCTATACGTCGGCGCGGCGGCCGGTGACTCTCGCCTATCAAGCGTGTTTTCCTGATCGCTCGACCGCCCAGAAGGAAGAAGCCCGCATCAAACAATTGCCGCGAGCGGCGAAGGTCGCATTGATCGCAACGGCCGCGCTACCGCTCGCGGGGGCTGCTTGATGGGCGCGTTCTCTGGGCATCTGTCTGGCGCACTGTCGGTGCTTTCACTGCCGGTCAATCTGGCGGCGTTGTTGGCTGGACTTTTGTCGGGTGTACTCGCCGCGCGGCTGATCACGCGCGCCGGCCTCGAATTGGCGGTGATTTTCGCGCTGCTGTTTCCGTTAGCCGCGCTGCTCGATCCGGCGACCGGGTTGATTCTGCTCGGCAGCGCGTGGTCAGCGGCGCTTGTCGCGACCGCGACACCGACCGAACGCATGTGGCGTGTGGTGCCGGTTGCCATCGTGGTGCTGATTGTATTGGCGCTGGTGACCGGCCCCGCTGCGGCACTGCTGCCAAAGCTCGCGCCGGTCGAGAAAGTCGCGCTGCTGGCCATGGCGGCGGCGCTGGCGGTGATTGTTGCGACCAACAGCCAGCCCGGTGCATGGCTCGCCGCTACGGCATTGACCGCTGGAGGCCTGGCACTCGAATTGAGCCCACTGCAACCGCTCGATGGCGCGAAGGCCAGTCCGCGTGCGCTATTGCTTGGGTTGCTGGCCGTGGGTCCAGCATTGGTAGCCTTGCTGCGGCCCCAGCTTCCAACTGCCACCATGCCTGCCGGTTCCGCCTTCGACAAAGTCGCGACCGTTGTGCCGCTGCTGCTATTCGCGATGCCGGTGACGCTGACAGCCGCACTCTTCACACTGGCGCTTGGCGAGCATGGTCTCGCTGCTGGCCACGCGCTGATGACACAGCGGCCACGGCTGGCGCTGAGCTTTGCGCTGGCGTTGGTGATCGCGGCTTTGACTGCTGCCGCCTTCGTGGGTGGTGCACGGCGCTTGCCGCGTCCGGCGTGGTGGCCCGCGTCGCGTTCGGTAGTTGTCACCCGGGTCTGTGCCAGCATCATTGTTCTTGTGTCGGCGGCGCTTCTGCTGCGCGTTGGTACCGAGCGTGGCGAACTGGTGATCCTGGCCATCGCGACGCTCGCCGGGGGCCTCTTGCATTGGCTGGGCCGCTCGCCAGGTATGCTGATCGTCGGCATGACCATCGGCGAAGTGATGCGGCCGGCATTAACACCAGCCCTCAAGGCGGGTGTCACCGACGCGCGCGCCGGATTGTTCGTCGGCCTGGCGGCACTCACCCTTCTGGCTGCGGTGACATGGCCGTGGCTGACGCGCTTGCGGCATGCGACAGTTGGCCAATCTTAAACGTGTAACCAGCAACCTGGCGTGCCATGGCCGTTCGCGATTTTTCATCTCAGCGCGTCTACCTTGATCATCCGTTAGCCGCGGGCGTTGTTGTCACGTGCACGCCGGACCAAGCGAGTTATCTGCGCTCTGTGCTCCGCCTGCCCGCCGGTGCCGAGTTACTTGTTTTTAATGGCCGTGATGGCGAGTGGCGGGCGCGGCTCGGTCATGACGGCAAGCGCGGCGTGACGCTTGAAGCGGTTGCGTTTGTACGCGCGCAGGCGCGTGGCCCCGATCTCTGGTATCTGTTTGCGCCGCTCAAGCGCTCGCGTCTCGATTACATGGTGCAGAAGGCCGTCGAGATGGGCGCGAGCCGCCTCGTGCCGGTGCTGACGCAGCATACCGTCGCCGAACGCGTGAATATTGATCGTATGCGCGCCAATGCCATCGAAGCAGCGGAGCAATGTGGCGTGCTCTGCCTGCCGGAGATTGCCGAACCGGCCAAGCTGGCAAACGTGCTGGCTGTGTGGCCGGCTGATCGTCGATTGATTTTCTGCGACGAGGGCGCGGCTGCGGCCAATCCCATCGACGCCTTACGCAACTTGCCACCCGGCCCGCTTGCGGTGCTCATCGGACCGGAAGGCGGGTTCTCTGAAGCTGAGCGCGTGCAGATTTCTGCCAAACCCTTTGCTCATGTGATCAACCTCGGTCCGCGCATCATGCGCGCCGACACGGCGGCGGTGGCAGCGCTCGCCATCATTCAAGCAACTCTGGGAGACTGGCATTGACAGACGGGCGGCGCGCTCCAAAATACCAGGCAAAGGATACCGACCCCATGAGCCAATCACCCGCTAAGACCTTGAAAATTGCGCTCGCGCAGTTGAACCCCACGGTGGGCGACATTGCGGGCAATGTCACGAAAATGCGCGGCGCACGCGACAAGGCTACAGCGCTTGGCGCCGATCTCGTGGTGTTGTCAGAGCTGTTCGTCGCCGGCTATCCGCCGGAAGATCTCGTTTTGAAGCCAGCGTTCGGAGATGCGTGCCGTGCCGCCGCTGAAGCGTTTGCACGTGAGACCAGCGATGGCGGACCGGCGGTG
>JANNEU010000314.1:0-7273 GCA_031379035.1 Hyphomicrobiaceae bacterium | reverse complement strand
CTCTGGTCGTCAACGATACACGCGTCATCCCGGCTGCTTTGGCGGGCGTGCGGCAGCGCGGGGACGGGCCACCGGCGAAGATTGCGGTGACGCTCATCAAGCGGCTGAGTGCGGGCAGTTGGCGCGCATTTGCCCGGCCGGCCAAGCGGCTCGCAGCAGAGGACCGGGTCCAATTTCGGCGGAATGCGCGCCAGGACGCAGCAGTCGCGCTTGATGCGACGGTCGCGGCGAAGGGTGAAAATGGCGAGGTCGATCTGGCCTTCGATCTCAGCGGACCAGCGCTCGATGAGGCGATCCGGGCGGTCGGCGATATGCCGTTGCCGCCCTATATCGCGCTGAAGCGGGGGATCGCTGCCTCAGACGCGGCCGATTATCAGACCCTGTTCGCGGCGCGGGACGGGGCGGTGGCGGCACCCACGGCCAGCCTGCACTTCACGCCAGAGCTGTTAGCGGCGCTTGAGGCGCGGGGCGTCACACGCCACACGGTGACGCTGCATGTCGGGGCAGGCACATTTCTGCCGGTCAAAGTCGAGGATACGGCCGATCACTCGATGCACAGCGAATGGGGCGAGGTGTCAGCCGAAACGGCTGCGGCGGTGAACGCGGTGCGCGCGCGCGGCGGTCGCATTGTGGCAGCGGGCACGACGGCGTTGCGCATTCTTGAGACGGCAGCGGCGGCCGATGGGACCGTGCGATCATTCGCCGGCGAGACCGACATCTTCATCACGCCTGGGTACCAGTTCCGCTGTGTGGATGCGCTGCTGACCAACTTCCACCTCCCGCGATCGACGCTGTTCATGCTCGTCTCGGCGTTTGCGGGGCTCGACACGATGCGTGCGGCCTACGCCCACGCCATTGCCGCACGGTATCGCTTCTACTCCTATGGTGATGCGTCACTGTTGACGCGTCAGGATTGAACCCGGTCACACAGGTTTGCGAACGGCGCGCGAATTCCGTTGCAGGCGAATTCTCCTTGTGTTGGGCGGCCATTGTGCGCCAACATTCCAGCATTCACTGGGAGGATTATATTCATGTTACAAATCTCACACATTACCTACGGGTTCTTGCTTCTAATGAGCTTGGTCTGCCTCTGGCTTTATGTACGGATCGCGCTGGCGGAAGTGGCTGCAAAGCAGCAAGAGACGGATGCGAAGCGTAAGCCGGGCTACGAAAGCCTGCCGCAGGTTGGAGACCTCGCTGAAAAATTCTCAAAATCAGGGTTGGCGCCGAGTGCATTAGCGTGCTCGGTTCTGTTTGCCCTGCTGGCCGCTTCGATCGGTGCGGCAATTGACAAGCTCAAGATCCTGCACTTGTTCACCGGCTAACCAGTTGGGTGCGGAAGCGCGGCAGCGCAACGCGCACTCCTTCCCCGTGGCAGGATCAGTTCAGCGGCTTGACGCGCGACTGGGTGGTTTCCCCGCGCCAGTAGGCCTTGAAGAACTTGGCGGAGAAGGCAACCGCTGCAACGATGGCAAAGATGGTCAAGATCTGCTGACGACGGCGTCGGTTCATGGCCTCGCTCCCCTGTTGACGCCTCACTGCCGCGCCCGCGCCAGATTGATGGCGCCGAGACCTGACGTCACCAGCGTTAGTGCCACGCCGTGGAACCACGCGATCTCTTCGCCGATCAGCACGATGGCCATACCGGCGATGTAGAGCGGCGACAACGAGATTGTTGCGGCGGTGAGGATCGCACCGTTCCGGGCGAGCGACCAATTGTACGCGATGAAGGCAGCGACGCCGGTGATCAACACCAGCGCCGCGATCCACGCCACGTGGACCAGGCCGAGCTGCGGCAGGGGATGCGCATCAAGCTCCAACATCATGAAGGGTGCAGCTGCCAACGTGGCTGCACAACTCAGCACCGTGAAGCTTGCCAGCGGCGTTAGGATGTTTGCGCGTGGCCGCATCGCAACTGAATAGAACGCCCACACGCTCATGCCGGCCACGGCCCACAGTTCGCCACGGCCGATGTCGAGCGTACTGAGCGCTTCCAAATGGCCCCGCGTCAGCAAGGTCGCAACGCCGACGAGACAGAGCGTCAAGCCGGACAGCAGCGCAATACTGGGCCGTGTCTGTCCGCGTAAAATTTCATAGAGCGCGACGAGCGCGGCGGTGCAGGCGTAGATGAGACCGACGGTGGTTGCTGTCGCCGTCTGCGTCGCCACATAAGCGGCGTAAGCGCAAAACCCCATGCCGGCGATGCCCAGCCCGATCAGGCTGGCATAGTCGCGCAGGGATGCCCGCCAGCGCTCGCGGCGTCCGCGGGCCAGCGCGATGACGCCGATGATGAGGGCAGAGAACGACCAGCGGAGAACGGTCAACGTGCCCGGCTCAAACGTCTGGTGCAGCGCCCGCGCGATCACCGGGTTCAAGCCGAACGCCGCCGGAATGAGGGCCAGCAACAGGTAGTTCATCAGCGGCACGCCGTGTGTCTGCGCATACTCATGCTTCCGCGATGCCTTCGATCTCTAGCAACCAGGCCTCGTCGAAGATGCCAGTGATGATCACGGTCATGGCGGGTGCGTGGTCGCCGAGGGCGGCCTTGCGGACGACGCGGTTCTCCATGGCGTATGCACGATCAGAGAGAAAGATCGTGACTTTGACGAGGTTGGCCACCGTCATGTTCGCGGCAGCCAACTGCGCCGCAAGATTCTGCCAGGCGAGTTCTGCCTGCGCCTTGAAGCCGGACGGCAGCGCTCCGTCGCGCGTGACGGGTATCTGGCCACTGACGTAGAGCCGCCGTGTCGCGCCGGTGACTTCCAGCGCCTGGACATAGTTGCCAACCGGCAGCGGGGCTGTGTCTGCGTTAAACGCCTTAAGCTTCATCATGGCAGGTCTCCGGCTGAGAAATTCGCCATCACGCCGTCAGTTTCTTTACGGCGGCGGAGAGCTTGTGGCGGATGGCGTGGAAGCCCTTGGAGCCTTCGCTGGTCATCCAGTTCATCTGCAAGGAACGGCGCGGGCCATCGAAGGGATGATGCCCGTGCCAGGAGGTATCGGAGCGCTTGAACACCAGGAGCGTACCGTTGTCGGGCGCGACTTCGGCCGCGTAGTTATCGACGTTCTTGCCATCGCGGAGAATGCGGAGGCGGCCGCCGGGCTGCTGCCAGTTCTCGTTGAGATACAACAACACCGTGATGATCTTGTCTTTGCTGTCGGTATGGATCGAGCCATCCTTGGCGCGTGTATAGCCGCGCAGCGAGTACATTTTCGGCCGGCCCTCAAGCGTAACATTGAACTTCTCTTCGATGACGGCTTCGAACTCGGGGCTGTCGAGTTCGGCGATCACATCCTTGATCGTCATGGTGTTCTCGAGGCTTTCGACCGGGTAAGAGCCGCCCTTCTCGATGTTGGGATAAGTGGCGTTGATGCGTGCCACGCTGTCAGCGCCGAGGAACGCCGGGACAATGGTGTAGTTGAAGGGATTGGTTTCGACCTGCGCTGAGCGGAGCTTGTCGAGATTGAGATGGGGCATCGGGGTCTCCCTGATCCAGGCCAAGCGGCCAAAGTCTCGGATGGCGGTTATCAGACGCTCTGGTGTGCCGCGCCAGAGGATCGCGCGGCGAAGCGCTTTTCAATTTCTGCGGCAATCATGGCACCGGCATCGTGCGGCGTATATGTCCAGGTCTCCAGCGTTTCGAAGTGATCGGGCAATGGCCGCACCGCGCCGGAGGCCTGCAGGGCTGCATGGAAGCGGTGGAATTTCGGCGAGCCGCCTGCGGGAGAGAAGATATAGGCCGGGCGGCCGGTGGCAGTTATCTCACTGCTCATGTTGACGGAGTCTGCGGTGGCAATCAACACGTCGGCCTGCGCCAGAAAGTCCGGGTAGGGGTTGGGCCCCGAATTCTGACTTTGGTCGAGCCAGAAAATACGTGGGTTCGTCACGGTGGCGGCATCAACGGTTGCGAGCAACTCCGGGTGCGTCCGCCGGGAGGGCGTGATGAGGAAGCTGACGCCCAGCGCGGCAAGGGACTGCAGGGACGTAGCAAGCCGCCGGTGGCAACCGTCGCTGTAGGGATAGTCGCCACTGCGGCCACCGAGCATGATGGCGACGCGCGGGGCCGGCAATGCCGCGATTTCGGCCGGCATATTGGCGCGCAAAGCTGCGATGCGGGTCTGGGTGAAGCTATGCGGTGCCGTTGGTGTGGTGATCACAGTGGCGCCGCGCAACGTGTCGTGGGCTGGCACCCAGATCAGATCCGCTGAGCCTGCGCCGGTCTTCGGGTCCTGCAGAATGACGGTGTACGTCTCTTCGCCCGCCTGCCGCCGCACGGCGCGCAGATAGGGAATGCTGAGGCGGCCTGTCGCCAACACGACGTCCGGCCAAGGCGGGCTGAGCGGGCCGCCGCTACCGATGCGCTCGCGAGCAGCGGGCGGCAGCCACGGGGACAGAAAGCGGTGCACGCCGGCCGGCGCGACATGTTTCATGTCGGCGTCCAGCCCCAGCGCATCGGCAACGCCGCGCACCTGCACGTCCATGCCGATCTTGCCGTCGGTGATCAGCCACGCGCGGCGGCCAGCGAGCGGGCGGGGCAATTGAGCGGGGTGCGAGTCGGAGGACATGCGCTCTCGTTCCCGGACGAGTGCACGAATGTCAATGCAACCGAAGCGCAGAGTGCGGCGGCAAACAAGTTCAAGTTATTGATTTTGCTGGTGGGCAGTGCAGGGATCGAACCTGCGACATCTTCGGTGTAAACGAAGCGCTCTACCGCTGAGCTAACCGCCCCTGTGGGTCTTTTAGCCCTTTGAGCCAGCCTCGCGCAATGGCGTTCCGGCGAATGTCCCCGTTGCGGCGCTGACCGTTGCCAAGGCGGCGCGAATGGAGCAGCTTGAAAGCAAGCGCAGCGGCACGCCATTCCAACGACCGCACGCCATCCATCACGTCCATCGGGAGGACACCATGACAAACAGCACCACTCCGCCAAACGGCGCGTCGCGTCGCACGCACTTAAAGACGCGCCGCGCTCTGCTGAAGACGGGTGCCAGTGCGCTGGTGTTGACCACCGTCGGCGCACCGATGATCAACCGCACGGCGCTGGGCCAATCGAGCTTCGACTGGAAGCGCTATGCTGGTACCAAGCTCGACGCGCTGCTGGTCAAGAACCCACGCTCCGATCTGCTGCAGGCGCATGAAAAGGAATTCACCGCGCTGACCGGCATCGAGGTGTCGAGCGAACAGGTGCCCGAGCAGCAGCAGCGCCAGAAGGCGATGATCGAATTCACCTCTGGCAAGCCGTCGTTCGACGTGTGCATGCTGGCATTGCATGTGCAGAAGCGGCTCTCCAAGAAGGGCAACTGGCTGGAAGACCTGAAGCCGCTGATCGCCGACAAGTCGCAGACCAGCCCCGAGTTCGACTTTCCCGACTTCAACACGGCCGGTCTGAACTACGCCACGCAGGCCGATGGCACAATGACAACGCTGCCGCACTTCGTCGATTACTGGATGCTTTACTACAACAAGGAACTCTTCGAACAGAAGGGCGTCGCCTACCCGAAGACGATGGATGAACTGGTCACGGCCGCGCAGAAGTTGAATGATCCGGCCAAGGGCACCTATGGGTTTGTGTCGCGCGGGCTCAAGAATGCGAACATTCCCGTATGGACATCGTGGCTGCTCGGCATGGGCCAGGAAACCGTGACGGCCGATGGCAGCAAGCTGCTGACCGACACGCCGGAAGCGGTATGGGCAGCTGAGCTTTACGCCCGCCTCAACAAGGAATTCGCGCCGCCCGGCACCATCGGCTTCAACTGGAACGAATGCCAGACGACGTTCGCCCAGGGCCGCGCGGCGATGTGGTTGGACGGGATTGGCTTTACGACGCCGTTGGAAGATCCCACCAAGTCGAAGATCGTTGGCAAGGTCGGCTACGGCATTACACCCGCCGGGCCGAAGGGGCATCATTCGGCAACCTTCGCTGATGGATTAGGCATCTCCCGGACCTCCACCAAGAAGGGCGCAGCCTGGTACTATGCGCAGTTCATGGCCAACAAGAAGAACCAGCTGGCCATGCTCAAGGCCGGTGCCGGCTCACCGGGCCGCACCTCGGCGCTGGGGAACCCGGATGCCAAAGTGGGATCGAAGTTTGGTGACCAGTATTTCGACTGCCTCGCGGGTTCTGCCAAAATTGGCCGGCCGGGGCTGCCGGTGATCATCCCCGTCACCGAGTTCCGCGACACCTTCGGCGTGGCGCTGACCAACCTGCTGTCCGGCGGCAACGCCAAAGCCGAGTTGGCGAAGGCGACGGAAGCGTTCAAGCCAGTGCTGGAAAAGAGCGAGCAGGGGTGAGAGGCAAGCGTGAGTGGGGAGTGGTGAGTGGCCAGTGGTGGGTTGCGGATGGTAGAGTACGTCTCGCGAGCCGCCTTGACGCGCTGTCTTAAGGCGGTGTGATGCGCTGCTCTTTGGACGATGCAACTATTCACCACTGGCCACTCACCACTTACGCTCTCGAATGACCGCACAACCTTCAACGCCCACCGCCCAACGCACGCTCGTGCTCGCCCTCTTTGCAGAGGCCGTGCGGGTCGCGCATCCGCGGACGTGTGTGCCGCCGTATCTGCCGCCTGTGCCAGTGCGCGGGCGGTTGATCGTGCTCGGCGCGGGCAAGGCCAATGCCGCCATGGCGCAGGCGGTGGAGGCGCACTATCTGCAGCTCGGGCAGTTGGAGCGCATCGAGGGCTTCGTCACCACGCGGCATGGGTTTGGACTGCCAACGCAACGGATCAAGATTGTCGAGGCGGGGCATCCGGTGCCGGATGGACCGAGCGCGCAAGCAGCCCAGCGCGCGCTTGACCTCGCGGCGACCGCCGGGCCTGACGACGTGGTGCTCGTGCTGATGAGCGGCGGCGCGTCGGCATTGTGGTCGGCGCCGGTCGATGGTGTGACTGCCGCCGACAAGCAGGCGCTGACCAAGCAACTGTTGCGGTCAGGCGCGCCGATCGGCGACATGAACACGGTGCGGCGGCATCTGTCGCGCATCAAGGGCGGGCGGTTGGCGGTGGCAGCAGCCGGTGCTGCGCGTGTGCTGACCTTGGCAATCTCCGACGTGCCGCGCGACGAGCCGCAGGCCATCGGCTCTGGCCCAACCGTCGCTGATCCAACGACGCTGGCCGACGCGCGCGCTGTTTTAGCGCGTTACAAGATCACGCCACCGGCGGCGATTGCACAGGCACTTGATGACCCGCGCAATGAGACGCTCAAGATGGTCGTGAAGACTGCGCACTTCGAGATTGTCGCGCGCCCGCAAGCGTCGCTTGATGCAGCGGCCAAGCT
>JANNEU010000112.1:0-7124 GCA_031379035.1 Hyphomicrobiaceae bacterium | reverse complement strand
ACGTTCGTACCATACTGCGCCCACGTGACGGTGTGCCAGATACCGCGATCCTTGCGGCGCAGCGCCGGCAGCGGCCCCCACTCCGTCACACGCGCGCGAAACACCTGCAACGGCACCGCCCCCGCCGCGATCAGCGCGTCGCCAGAGCCGGCTGGCTGCATCTGTGCCGTCGCTGTCACCCTCACCTCCACGTCTTACGCCGTTTCCAACGCTGCCGCTGGCCTTCAGCGCGATCGCCTCCCGCCGAGCCGCCGAGATAGAACTCGCGCACATCGGCATTGCTGGCCAGTTCTGCCGCCGTTCCCGTCGCAACGATGCGGCCCAGCTCCATCACATAGGCATCGTCTGCATTGGCCAGCGCAATCGCGGCATTCTGTTCAACAACCAGAACCGTAACGCCGCGCTCCGAATTAATCCGCCGGATGATCGCAAAGATCTCTTTGGTCAGCAGCGGTGAAAGCCCCAACGAGGGCTCGTCCAGCAGCAGCACCCGTGGTCGCCCCATCAGCGCCCGGCCGATCGCCAGCATCTGCTGCTCGCCACCCGACAGCAGGCCGCCGTGCATCGCGCGCCGTTCTTGCAACTTGGGGAACCAAGTAAAGACCTGCTCGATGTCCTCTTGAATGCCAGCATTGTCGCGGCGCGCGAACGTGCCCATGCGCAGATTGTCCAACACGCTCAGAAACGGAAACACCTGCCGCCCCTCCGGCACCAGCACCAATCCCTGCCGGGCGATGACGTCTGGATCAAGTGCAGTGATCGCCTTGCCATCAAACGTCACGCCGCCCTTGAACGGATCGATGACACCCGCAATCGTCTTCAACAGCGTCGTCTTGCCCGCGCCATTGGCGCCGAGCACCGCAACGATGCGTCCTTCGGCAACGTCCAAGCTCACGCCTTTGATGGCCACCACCGGCCCATACCAAGTCTCGATGTTGCGCACCGACAGGATAGGCGCCGTCGTCATTGCTCACGCCCCAAGGTACGCAGCGACGACATCCGGGTGCGATTGCACCTCGGCCGCCGTGCCGGTGGCCAGCACACGGCCCAGGTTCATGCACAGCACCCGGTCGGCCACGTCGGCAACCAGCGACATATCGTGTTCCACCATAATTACCGTTACATCCAAATCGGCGCGAATATCCTCAATCCAGAACGACAGATCGCGCGTTTCTTCCGGGTTCAATCCGGAGGCCGGCTCATCCAGCAGGATCAGCGTAGGATCGATGGCCAGCGCCCGGCCGATCTCGACGATCTTGCGCACGCCGTAGGGCAACTCCGACACCGGCACCGTACGGTAGGGCGACAACTCCAGCACATTGATGATGGTCTCGATGGCGTCCCGGTCGGCACGCTCGGCCGCTGCAACGTGCGGCAACCGCAGCATCTGCGCCACAAACCCGCCGCGCGCGAACCGGTGCCGTCCCAGTAACAGATTGTCGAGCACGGTCGCCTTTTCGAACAATTCGATGTTCTGGAACGTGCGGGCAATGCGTGCGCCCGCAATCGCCTCCCGTGGCAGCCGCGTGATGTCGCGGCCATCAAAAAGGATGCGTCCCTCGGTCGGGCTGAAGATCCGCGTAATGACGTTGAAAACGGACGTCTTGCCGGCGCCGTTCGGACCGATAATGGCGAACACCTCGCCTTTCTCGACACCGAACGACAGGTCGTCGATGGCTTTGAGACCACCAAAATGCAGCGCCAGGTTCTCGACCTGCAGAAGGCTCACCGGTAGCGCTCCGATTTCATATAGGTCTTGGTGCGCTTGAAGGTATCGCGCCGATAGAGCGGGAAGTGCGTGACGAGCGCTTTGAGTTTCAGCCAGCGCCCATTAAGCCCCGTCGGCTCGAACAGCACAAACAGCAACAGGATCAGCCCATAGATGAAGATTTCGAGGCCGAACTGCTGGCCGCTGGCACCCGGCAGCAACGGCTTCACCATCGAAATGATGCGCGGCAGAAAGCCGATCAGAATGGCCCCAAGGATCGCGCCGCGCAACGAGCCCAGTCCACCGATCACCACCATCAACACAAGTTCAAGCGACAGGATCAGCCCGAAGCCTTCCGGCGTCAGATGCTGCACGTGATGCGCCATCAGTCCGCCGGCGAGACCCAGTACGCCCGAAGACAGCACAAACGCACCGATTTTGTAGGCCGGTACTGACACGCCAAGGCTGTAGGCCGCCGCCTCACTGTCCCGCACGCCCTCAAAGGCGCGGCCGATCGACGAGCGCAATACATTGACCAGCCCTATGAACACTAGAACGAGCACCGCCAGGCACAGATAGTAGAACCCCTTCGGCCCCGCGAGCGAGTATCCGAACAGCGCTGCATCCGGCACCGGCAGGCCCGTGTGCCCGCCGGTCACCGACTTCCAGCGGCCGATGATGTGCTCGACAATGATCGAGAACGCCATCGTCACCATGGCCAGATAGAGCCCCGACACCCGGATCGCCGGCACGCCGACGATAACGCCCGCCACCGCCGTAGCCAATGAGCCGCCCAGCAGTGACAGCGGCAACGGCACACCCATACTGAGCACCACCGCATGCACATAGGCACCGATCGCCACAAACGCCGCAGGACCAAGCGATACTTGACCCGTATAGCCCATCAACACCATCAGCCCGAGGCTGGCGGTGGCGAGGATGAAGATGTAACTGAGTTCGCCGATCATGAAGCGGGGCAGGACGAACGGTGCCACAAGCAGCGCCACGGCCAGCGCCAGCCACGCGATCCAGTCGCCCGCATAACGCAGCAAACGCTGACTGTCGCCGTAGTCTGTCTCGTAGTGAAACCGCACCCGCTCCCCCTGCGCTCCAGCCAACTATACCCGCCGCCCGTGCGCTTCTCCGAGCAATCCGCGCGGCCACACGATCAGCATCACAATCAGAATGACATAGGCCACGATGTCCTTGACGCCGTCCGGCATGTAAACGCCCGCGAACTGCTCGATAAGGCCGATCCCGATCCCACCCACCAGCGCGCCGGCGATCGAACCGAATCCACCGAGCACCAGCGCTGCCAGCGATTTCAGCACAACATGCCAGAGACTGATATCGACCAGCGCGGTCGGTGCCAGCAGGATGCCGCACAGCGCCGCCAGCGCTCCCGCGATCGCCCATACCAACGAGTTGACCCATTTGACCCGGATGCCCGACAGGTACGCCGCAAGTTGGTTTTGTGATGCGGCTTGAACAGAGATCCCGATGCGGGTGCGGCCGAGGAATGCAAAGAGTGCGAGTGTCACCAACAGTGTCGCTGCAATGATGACAAAGCTCAGATTGGTAAGCACAACGCCGCTGATACGCGTCGTCTGCCCGCTCCACGGTGTCGGCAGGTTGCGGGCGTCCGGCCCGAAAGTTAGGCTGACGGCACCACGCAACATGAACCCGACGGCAATAGTCAGCATGACCCCCGCGAACTGCGGTTGGCCGACAATTCGGCGCATGGCCAACATATCGATAAGTGCGGCCAGCAGGGCAATCGCCGCAATAGTTGCCGGCGCCGCGAGCCAAAACGGCCAGCCAGCCAGCGTGATCAGGCCCCAGCAGACAAACGCTGACGCCATCAGCAGATCACCGTGGGCGAAGTTCAGCACCTCGGTCGCCTTGTAGGTCATCACAAGGCCAGCCGCGACCAGCGCATAGATCGACCCAATGGCTACGCCATTCACGATCAGCTGAACAATCTGCGCGAAGTCAACGGGCATGGTTCACCATCCCGCTTGAGACACGCGCTTTGCGGGGATCATGCGTAGATCTCATCGCCAGGGATCCAAGTCGTGTGGAAGCCGGCGCTGATGCGGTGTGGGATTTTCACCTTCGCGATTGGGCCGCGCGATATATCTTTGGCATCAAATACAAGGCAGGCCGATGACCAATCGTTTGTATCCGTGATGAAGGTCACGGCGTAGGCATCGTCTTCAGCACTCTCCGCGGTGGCGCCGCGCTTCGGCGCGATGGGTGCCTCATTTCCGAACACGCCGTCGCCGTAGTCGTAGCGTTGACGAACGCCCGTCTCGGTGTCGTATCGGATCAGCGCATCGAAAGTCTGACAGCGGCCGGAAATACCGCCGTCAGCGTGCGGCAATGGCAGAAACTGATTGAACGCCAGCTTGGACTTCTTGCCGACACGCAGCGGATTGATGCGCGGGAACTCGGTGTTGAGATCGTCGAGGCGCCCCTCGCGCACCTCGCCCGTTACCATGTTGAACGACCACTTGTAGAGCTCGTGCACGCGGCGGCGATAGGCCATCATGGACGCCAGCGGGCCGTCTGCCTTGTCACGCTTGGCGTCAGGATTGGCCTGCCGGCAACAGACCTGATGCACCCAATCGCCCTCTTCCCAAGCATTGATCACGTGCAGAATGTAGCAGGGCTCCGCCTCAAACCACTTGATCTGATCGGCGCGGCCATAGCGCGGAATGATGCCGAAGCGCGCCGGCATGTCGCGATGAAACGAGAGAATGCGATGCTTGGTTTTCTTGAGCAGCTCCACGTCGTGAAACAGCGGCAGATCATGCAAAATCGCATAGTTCGTGGTCAGCCCAAGATCGTGCGGTGAGCGCGGACCAGGGATATCAATGGCCACATCGTGCAGCAGCGCCCCGGTCGGGCTTGCCACGCCATAGCGCATGTAGGGCGGCGTATCGCCGTAGCTGAAAAAAAACAGCTCGCCCGTCGCCGGATCGACCTTGCTGTGCGCGGACAGATCATGGCTCAGCTTACCGCCGAATGTTTCTTTGCCGCGCGTCTCCAGCGTCAGCGGATCGATCTCGTACGGCTTACCCGCCATATAGAACAGCGAAAGCAGCTTGCCGGCATAGTAAACGATATCCGTGTTCGACGTATCTTTGATAGGCGAACCCGGCAACATGAAATTGTAAGGTCCCGCGAGGCCTGGCCAGATGTTCATCTTGGCGATGTCTTCGACGACGAACGCCTCGTTGCGAATCCACCGCTGGCGAAACGACGCACGGCCCTCGCGGAAGTAGATGGCGCGCAGCATCGCGTCGCCATCATAGTAGTGGTAGCGATTGACGGGCTCGAAGCGCTGCGACGGACCGTTCATAATATAGGCGCCGTAAAGATCGGCGGGCAGCTCGCCTTCGATCTCTAGACTTTCGGCGTCATACTCGCGGTTGGTCGGCGCGAAGAGGCCGTGCAGATAGGGGTGATCAAGCTTCCAGATCCACTCCGGTGCGTCAGGCGGCAGCTTCCCGTCGGGCGCCATCAAACGCACATTCAACCGCGTGATTGGCAAATCCATGCCGTGCGGTGCATCATGATGGTCGGTCGACGCGTGGGAGTGGGCCACCATAAGTAAAGGTCCAAGCTAGATCTTAAGCTGCTGCGATCTGGTCGCCTCGCGCCCATGTGCCGTGAAATCCCGCAGGCACGCGCGTTGGCAACATCACCCGTGCAATCGGTCCTTTTTCAACGTTTTTGGCATCGAGCACTTGCACCTCCGATTTGCCGCTATTTTCGTCAGTCACGAAAGCGATGACATAGCCGTCATCTTCATCTTTCGCCCCCGTGCGGGGCGCAAACGCTGGCTCGGAGCCGAACATCTGCGGCTCGTAGTGATAGGTTTGCGCGGCACCCGTCTGGAGGTCGTATTTATAGATCCCGGCCATCCGCTGCAGCTCGGTGCGTGCCATGGCGACGTGATAAGACGATTTGGTCTTCTGCCCCGTGTAGTCCAGATTGATCACCGGGAACTCGCCGATCCTGTCATCCAGCTGGCGCTTCTTCACCTCGCCGGTGCGCATATTCATTCGCCACTCAACGGGCACGGCGTGCAGCGCCAGCACATTCACCATTGGCGCGTAGGCGCCGTAAGCCGGGTTCATCGGGAAGCCGTTAGGGATCATCATGCACGCGACCATCACCACCTCATCGCCGTCCTCCCAACTGTTGACGACGTGATAGATGTAGCAACTGTCAGTCTCAAACCAGCGGATCTGATCCCCGCGCCCAGTGCGCGGCACGACGCCGAAGCGCGCCGGCTGGTCGGCGAATTTGATGTTCCACATGCTGCGGCGCAGGCCGTGATCGGCGAACACTACTGGCAGATCGTGGAGAATAACGTAGTTTTCGGTCAGCCCCATGTCGTGCGGCAGCCGCGGACCCGGCAATTCCACGCGCTCGAAATGCGTCAGTTCATTGGTCGCGCTGACGGTGCCAAACGTCATCCAAGGCTCGTAGAGCGAATAGTCGAAAAACACGAACTCGCCGGTTTTGGGATCGACCTTGGAATGCGCCGAGACGTGGCGCGGCAGCTTGCCGCCAAAGTTCTCGGTGCGGATCGTCTCCAGCGTCCGTGCGTTCACACGCACCGGTTGGCCTGAGATATACCACAGCGCCATCACCGAACCGTTGTGGACGACGAGATCAGTGTTCGCGGTGTCTTTGTAGACGAGATCGCCGCGCGTCGAGTGCTTGTTAGCTCGCGATGATGGCGCCAGCACTCCGCCCGCGCCGCAGCCGCCATTGAGATCCGCCACGTGATCGGCCGTCTGAATGTAGCGGTTACGATACTCAGCTTTGCCGTTCTCGAAGTGGATGGCGTGGATCATCCCATCGCCGTCGAACCAATGATGCAATCCCTCCGGTGCCTGCGGCGGGTTTGGTCCATTGCGATAAAAACAACCGTGCAGGTCCGTGGGTAGATCACCGATGACGCGCAAGTCGAGCGCGGTCGTTTCTTTCGCTACCGGCGCGTAGACGCCCTGTATATAGGGGTTATGTGCATTCAAAGAATTTAACGTGCCGGTTTCGATCCGGCGCACGGGCGCAGCTGCATCCACCATGGCAAGTGTCTCCCCAGATGCGTGCGGAGCTTTGAGCTCGGACGAACATACCAGGGTCTGATCATGAATGAGCCGCTTCGCTCGCGCAAGCATCCCTAAAATCCACGGTCACGGACCTGCGCATCCCGCTGCGACTGTTTGAACAACGAAAAGCCCGCTTAAAGGCGGGCTCTCGTATCATGATCGCAATCTTGATATTTTTGGAGCGGGCGAAGGGGATCGAACCCTCGACCCCGACCTTGGCAAGGTCGTGCTCTACCGCTGAGCTACACCCGCTTCCATGGGTACCGGCGACCGAAATCGCCGAGGCA
>JANNEU010000266.1:0-8259 GCA_031379035.1 Hyphomicrobiaceae bacterium | reverse complement strand
GCCATATCGGTTTCTGTCCACAGCGCGATCAGCTCACGTAACGAGGCGGTCGCACCGGTCGCCTGACCCGTAAAACGCGGTGATCCTTGCCCCGCTTCCGCAACGCCACGGAGATCGAGCGTCGCATCCGCGAACGTGAGGTTCAGCGTCGCGGGGCTAGTCTTGCCGGCCAGTAGGTCGTCCAGGGCCGCGAGCGTTGCTGTCGCCGTACCGTTGCGCTGGTCAGCGCGGAAGGCTGCTTTCAGCGCCATCGGCCCGGTGGCCTCAGTGCGCGTGATCGTAACATCGATGGTATCGGCCAGGTTACGCCGCGGTGAGCCGCCGCCGCCGATAAGCTTGCCACCACGCACCGTCACGAGTGGGGGCAGGGGCATCGCAGCCGAGGTGCCGGCTGCATTGGCCGGTGCTGACCGCCCGCGCGCGGCAGCCAAACGCTGCACATTCTTGGCGTCAACCGCCGGTGCTTCGACGTTTAGAGACGTCACCTGCACCTTACGCTGCCAAAGCGGGGCCCAAGCCAGACCGACTTCCATCGCGTCTGCCGTCATCAGGGTCCGCGTCGGCGCACCCTCCGGGTCCGATATTGAGACGCCCTCCAATCGCACCTTTGGTGCCGGGAAGAAGTCAATCGTGGTGCGACCTGCCACCGTCCAATCGAGACCGGATGCCGTTTTCAGGCGTGGCACGAGCAGAGCGTCGATGAGCGTTTGAGGCGGACGCATCACCACGGCGATGGCGGCTGCGACGAGGACCAGCAGGATCGTCACTGCAAGAATAAATTTTTTCATCGCCTTGCCTCGTCACCTTAACTGGCGGTATCGCCATGGGCATCGATGTGAGCGGCTTAAGAATATGACCAAGCACACAACATTTATCGTCGCGCCACAAGGCCAACTATGAATAGGCCAGTTATGAATAGGCCCGCTATGCACCGGTCGGCTTCCTGACCGATGGTTCAGCGTTCCTTCAACGCATCGCGCAACGGGCGTCGCTGTCGGGTGTGCTAGGGTCGTTCCGCTGTTGGCGGAATCGAGGAACGACCCTAGCTCATTGTTTGGTCGTGACCTTCCGGGAAAACCGGCTACATTTTTGCCGGAAGCACTTTAGCGCCGGTATTGTCGGCGATTGCCTGCTTTGTTGTGTTTGGGGAGCAACCGGACGCTGGCACGCAAATCGCCGCTGTGCTCTTCATTGCCGGGATCGTGCGGGCATCACGGCCAACGAAAACCTGACCTAACACCGTGCATGCCGTTGCGCATTACTTGCGTTTTGGTGCGTCAAGGGGTTGTGGTGCTGCGCGGTCGCTGGGGGCCGTGTGCTGCCGCAGACCGATCGAGCGTGCTGGCGACGTTGGACGAACATCGGGCTTGCTTTCAACAGTCTGGTGGTCACGGGTTTGAGCGACCATAGGGCTGGCTAGAGGCCGGGGCGCGGCTGGCGCTGGTCCACCAACAGGCGTCGGTTTGGCGACCGCGCGGACACGTTTGTCGACGTCGGCTTTTTGCATATGGCGGCCGGTGTCGAGCAATTCGAGCATGTAGTCGTGATAGCTCAGGCCAGCAGCTTCGGCGCGGGCGACGCGGAATTTCAGCACCGCCATGGACGGTGTTTTCCAGGCCTCTTTATAGGCTTTGGTCCAGCGGTATTTACGCCAGAGGTAGCCGGGTTCTTCGTCAAGTGGCGGGCCGCCGTTGTGGCCGGGCTTGGACACATCGCCGATGCCCCAGGTGAGAATGGGCTCGGGCGGAATGGCGGAGCCGAAGCGCTTTAAGCGGGCGGCGCGGTCGCGGTCGAAACGGTCACCCATGCGTCGAAAACCTGATATAGAGATCCCAAGAGGATGGCGTGGACGTGCTGTTGGCAGCCCGCTTACGCGCTCATCGTTAGCACAATTCTGCTGGATTTGAACGGCAGGCTTTTTCCGCGGGACACACCGCGATCCGTCAGGGGGACACGCATGGTTGGCCGTATCATTCTAGGGTTTGTCGCAGGGATGCTCGCAGTCTTGCTTATTCATCAGCCGGTTATCGCTGGCTTGGCTGCGGCCAAGCTGCTGCCGGCATCGGCGGTTGCGTACAACATGGAGCCGATGAAGACCGCTCCGGCGATGGTGGCGAGTACCGTTGCCGGGTTGGGCGCGGGCATAGGGCTGAAGGGCTGGCCGACCTTGTTCAACACCGTGTTCTGGGGCGGCATGTGGGGCCTCTTCTATGCGCTGACCTTCGCGCGGCTTCCGGTGGGCGGGTGGCTCAAGGGGCTGCTGCTGGGTGCGTTCATCATGGTGTTCAGCAGCTGGATGCTGATGCCGTGGATCCGCGGGCAGCCGCTGTTCGCTGGGTATGATCCGATGCGTATGATGGTGACGGCGCTGATTGCGCTGCCGTTCGGGATGGCAACGGGGATCATATTTGGATTGATGCGGCGGGCGGAGAGTTGACGGATGGGGCGGTGTTTCGCACCGCCCTGACGGCGTTTGCAGCGCACTGGTAAACCGGCTCACGTCAGCGACGTGCGGACAGAGACTTTCCAGATCTTGTCGACGGCGGCGCTGCGTTCGGACGGTGCTAACTGTTCAATGCGCAACCATTCGCGCGCGAACTCGTGCAGGCGGGCGATCCGGGGCCTGTGGCCAGCGTGCTCGGCATCAAGACGTTTGATGAAGGCTGGATCAGCAAGGCTTGCGATATGGCGTTCCCCAACGACCATCTGCACTAGCCGCCCCACCTCATCTCGCAGCACGGCTTCGCCGTTGCCGATCTCGCGATCATTTTCGCCTTCCCGGTAGGCACCGAAACCGAACAGCACATCGTCGACGCGGACGGGGCGGCCCTCCATGAAGTCGAGGTTGGCTTTCGGATCGAGGCCGGTGATGCGGTCTTTGCCTTCATCCATCATCATGCGGTGGGCAACGGGATCTCTCAGCGCGAGCAATCCCGGGTGGTGGCCGGCGTCGCGTTGGACGTGACGGATCAGGACCGGGTTGGTGAACACCGCGCTCATGGCTTCGGCGCTGCCCTGGGTCACAATGTGCAGCATCACCCGGCCATCGGGCTTGGGCTCCAAACCGTAGAGTTCGGTGGCAACGGTGCTGCCGACGAGGTCTTCGCGTTTGAAGGCCTGGGCGCTGCGAAGCCGCGTCCAGCGGCCGGCGAGAAAGCCGAACGCCGCGAAGATGCCGCCGAACAGCGCCACCAGCAGCCGGGCATGATCACCGGTGATCTCGAGACCGAAAATCTCCACCCGCGCGATGCCCCCGCCGCTTTATGTGCCAGCCGTCAATACTTGCGGATCAACCCTACGAGCTTGCCTTGGATATCGACTTGGTCGGGTCCGAAAATGCGCGTTTCGTATTTTGGATTGGCGGCTTCGAGGGCGACAGACGCGCCCTTCTTGCGCAGGCGTTTCAAGGTTGCCTCTTCTTTTTCGACCAGAGCGACGATGATGTCGCCGTTGTTGGCGGTATCCTGGCGGCGGATGATGACGATATCGCCTTCGTGAATGCCGGCGTCGATCATCGAATCACCTTTGACTTCGAGCGCGAAATGCTCGCCGGAGCCGAGCATGTCAGGCGGGCAGGCAATATCCGACGCATGGTTCTGGATGGCACTGATGGGAACACCGGCCGCGATGCGGCCCATGAGGGGCACGCCGATACCCCCACTGACCACTGCGCCGGGCATGCCAGCGATGGGCTGTTGCTGCTTCTTGCCGCCACCTTCGATGACGCTCGGCTGGAAGCCGCTCAATCGTTGCTGGGCGCTTTCACCAAAGCCACCCGCCACCTGTGGGCCAGCCGAGGCTTCCGGCATCTTGAGAATTTCAAGTGCACGGGCGCGATGCGGCAGGCGGCGGATAAACCCCCGCTCTTCCAGCGCCGTGATCAATCGGTGGATGCCGGACTTGGATTTGAGATCGAGCGCCACTTTCATTTCGTCGAAGGAGGGCGGCACGCCGGACGCTTGCAGGTGCCCGTGGATGAGCAAGAGCAGCTCTTTTTGCTTGGCCGTCAGCATGGGGTTGGTCCTTTTGATGACGTTGGTTAAGCGTCAATGTCCGACTACGGGTTAGGCCGTTTGGCGGACGGGTGGTGCCGAACATGGCTGTACAAATCGAGAACACCCTAGATGTTCTTCCCTCGTTCCGCAAGCCCTTTTTGTGGAAACTTTTGCAACCGCGCGCGACTGCGCGGATTTAGAAATCGAGCGGCAGTGTTTGGACCATGTCGCCGGCGTCGGCGGCGCGGGCAGAGATGGGCCGGATGATGAGTACAGTTGCCGCCGCTAGGGGCGTCAGCAGCGAACTGTCCTGGTTGGCCAGTGGGCAGACGGCGGGCCGGCCATCGATGCCGGTGGTCCAGATCGCACGCATATAGTGTGCGCGGGGGCCGTTGGCAGGCAGCGCGACGGCGAGGGGCGCGTGGGTAACGCCGCCGTCGTGCGATGGGAGCCCGCGCAAAGCGGCGATGAGCGGCAGCAGGAACAGCCGCGCCGTGATCAGCGATGAGACCGGATTGCCGGGCAGCCCGAGCACACGCTGCGCGCCGAGGCGGCCGAACATCATCGGCTTGCCGGGCCGCATGGCGATCTTCCAGAAGTCGAGCGCCATGCCGCGTGATGCGAGCGCGGGGCCGACGAGATCGTGATCACCGACGGAGGCGCCGCCGAGGGTCACGAGGATGTCGGCATCGACGGCTTCGGCGATTTTGGCATCGAGGCTTGCGCGGGTGTCGCGGGCGATGCCGAGCAGATGGGGTTGGCCACCGGCCGCGCGCACCATGGCTGCGACGCCATAAGGGTTGGAGCAGACGATTTGATCGCGAGCGGGGACCGTGCCGGGGGGCACCAATTCATCGCCGGTGGCGAGAATGGCGACGCGGGGCGCGCGGCGGATTTTCAGTGTTGCGTGGCCGGCTGCGGCGGCGAGGGTGAGGTGGCGTGCGCTGAGGAGTTGCCCTGCGGCGAGCAGGGTTTGGCCGGCATCGAAATCGCCGGCGCGGGGGCGCACATGATCGCCATCGGGCGTGCCAGCGAGGACCGTGACCTTGCCATTTTCGGCGCGCGTGTTTTCCTGGATGACGACGGCGTCGGCACCGAGCGGTAGCGGCGCGCCAGTAAAAATGCGCACGGCGTCGCCCGGCTTGAGTGCGCCTGCAAAGCCATGCCCGGCGGCGGCCTCGCCAGCGATGCGCAAGGTGGCGGGCAGTGCTGCGACATCGGCGCGTCGCACGGCATAGCCATCCATAGCGGAGGCGGCGAAGGGTGGTTGAGCATGCTGGGCGATGACGGGTGCTGCGAGGACTGCGCCGAGGGCATCCAGGAGATCGACATCGCGTGTTTCTGAAATTGGCGCGACGCCGTCGAGCACGCGCGCAAGGGCTTCTTCCACCGTCAACGGGCGCTTGGAGACGTCAGATTTAGATCCGGGCATGCTGCTGATTTTCCAGGTTCAGCGTATGGCACCGACGGTGCCATACCTCACGTCTTGGCCGCGAAGGCGGCCACCCAAGCACGTTGCGGTCACGCTCGGGGTGACCTCATGGCTTGTAGATGGATCATTTTGTTTCTGTAAATCGCCGCTTTAACGGCTTGTTGCTTGGGTGGCCGCCTTCGCGGCCATGACAAACTTCTGTTCTTTCACAAACGCTGATCATGTGACAGCTCACGACCCCGCCGCTCGGAATGTGCCGGATTTGCCGCCAGTTTTTTCGAGCAGGCGGATGGGGCCAATGACCATGTCTTTCTGGGCGGCCTTGAGCATGTCGTAGAGTGTCAGACAGGCGATGGAGACGGCGGTGAGTGCTTCCATCTCGACGCCGGTCTGGCCGCCGACTTTGACTTCGGCGCGGACGTGGATGCCACACGGATTTGACCCTGCTGGTGTTGCCTGCGGCGTCAGATCGACGGTGACCTTGGTGATCGCCAGTGGATGGCAGAGCGGGATCAGCTCGTGCGTGCGCTTGGCGGCCATGATGCCGGCGATGCGCGCGGTGGCGAGCACGTCGCCCTTTTTGGCGGTGCCGGTCGTGACGAGGGCGAGCGTTGCTGTGGACATGGCGACAAAGCCTTCGGCCACAGCGGTGCGTGTGGTGACGGCCTTGTCAGACACGTCGACCATGACGGCTTCGCCGCGGGTGTTGAGGTGGGAGAGGGGGGAGGTGGGCATGGGGTGATTGCCGGGGGTGGGTGGTCGGTGTCACCTCAGACTTTAGGTGCGCCGGGTGGGGTTGTCCAACACCGGGTGACCGGCGCGATCTCGACTTCCGGCAGCCAGATGTATTCGCGGGTTGTTCCCGTGGCCGTGCCGTTGGTCTCGGCGAGCACATTGCCCCACAGATCGTGGATGAAGTGCGTGGTCGCGGCCGGCGAGACTTTCGCGCGGATCGCCAGCTGTTCCTTGCCGTTATAGGTGTAATTCCAGACGATTGCGCCGATGGTGGCTGCGGCCATCCGATTGCGTTTGTTGTAGGTGTACGTATTGCCGCCATCGGTCAGCAAGTTGCCGGCGGCATCATAGGTCATCTGCCGCACGGTCTGCGCGCCGCGGGTGATTTGGACGACGCGGTTCGAAGTGGAGGGATAGCCCAGCACGTCGGTGGTGGTCGCGCCACCCGTGGGCGTGGAAATCTCCTGGGTGCGATTGCCGACGCCATCGTAGTAAAATGTCTTGGCACCCCACGGCCCGTTGGCGTTCTGCAGCCGGTTGGCATCGCTCATCCAGAACGACGCGTTGTTGGCGGGTGTCACATTGTCGAAGATGCTGGTCAGGTTCTGCGCGTCGGTGCGCGTGTGCGCCCGGTTGATGACCGACGCTGCGCCATTGTAGACGCCCAGCACGTCCAGCTCGTAGTTGGCCGTGTAGGTGTTCCAGTCGTTGAGCCCGTTGCCATAGGTCATCGACTGCAGCAGCCGCGACATCGGCTGATAGATGATGCTGTTCGACAGCGTGACGGACGCGGCGGTGGAATTCTGCTTGGTGGTCACCTGAATAATGCGACCATCGGCATCGCGGTTGTAGGTGACGATGCGGCCGGACGGGTAGTTCACCTTGAAGATGCGATCCGCGAGGTCGTACTCGTAGGTCGTGGTGTAAATCTGCCCGCCAATCGTGCGCTTGTCGCTCTTGGTGTTGCCGCGTTGGTCGTAGGCCAGATCGATGATCACGTTCTGCGATTGCAACTTGGTGAGGCGCTGCAGTCTATGGTCAACGAACTGGTTTCTTACTTCTCAAGTTTTTCGTCTGACCAGCTCCCTTAGGACGCAGTAGCTTAGGCAGTAATTCTGGAAATTGCTCCCCAATGGGATTTATGATTTCAACAAGTAATATTGTGATAACCTGCCCGACGTGCTTACGCATTTGGAGGCTCTGTAGTTCGGACAAATTATAGGTTTGCGCATCTAGAAGCATTTCATTGAGTTCGCCACTGCATTTTACGGCCATCTTCATCAGCCTTTTTGATTGCTGCTTGTCAATCATTTGAATAATCAGTTCCTCCACAACCTGCGTTGAACATGCATTGGCTCACACACCTCGTATATTCCATTCCTTGGTTTGATCGCGCCCCAGGCAGCACGTCTAGGCAGTCTTCCTGACATGTCTTTAACTGTTTTTTGCATCGTCGAGTCTTGTCGAAAATTGCCATGCACACAGTTCCAATCGCTATCGTACCGCAAGCGGCGAAAGCATAAGGGTTCGAAAGGCAGACTCGGAAAAGCCATGGTGGCAACGGTATGGTTGGACTATATGACGTGGTCTGACGTCCATCTCTATCCACTCGGACCTGCGGCAACCCACCTACATACCCATACACACTCGGCCCATCGACAAACCCGAGCGGGTCGGGCTGGGTGTAGCGGCCCACGGTTGGATCGTACTGCCGGTGCCAGTTGTAGTGCAAGCCGGTTTCGGCTTGGAACCATTGGCCGGGGAGGCGGGCATCCAGGGACGCCGTGCCGGTGATGGAATGCACCCCGCCCCAGGGCTGCCAGACGGCCGCCCAGACGCTGGCTTTGGCGGCGTCCGTCATCTGGATCGGGCGGTTGAGGTGGTCGACGGAGACGTACCACGTGGCTGGTGTTGCAGTGTTGACGGCATTCACCACCGCAATCGGCCGGTCAACCTGCGAGCGCGCACCATCGGCTGGCGCGATCTCGACTTCCGGCAGCCAGATGTACTCGCGGGTTGTTCCTGCGGCCGTGCCGTTGGTTTCGGCCAGCACATTGCCCCACAGGTCGTGGATGAAGTGCGTCGTGGCGGCTGGCG
>JANNEU010000239.1:0-4280 GCA_031379035.1 Hyphomicrobiaceae bacterium | reverse complement strand
GCGTGTCATTGCTAGCTTGACTTTGATCTGTATTAACCATATAAGCTCTTAGTCCCCGGATGGGGGCTGCGAAGAACCTGAGAACGGTTCTGGATTGTAGTGTCGCCGGATGGCGATGTGCTCAGACAGGCCCACGCGGTCTATTTGCGCCGTCACGTATTGTGACCCTGCGCCCGGACCCGGTTCTCTCCAACAATGGAGATGCCGGAATGAACCCAACCAACATCGTAATCCGCTTCGAGCAAGTGGCCGATCAATTCGAGGGGCCTGTGCGCCGCCTCGTCGGCTTTGTGCGTGCCAAGCATATGCTGCAGCTCTTCGATGCCGCCGACCTTGAGGCCAATCCGCGCTCAGCCAAGGCCGGCTTGGTGACCGCCGACATAATCGATAGTATCAAGGATACGCCGGGCACATTCCCCTTCAAGACTAAGGGAATCCTCGTCGGTGCATCCAGCTACAAGGCTCTCCAGCGCAACCGCTACGAGTTGCATTTCGAGAACACGAAGATTGAAGGTGTGCTTGATGGTGGCCACAATATGCTGGCGATTGGTTCGCTGCTGTTGGAGAGAGCTCTCGGTGACGAGAAAGCCTTCAAGAAGCTTAAGATCAAGCTTTGGCCTGATCTGAAAGCTGCATGGGAAGAACACCGAGATTCCATCGACGCACTCCGCAAAGCGCAGACCGAAGACGGCGAGGATGGCCCCTTGGACTTCCTTGTGCCAATGGAGGTCCTTGTCCCATCGGACCTCGAGGACGATGACGTCGTTGCGGCGTTCAACAGTTCGCTGCTCGACATTTGCGCAGCCCGTAACAACAACGTCGAGCTGACCCTGGAGACGCGGGCCAATAAGAAAGGTTTCTACGAACACTTACGCAAGAGCCTACCGCCCAAGATCGCCGACCGAGTCGAGTGGAAAACCAACGATGGCGGCGAAATCAAAGTGCGGGATATCATTGCGCTCGCCTGGATTCCCTTGTCGGTGATCGAACTACCAGTCGACATTAAAATTCCACCGCAGAATATCTACAGAAACAAAGGCGGATGCGCGCAGGAATTCGACAGACTTATGAGCGATGACCGCGTATCGAGCGAGACCGACGACGATTACACGCATGATCTGCACAACTCCGCAGTGTCCAGCGCTCTGGTTATGGCCGGTCAAATTCCTGCGCTCTATGATAAGATCTACCGTGATTTCCCTCACGCCTATAACGACAATGACGGGAAGTTCGGCAAGATCAGCGTGGTCAAACTTGCTAAGGATATGCGCACGAAACCAACCTCCCATTTTTTGGACAAGGAAGTGGAGTACAGCTATCCGGATGGTCTCATTTTTCCTTTGGTCTATGGCTTAAGAGCGCTCATGTCTGTTGACAGCAAAGGCCATGTCCATTGGCGGGAGGATCCGGTCAAATTCCTCGATGACTGTCTGGGTTCCATCATTAAGAAGTACCGCGTTGTGCTGGATGCATATCGGTTTGATCCGCAGAAAATCGGCAAGAACGAGGGGTCATACGACCTCGTGGTTGACGCAGTGGAGACTGAGCTATTGAAGCGCAAAGCGGCAGCTTGAGGGAGTTCAACCATGGGACATCGAGCACCCGCTAGCGGCATCTCGCTCACCAATGATGATGCTGCTCTCGTAAAAGGCATGTTGACACGTGGCGATCGCCAACATGATATTGCCGCGTATTTTGGCGTCAACGGCGGCCGAATTGCAGAGGTCGCTTCAGGTGAAAAGTTCTCTGCCACGGTTGCGGCGCCTCCAAGCCAATTGCCAGAACAGGGGCCGTATCTCTCTGGCCGAGAAGCTGCTCGCTTGAGGGCCGCTCTTGCCCAACCAAGAGTGGCACTCGACGCTGCCGAGAGGTCGATAAAGCACCATCGACCTTGACGCGCTGAGCCAACGCAGGGCAGACGTTCGGCCATCCGGATAGTTGCCATCGCGCGGTGGGGTCAGACCCATGGGTCTGACCCCATTTGCGCACGGGAGTTCCCATGCGCTGCCCCTACTGCGCGTCTGAAAAAACACAGGTCAAAGACAGCCGGCCAAGCGACGAAGGCCAGGCCATCCGCCGCCGCCGCGTTTGCGAGGATTGCGGCGGTCGCTTCACGACATTCGAGCGCGTCCAATTGCGCGATCTCGTGGTCATCAAGCGCTCGGGCCGCCGGGTACCGTTTGATCGCGATAAGCTGCTCCGCTCGGTCGAAACAGCGGTGCGCAAACGGCCCATCGAGCCCGAGCGTATCGAGCGCATGGTTTCGGGCATCGCCCGCCAACTCGAAAGCCTGGGCGAGCCGGAGATCCCATCATCCGCCATCGGCGAACTGGTCATGGAAGCGCTCAAGGGTGCCGATCCAGTGGCCTATATCCGTTTCGCCTCCGTTTACCGCGATTTCCGTGAGGCAGCAGACTTCCAGGAAGTTCTCGGCGAGATTGCCAACGGCCTCGAAACGCCACCCAACCTCGATGCGGCCCAGCGCGCCGCCGACCGGAAACACTGACACCAGAAATACCGCTCCATGCCATCGGCCGCGCAAATCCAGTTCGACGCCCGCATGATGACCATTGCGCTCGCGATGGCGCGACGCGGGCTCGGCGCCACCGCGCCCAATCCATCCGTCGGGGCCGTGATCGCTGATGAAATCACCGGCGAACTGATCGCCCGTGGCCACACCCAGCCCGGCGGCCGTCCGCACGCCGAAAAAGAAGCCCTGCACCGCGCCGGCGAGCGGGCCCGCGGCAAGACGATGTACGTCACGCTGGAACCCTGCGCACACACCGGGCGCGTGCCAACCTGTTCAGACTCAGTCATCGCGGCCGGCATCGCGCGCGTCGTCTGCGCACTGCCAGATCCCAATCCCGTTGTCGCCGGTCACGGCTTTGCACAGCTTCACGAAGCCGGCATCGAGGTCGATGTAGGCCGTCTCGGCGGCCGCGCCCGCTGGATCACCCTCGGCCATATCCTGCGCCAAACAGAGAAGCGGCCGTTCGTTCAGATCAAAATGGCCGTCGATGCCAACGGCCGGATCGCCCGCGGTGACGGCAAGCCGGTGTGGGTCACTGGCCCGGAGGCCCGCGCCGACGGCCACCTGCTGCGCGCCGAAGCCGACGCCATCCTGGTCGGCGGCATGACCGTCCGCGCCGATGACCCGGAACTCACCTGCCGCCTGCCCGGACTTGGCGAGCGCTCACCGATCCGCATCGTGCTGTCACCACGGCTTGGACTGCCGCCGGAAACAAAACTCGTCGCCAGCGCGCACACGACGCCCACCTGGCTCGTCACCGGCACCCCATCGGGCCACGCCGATGCCGCATTGAGCGCCCGTGGCGTCCAACTCGTCCACGTGCCCGAAGCACTGCTGGGCGCAGCCGGCATGCCGGCCGTGCTGCACACACTCGCCGTCAAAGGCATCACGCGATTGCTGATCGAAGGCGGCCCCCGCACCTGGCGCGCCTGCCTCGATGCGCGGATGGTGGACGAGGCTATTGTCTATCAAGGGGCCGAACCCGGCCCGGCCGATGGGCTGCAAGTCATCCCCGAAGGCGGCATGGACGCCTGGTTCAGCATCTTCGGCCTCGGGCGTGTTGCGACCGAGCGTGTCGGCGCGGATAAGCTGCATATGTTCCGGCGTGGGATCGCTTAGAGTGCTTCCGGGAAAAGTGTGCAGCGGTTTTCCCGAAAGAAGCACGACCAAACAAAGAGTTAGGGTCGTTCTTCGATTCCATCAAAAGCGGAACGACCCTAGAGAAGGACTCGCCTGATGTCCGAACAGCCACCCTTCCGCTACTACCTCCGCGTTCGCTATGGCGAGTGCGACCAACACGGCGTGGTCTACAACGCGCGCTACGGCGACTACGTTGATCTGGCGTCCACCGAGTTCTTGCGCGCCACCTTCGCGCCACTCAACTGCTTCGACGGCAGCTTTGAGTTCCAGGTCGTCAAAATGTTGATCGAATGGACCGGCCCCGCCCGCTTCGACGACACGCTCGCCATCGACGTGACGCTCAAAAACCTCGGCACCACCAGCTACACCCTTGGCTTCGCGATGCGGCGTGCAGGCACCGCCGCAACCATCGTCACCGCCGAAACCGTCAACGTGTATGTCGACCCCAAAACCTGGACCAAGACCCCTTTGCCAGCGGATTTCCGCGCACGGTTAACCGCCGCAGCCCGCGGACAGGTCGTCGATCATGGGGGCTTTGGGGCCCAACAGGGCTGATTGGCGGTCCAAACAGGCACGGAGCGAAAACCGACCTCCAGAATGCCATTTAAAC
>JANNEU010000221.1:0-1569 GCA_031379035.1 Hyphomicrobiaceae bacterium | reverse complement strand
GTTGGCGCGATTGGTTTCCTTGCCCGTCAGCACGTGCTGCAGCGACACGGGATGCGCTTCGGCCGGGTTACCACCCATGATGATCATGGTCTTGGAATTGCGGATGTCGTTGTAGGAGTTGGTCTGCGCGCCGTAACCCCAGGTATTGGCAACGCCGGCAACGGTGGTGGAGTGACAGATGCGCGCCTGATGATCGACCGAGTTGGTGCCCCAGAAGGCTGCCATCTTGCGATAGAGATAAGCGCCTTCGTTGGTGAATTTCGCCGAGCCGAGCCACCACACTGACTCGGGGCCGGACTTCTCGCGGATATCCAGCATCTTGACGCTGATCTCGTCGAGCGCCTGCTTCCAGGAGATCTTCTGATACTGGCCGTCGACCAGCTTCATCGGATACTTCAGGCGGCGATCACCGAACACGATTTCGCGAATGGCCGCACCCTTGGCGCAGTGCGTGCCGCGGTTGATCGGGCTTTCCCACGATGGTTCCTGGCCGACCCAAACGCCGTTCTGGACTTCGGCCGTCACGGTGCAACCGACCGAACAGTGCGTGCACATGTTCTTTTTGAGCGTTACCGGTTTGCCGTGATCAATCGCCGCGACCGCATGAGCCTTCTGCACGGTCGCCGCACCCAGCGTGCCGACGGCGGCGAGCCCAGTGGCGGTCACGCCAGCACTGCGCAGAAACGCGCGGCGGTCGAGCGGCGCGCTGCTCCTCTGTTCTGCGGGCGCTAGGCGCGAGCGGCGGAGTTTGGTTTCGAGGCGTTTGGTCAGCATGGGTCGTGTCCCATTGGTCGGAAATTGAATGGCGGCAAAGCTTGAGAACGTCTCAGTAGCGATTGGTCGCGTAGAACTTTTTGACGTGCTCGCTCTCGCGGTAGCGCGCCTTCTTCTTGTCGGCACCGCTCTCAGCGGCCATTGCAGGCGTTGTTACACTGACACCGGCGGCGACAGTGGCCGCGCCGGCGGCACCGGTCCCGATGCCTTTTAGAAAACCGCGCCGGTCGAGCTTGGGATCAGATTTTGCTTTTGACATTGGTTCTGTCCTCATGTGGTCAAGCGGCCATTGCGACTGCACGTGTTTCAAGGTCGATCCAGTGCCGGCCGACATCAGCCACAGCCCGGTAGAAATGCGCTGACGGCGCGACTGCGATATCGGCGAACAAGCGCGGCACCCAGCGCTGAATGTGCGCTTCGAAGAATGAATCCTGCGCCGTTTGCGGCGCTGCATAGGTGCCGTCGATCATGCCGGCCATGACGTCGAACAACGTTGCCACGTTGTCTTCGGGTTCATGGATGCCGGCGCGGCGCTCGATACCCAGCTTTGCAAGATCTGCGCGCACCGCAGCCAGGGGCCGCTCGTGCAGGAAGCCGGCCAGGTAGAACGACGCGAAGGGCAGCACGTCGCCGCGGCCGACGCCGATAAACAGCTTGAAGAACTCTTCGCCGGCAGCGGCTTCAGTGGTCTGCCGCGCCGCATCAGCAAGCGCGATCCACGCCATGCCCAGCGGCGTCACATCGCCTGCGATCTGTGCAACATTGTCCAACAAGGCTTGCGCCGGCGGCTTCGCC
>JANNEU010000142.1:0-10115 GCA_031379035.1 Hyphomicrobiaceae bacterium | reverse complement strand
CCGGAGCCGCCGGCTTCTTGAACCAAAACACCGGCTTCAATCGCGGACGCACCGCCGCCAATGACGGCCACTGACTTGCTGCTGTATTGACTGTAGTCCGAGATGTCGAAGGTGTGCCGAACGCGGTGTGCCGGCAAATGCTGCAAAGCGACGGGAACCGTTGCCATGCCAGACAGACCGGTCGCAACCACGACGCTTCGCGTGTGGAAGGCTTCGCCTGAAGCCAACGTAACCACAAAGGCATCACCCTGAGCGGCCACATGCGTGACTAACACTTCCTCAAGGTCGGGCACGAAGCGCTTCTGAATCTCAAGCCCATACGCCGTGAAGCTTTCCATGGTGCATGGTTCAAAGTCTTCCAAACCATTCCGGCGACACCAGTCAGGAAATGTGTTGCCTTTATGGGGGACGTCAATACTTGTCGCAAAGGCGAGAGACTTCAAATTCAGTCCAGCTGGCATATCGTGCCAGAATTTCATGGATTCGCCGAAAATACGGTAGTTTATACGTTTCGCCCGCAAATGGGCCGCCAATGACAAACCGTACGGACCTGCACCGACAATGGTCACCTCAGTCGCGCTCAGCATGACTACTTTTGCCTTCCTAAAACTCTTGTAACCACGACCCACTTACTGCGTAACAGTGTACTGCATAATTGCCGCTCGCGGGTGCCGAGCCGCGCGCAGAAAGTGCTGCGCAACATCGAAGTACCACGGCAGAGAGTCATCAGGATCAGCAACGGCGTCGATGATCGCATCAGCCGGGCCGTCCAACCAGCCACGCCAATGCTTCGCCTCCTGAGGCGATATTTTCCCCATCGTCTGCTGGACATTAATCATGGTTGCAAGCGCGAACCGATTGCAAAAGCCAGTGACGCCGGCGCGCTCGCCTTCTTCACTCCCTCGGATGAGCGCTGCAAGCGCTTCTTGGTCACCGATGGCTGAGCAATAGGCCATGGCCGGCAGGTCCATGCCGCGTGCGATATCGAATGCAATTTGATTGTAAAAGCGTCCGTTAAAATCGATCAGAAATGCACTCTGGTCGACCATGATAAACTCGAGTTCGAATACGCCATAATAGCCGATGCGCTCGCACAACCGAGCGGCCCGTTCGGCGAGGATCGGGTCTACCGCGGATGGCTCGAAGCACAGGCCGACGCCTATCTTTCGCGGACACTGCAGCACCTTTTTTGCGCCACGCATGACGCAGCGCCCATGCTCTCTTTCTCGAAACCCGGTGAGCGAATAGACTGTGTTGATCGCTTGGGGGTAAAACCGCTGCATGAGCGGAAACGCAGTGTCAGGGTTCCGCCGGATGAAGCCGCATTCGAGAGCTGCATCCCTCAAGTACCGATCAAAGACAGGTCTAACGTCGCTACTGCGTGCAGAGGTCACAATACCTTTCGTCATGGTCCGCTGCACAAGTTGCGAGCGGGGCTTGATCAGCACTTGTCCACCAAGTTCGTCGGCGATCATCGCAGCCTCGTCACTGGACTTTGGAAACCAGGTGTCGGGTGTGTCGATGCCCACGGCTTGGGCGTGCTGGAGAAGCAGCCCCTTGTCGAGGATGCTCATGATTGCTTCAAGACGCGGCTGGTACAGATCGAAAACCGCGCCGAGCTCGTCTTGATGGCGGGCTAGGGCGAACGAAACGGCATCACTGGTGGCGTAGATGGCGCGTCGTGGCCCGGCGCGGCCAATGCGTAAAAGCCACTCGGCCCATGCGTCAGTGTCGTGGAAGGGCGGGCAAACGAGATGACCGTTTGCGAACCGCGAGTAGCGACCATGACATACGCGCGACGGATCAGCGGTCTCCACCTTGACGCCGGCGCGCCCGAGAGACCGCACCGCTGCAAGCGTCCCATAGTAGTTCGCATCACCTAGTAACATGGGTATCGAACGGGTCTGCACGCTGATGCCCTTCTAAAACTCATCAATGAACGGTCAACGCAGTGTTGTAGGCACCGCGGCAAGCGGTAGCCTCCGTAGCGACGCACTGAGTTTGGACACACCCAACTCCGAAAAGCGCTACAAGCTGAGTTATTGGCCGGCTGCATCCACATGCCGTCGCACGAGGATAGGACATTTGCGGCGCTCTATAAAATGCCATGCTTCGAAACGGTTAATCGGAGGCAATGTCGCTTTCTCAGCCATCGCGGACCTCGTGAGCCGATAGAATTGTTCCGGAGCTCTTGGACAACGAGCGGACCGACTACTGCTCACAACGAGGTTGCGGCACCGAATTGTTCGCGCGCGCCACAAAAGTGGCAAGGGCTCAAAATCTGTCACGAAGGACGACAAAACAGCAGTCCTGAATAGCTGTGCACCGTTCGAGCCGGATGGAGTGGCAGCGGAATGCTCAGTTCAGCTGCATCCCAATCTCCGACAAGCTCGTAACCGAGATGAGCAAAGCGCAGAAGAATCTCTGAGCGGTTGCTGACCGTGCAGGCAACCCGGAAATCCCCCGCGTCCTGGACGGTAGCGAACGCCGTTCCCGCGGTAAGGGGCGTACGATTGATCAACACATAGCGCGGCCATCTGTTGAGATCCGATATCATTTCAGAAAGTGGCCGATCCAGATAGTGCATCGCCCCTGAGACGATCAGCAGATCCGCACCGTCTGCATCCGCAAATTGCTCTGTAAAATGGAGGGCAGTTGCTGATCGATGCACCGCGAGCTGACGACCCGCTGCGATTACCTTTGGCAAGTCCAACACCGTCCACTCAAGGTCATCCGGAAACGGCATGAATGACCGGTAGTAATAGAACAAGTTGCCAACGTTGCCACCAAGGTCGAAGACCCGCTTGCAGGTTTTTGCTGGCTGGGAAAGGTAGTAAAAGGCTGGGTAGTCGCTCGGTCTGGGCTTGAGCGGCATGTCGGCATGCAGGGCAATACTGGAAGTCGTGCTGTGGCCGTCCGCCGCCGCTTGCGCAATTGAGCGCCGTGCGTCGTCGAGGGTCGCAAATGGTCTCCGGTAACCGACAAGCACCCGGGTTGCTCCAGGGATAGCATCGATTATTCTGATGACTTTACGGCACCAGGGGCTGTGTGCGACGGCCGACATCAACGATGCCACAAGCCTGATCTGACGGTGACGCCATATCTGCAGTGCGCGCATGAGCAAAACACTCACCTCAATTTCAATAAAGCGCAGTGCACGCACAGAATTAAAAATAAGACTATTGATAAACTGTCCGCCCACTATAGAACGGCCGCAGATATTTGCCCAGCCCTTGCTGTGTTTTCCGAGCGTGTCGCAAACACAGCTTTGAAACAACATTAACATAATTATCACAAACTAACTGACCCGCTCTGCAGACACGGCGTTTAAGGATTTGCGCCAGGGCAAAAAGCTGATACCGCACTCTCAAACACCGTTGTGCTCACCGGCATGAGTTGATCCCATATGCACGCGTGCTTACGGGTCCGCAGTCGCGAAAAAAAGACAGGGTGGGCCGTCCCGGACGGCGAGGGAAATTTTGTTCTACGCCGGCAGTAATAGCATCGGAAATTGCTCCGTATGACCCTCGCAGCTCCTGAACAAAGGCGGGCATTAGACGCCGCGACCAAAATCACTGCTATGGCGCGGAGCGAAGCAGCGTATCCGCCCATTCCCTCTCTCGACGGCATCAGGGCCCTATCAGTGATGCTCGTTATTCTGGCTCACGTTGGCTACGGAACGATCATCCCTGGTGGCCTCGGGGTTACGATATTTTTCTTCCTTTCGGGATTTCTTATTACGACGCTGCTGCTGCAGGAACATCGCCAAACTGGCACCATCGGCATTCGCGCTTTCTATGTTCGCAGAGTTTGCCGACTGTTGCCACCGATGCTCATAGCGCTGGCGCTCGCCTACGCGCTCACTTTCGCTGGATTGCTGCCTGGCGGCATAACGCCTAGCGGGGTGGCAGCTCAACTGCTGTATTTTGCCAACTACTATTCGATCTTCTTTGATCCGGGCGGCACAATTCCTGCTGGGACAGCAATTCTGTGGTCGCTGGCTGTCGAAGAGCACTTCTACATGCTTTATCCAGTCGTCATGGCGGCGCTGCTGACGCGGCGTGTCACACCGGCGCGGATCGCCTTGCTATTTTGCGCCGTTTGCGTTGGAGTTCTGGCTTGGCGCTATCACGTCGCGACGGTGCCTGGGGCGCTTAAGATCCGTACCTATTACGGAACGGATACGCGCATTGATTCCATCCTGTATGGCTGCATCCTGGCCTTGATGTTCAATCCGTCTGATCGGGCTCTTAGCGTCAGCGAGGTCCCTGCCAGAAAATCGCTTACTGAGGGGAAAGCGTTTGACTGGCGCATCCTTATTGCCTCGATGGCGCTGCTGCTCGGTACACTTCTGGTCCGAAACCCAGTTTTTCACGAGACGCTGCGTTATTCCCTGCAAGGCTTGGCCCTGATGCCGATCTTCTATTTGGCCATTCGGTACGCGTCTCATTTTCCGTTCGTACTCCTCAATCGCCCGTCGATCACAAGATTGGGTGTCTATTCGTATTCGCTCTATCTGATACACGCGATTGCCATCGAGGCCATTGGTGCGAATGTGGCTGGGCTGGCAACCGGAGGCCCGATGTTCGCGGTAGCGGTTTTTGCACTCTCCGTCGCATTTGCAGTGGCGGTTGATACCTGGATTGATCCCTACTTCAGAACGCTTAGCCGCCGATATGGCCGTCGTGCGGTTGCATACACCCCCGCTTTAGGTTCGAGCAGCCATTGAGTCCGGCGTGCGCATTGATTGGCTGGCCACAACCGTCAACCACCAACATCATTGCGTCAGGCGGAGCGCGCGCCTCTTTTCGCCTGGCCACTGATTTTTTCTGCTGAAATAAAAAGTGGCACGGTGGGCGGAATAGGTCGTTTCAAAGCGCAATCACTTGAAAGTCTCCTTGCGGGGTCATCCGCCGCGACGGCTGGGATGGTGCACCGGTGGTGGTGCTGCTCATGTCTATGTGCTCCCGCCCACAAAACCCCATTTTCGTTCTCCCGGAATGTGTCGGGCGCGGCAGCGGGCGGCGCATATCCGGGATCGTCACGTGTCGATGAAACGCAATCCGCTCGATCATCGGCCGTCGGTGTGAGCCTCGCGGTGCGGACGAAGGCGCGACGCCAATCACGCAAATTTTTGACAGATGAGGGTCCCGGATATTTGGCCAGCGCTGAACCGCGCAGTCCAAATTCCGGGAAAACGAAAAAGGGGAAAGCGAGAAAAGGTGAAAACGAAAAAAGTTGAGTGTTCGCTGATGAGCGCTGATGAGCGTTGACGCTGGCTCAGGGAGCGCGCGCAACATCCGACACACCTTAACGTTAAAGTGTAGAAACTATTTATATTAGCACAAGTTGTGTTAGATTGAATGCAACAAATTAGCCCAGCGGCGGCGTTCTCGAGAACGCTGGTGGGCTGAAACGGATCGGCCTCCGGCGAAGCCCGGACTGCCGGTCGTGCAGCGCGGTGGAACCCGCCCGCAACAATGCGCCGGTCGACCTCAGACGCGGTGACAAGCGGTAAGGGCCTGAAAGGCGGCCACGAACTGAAGCGGTTGAAAGTGCCGACGAGCGCGCAGGTGAAAGCCCTGACTAGCGAGCAGGTGAAAGCCCTGACAAGCGAAGCGGGTGCAAGCCCCGCGGCGGCGCCATCGCGCTCTACGTATTTTTTGCCCGCGCCGACACGCGTAACCGCGAGCCGGCCGCCGCGGGCGTTGCCGTTCGCGCGCAGGGGCGCGCGGGTTGCCGCGGACGTTAACCAGCTTTGTTAAGGGTGTTGGCCCTCATGCCCGCGCAAGAAACGCCCGCATATGCGCCGCCACATCTTTTGGCTTCTCGTGGATCACCCAATGGGTTCCCTCCGGGATACGCCGCACAGTGAGATCGGGCACGTACGCCTCAAGCCCATCGAGATTACTGGCCATCAGATGCGGATCCTTCTCGCCCCAGATGACTAACGTTGGCACACGCACGACCGGATCCTTGATGCCGGTTTCGAAGCTGCGCGCGGTTTCACCCGGCTTCATCGGTGGCCCCATGTTGGCCGCACGATAATAGTTGAGCATACCGGTGATCGCACCGGGCTGTGACCACGCTGCGATGTAGTCTTGCTTGTCAGCCTCCGTGAACACCCCACTCTTCAAGCCAGCGGTCAGCAACGTGTCGACAAGCATCTGATAGCCGTTCGCGGTCAGCATCGCCTCGGTTTTCGGCGACTGAAAAACACGCGTATAGATGCTGGCTTTCTGCTGCGCCGGGTTAGAATTCAATTCCCGCTCGAACACCGTCGGATGCGGCGAGTTGATGATGATCAACTGCTCAAGCCACTCGGGATGCCGCATCGCCAGCGACCACGCAACACCGCCACCCCAATCGTGCGCAACCAGCGTAAAAGTCTTGTGTCCCAGCGATTGAGCCAGCGCCCCCAAATCCTCGACCAGCGTGCCTATGGCATACTGCTCGACCTCTGGCGGCTTGGACGTGAGATTGTAGCCGCGCAAATCAGGCGCCACCGCGTGATAGTCGCGCGCGAACTCTGGCAGCAGCGGTTTCCACGCCGCCCAGTATTCCGGAAAGCCGTGTGCGAACAGCATCAGTTTTCCAGAACCTGAATCTGGGCCCGCATGCGCATAGTGCATACGGATGCCATTCACATCGGCGTAATTGTGCTTGATCATGGGCGCACCTCCGGAGCGGTCAATGGCAATGGGCGACGATAGCATCGATGATGCGCGGCCACAGCGGCCGCGGCAAGGTGTGGCCCATACCGGGCAGAATTTCGAGCTTTGAACCGGTGATGGCATTCGCCGTCGCGCGCCCACCAGCGACGCGGATCAGCGGGTCCGCATCGCCATGAATCACTAGCGTTGGTGTCTTGATACGCGTCAGCGCCGGCGTACGATTGCCCGACGCGATGATAGCCGCGAGCTGCCGCGCCACGCCCGATGGATTGAGCCCGCGCTCGAAATTGCGCATCGCACGTTCGCGATCCGTAACAACATCCTCGCCAAAGTGCGGCCCGCGCAACGTGTGCAGCACTTTGGCGTGATGCTCCAGATAGGCGTCACGATCCTTGGGTGGCGCACCGAACAGGATCTTGAGCGCGTCAGCCGTCGGCGGCGGCAATCCAGGATCACCTGTTGATGACATGATCGATGTCATGGTCAGCAACCGCTCCGGCATGTGGATCGCCATCTCCTGCACGATCCCACCGCCCATGGAGGCACCGGCCACATGCGCACGCTGGATGCCGAGCGCATCCATCAGACCTACCGTATCCAGCGCCATATCGCGCAGCGTGTAAGGCACTTTCGGTTTGAAGCCCAAGGCGGTCTTGGCCATCAGCGCCATCGTGTTCGGCACGCCCAGCGCGGTGAGATGCGTCGACTTGCCGATGTCGCGGTTGTCGAAGCGGACGACGTGCAGTCCGCGCTCCGCAAGCGCGGCACAGAACGCCTCGTCCCAGCTGATCATCTGCGCACCAAGGCCCATAATGAGTACCAGCGCAGGATTTTGCGGATCACCGAACGTATCGCAACACAGCGACACGCCGTTGCTAGCGATCAGCCGTTCACTGGTCCGCATCGTGCTCATCACGTCGTCTCCCATAGGGCTGCGCTTACGCCAGATGCTTCATCGCCTGCTCAAGATCGCGGATGAGATCGGCCGGGTCTTCGAGGCCCGCATGGAAGCGGACAATGGGTCCGCGCTTCGACCAGTCGGTCACCGTCCGCATGAGAGGCACTTGCGTGAGGTTCACGAGGCTCTCATAGCCACCCCACGACGCCCCGATCTGAAAACACACCAGACTATCGATGAACTTATCCACTTTGGCTTGTGGGGCCTTGAACTCCAGCGAGAACAATCCGCAGGCACCTTTAAAGTCGCGCTTCCAGATGTCGTGGCCCGGATGCTTCGGCCATGCCGGCCACAGCACGTTGGCGATCTCCGGCCGCCCACTGGCCCACGCGCAGATCTTCATTGTCGTCGCCTCATGCACCGGCAAACGGATGGCCATGGTGCGCACACCGCGCAAGGCAAGAGACGCATCATCGCCGGAGATGCAGATGCCGAACGCGTCGTGCGCATCATGCACCGGTGCCCAGGCTTCCTTCGTGGTCGTCACGGTCCCCAGCAGCACGTCGGAGTGGCCGACGATATGCTTGGTGCCGGCGATCATCGACACGTCGGCACCCATCTTGAGCGGTTGGTAGAGGTAACCGGACCCCCAGGTATTATCGACCGCCAGCGTAATGCCGCGCGGTTTGGTCTTGGCAGCAAGCGCTCTGAGATCAAGCATCTCGAAGGCTCCGGTGCCCGGCACTTCGGCATAGACCAGCTTGGTGTTGGGCTTGAACCGCGCCTCGATGTCAGAGCCGTCAGCCTTATAGATTTCGCAGGTGATGCCCCAAGGCTCAAGAAACGCCGCAGCGAACTTGCGCACCGGACCATAGGCCGCTTCCGTGATGAGGCAGTGATCCCCCGGCTTGACGAACGGCATCAACCCGAACGCGATGGCAGCCAAACCCGACCCCGACAGTCGCGTACGATAGCCGCCCTCAAGGTCGGCGACCATGTCTTCCAGCGCGAACGTGGTTGGGTTGCCATGCGTGCCGTAGCTGAAGGTCCGCTCGCGCGCTGCGCGCTTCTCCCAGGTCGCCCGTAAGGCAGCCACGTCTTCATAGAGCACCGTCGACGCGCGATAGACCGGAGGATTGACCACCCGGCGTTGTCCACGCTCGGGGCGGCTGCGTTGCACAAGGCGGGTACGGATGGAATGGTCCTGATCAGTCATTACGTCTCCGGTGCAGATGGGGACGCCGACCGCTGCCAAAGCAATAGCACCGCGTCAGCTCAAACGGGATCGAGCCGAAAGCTTAGGGCTCACCCGGAGGCGCGTAAAGCAGTTCGAATTCGCGCGGCGAACAGCCATCGACAGCTGCTGGCATCAAGCCTAAGGGCGGAATTCACGTGAGACGGAGTGCTGTCTCAGCAACAGATTATGCTCATAACGACGACAATGGCCGCTGGTCATAGTTGGCAATGCTCAAGAGCCCTCAAATTAAGTTTTGAGTAAGCAAATCAGCAGACCCCTCAATCAGGGTCGAGATTGTGCGTGTGCGACCCAAGGCACCGCTGGATCTTCATACATGACAACGGGTCGATTCGCAACTCTTGGTTGCGGCATTCTTTCTGCAACACGCGGATTTGCCGGGGCGCTGCTCCTGGCAGCCGCTTGCACGGTGTTGGCAGCAACGCCTGCGCGCGCGGCTGTCGACCTGCAGTTCAAGAACTTCACAGACACGCCCGACCCGGTGCCAGGCGGCGGCCTGTTCTCGTACACGCTCGAGATCGAGAACTCCGGCTCGGACCCCTCGCCCGTCTCGACCCTGACGATGCAACTCGACACCGCGCTTGTCACATTTGTTGCGACCGGCACTGACAGCCGCTGCAGCTACGCAGCGGGCACCGGTCTCGTTACCTGTAACCTCGGCAATCTCGTGGGTACGCTCAGCGGCGGTGCCAGCACAACCGTTATCGTCAAGGCACGCGCCACACCCGGCGCAACCGCGCTGCCGGCCGCCGCCAACGCAACCGCCACACTCGTATCCAGCGACCTCGCCGAAAACACCGGCAACAACGTCCAGACCCAGAACACCACTATCGTCAACGGTGCCAACCTGACGATCACGTCTTTCAATACTTCAGCCTCGACCGTCGTCGCCGGCGGCACTGTGACGTATGCGACCTTGGTCCAAAACCTCGGACCATCACCCGCCGCTGATGCACGGGTCACGTTCGTGTTGGCTGCTGGCCTTGAATTCCAAACCGGCACGGTCAGCGGATCCTCATGGTCGTGTGCAGCCAGCGGCGCTGTCATCACTGGCCAGACGCTGATGTGCACCTACGCCAGCGCTATCGATTTCACCGGCTCAGCAGCGACCGACAGCGCCGCAACACTCTCCTGGAAAGTCCGGGTTGCCGGGCAGCAGACGGGCACGCTGACGACAAGCGCCGACGTCACCTCCAGCACCGCCGACGGCGACGGCAACAACAACCACGCCGATGCTGCCATCACTGTCACCGCCGGTACTGACCTCGCCATGGCGAAGTCCGTCAAT
>JANNEU010000127.1:0-2781 GCA_031379035.1 Hyphomicrobiaceae bacterium | reverse complement strand
TTTTATGTACCTGAAGTCATCAAGACGTCGCTCGATAGCCATGCACAATCGACAGTAGCCGGGGGCAGCTCAGCTGACAGGACTGCCCAAGGTGCAGGCTGGCTCGTCTGCAAGGCCAGATGGGTTCCGAACGCACGCACGCTTTAGACGTGTTTGAGGGCGACCCGGTTGGCTGTCGTCCAAAATCTAATGCGGGTGCACTGCATTGCAGTACTGAAGATTCAGCCCCGCCAACATAGCAACAAACGTTGCTTGCCCAATCCGGTCCATTGCGACCAGTGATTCCGATTGATTGCGACCAGTCGTTCCGGCGCATTGCGACCACCCATTCCGGTCGATTGCGACCAGGTTGTGGACGGGGGTAAACGGTGCCGTTGGGTGATCCTCGAATGAGCCATGGCTCGCTCCTTTTGGAGGGGGCGGAATGGCCAAGCAGAGATTACCCATGCGGAAGATACGCGACGTGCTGCGGCTGTCAGCCGACGGCCTGTCCAATCGCCAGATCGCGGCGAGCATCAACATTGGCGCGACGGCGGCCGGTGCGTTTCTGCGCCGGGCGCGCGCGGTCGGGATTGGTTGGCCGCTGCCGGACGACCTCGACGACGACGTGCTCGAAGCACGGCTCTATCCGGCGGCGCCGGATGCATCCCATAACCAGCGCCCGCAGCCGGACTGGGCGCTGATCCATCGCGAGTTCAGCCGTAAGGGCGTGACGTTGCAACTGCTGTGGCAGGAGCATCGCGCGGTGCACGCCAACGGCCACGCCTACAGCCAGTTCTGCGACCTGTACCGGGCGTGGAGAGGCCGCCTCTCGCCAACCATGCGGCAGGTGCACGTGGCGGGCGAGAAGGTGTTCGTCGACTACGCCGGCACCACGATGGATTTGATCGATGGCGCGACCGGCGAGGTGCATGCCTGCCAGCTCTTCGTCGCCGCCCTTGGCGCATCGAGCTACACCTACGCCGAGGCAACAGCCACGCAAGCCCTGCCCGATTGGCTCGGCTCCCACACGCGGGCCTTCGCATTCTTTGGCGGCGTGCCGGCCATGGTGGTGTCAGACAATCTCAAGTCAGGCATCACCAAGGCGTGCTTCTACGAGCCTGCCGTCAATCGCAGTTATGCCGAACTGGCTGCACATTACGAAACGGCAGTTGTGCCGGCACGACCCTACAAGCCCCGTGACAAGGCCAAAGTGGAAGCCGCCGTCTTACTAGCGACGCGCTGGATCATTGCCAAACTCAGGAACCGCCAGTTCTTCTCGCTGGGCGAACTCAACGACGCGATCAGCGGCTGCGTCACCGAAATCAACACCCGCGTCTCCAGGCATCTTGGCGCCAGCCGGCAGACGTTGTTTGAAGCTCAGGATCAGCCGGTGTTGAAGCGGCTACCGGTCGAGCCGTACGTTTACGCTGAATGGAAGCAATGCCGCGCCGGGCTCGACTACCACGTCGAGGTTGACGGCCACTTCTATTCGGTGTCGTGCCAGCTACTGCGCGAGACGCTGTGGGCGCGGATGACGGCGCGCACCATCGAAGTGTTCCAGGGCAGCAAGCGTGTTGCCGCTCACGTCCGCTCGTCCTCGAACCGCCGTCATACGACGGTGCGCGAGCATTTGCCATTGAGCCATCAGCGTTACGGCGATTGGACGCCGGCGCGCATTCAGCGCAAGGCCGACGAGATCGGCCCGAAAACTTCGGCGCTGATTGAGATCATTCTGCGCGAGAAAACCCATCCGGAGCTGGGCTTCCGCTCGTGTATGGGCATTCTACGCCACGCCAAAGCCTTCGGCACCGAACGCCTCGAAGGCGCGTGCGACCGGGCGCTGGAGATCGGCGCGCGCTCCTACACCTCGGTCACGTCCATCTTGAAGTCCAACCTGGATCGCCAACGGCCCACCAACGCTACGGACGGGCCCGCGATAGTGCACGTCAACATCCGTGGCTCCCGCTACTTCAACTGAGGACAATGCACACACATGCTTACACATCCCACACTCGACAAATTGCGCGCGTTCAATCTCGACGGCATGGCCGATGCGTTCGTCGAACTACAGTCTCAGGAGGCGGCCAAAGATCTTGACCACGCCGAATGGCTTGGCCTGCTGCTCCAGCGCGAGGCCGCCAACCGCAACACCAAGCGCGTCGAGAGCCGCCTGCGCGCGGCCCGCTTGCGGCACGGCCAAGCCGCGGTCGAGGACGTCGACTACCATTCGCCGCGGCGGCTCGACAAGGCGCTGTTCCAGCAACTGGCCGCCGGCCGCTGGATCGCCGAGCATCGTAATCTGCTCGTGACCGGGCCTTGCGGGGTCGGCAAGTCATGGCTCAGTTGTGCGCTGGCGCAGAAAGCCTGCCGCGATGGCCATAGCGTGCATTACGCGCGCGTGCCGCGGCTGTTCGCTGATCTTGAACTGGCGCACGGCGACGGGCGCTTCACCAAGCTGTTCCGCACCTTGGTCAAAGCCGATCTGTTGATCCTCGACGACTGGGGTCCCGACCGTCTCAATGCCAGCCAGCGCCGTGACCTGATGGAGATCATCGAAGATCGCTACGGACGCGGTTCGACGCTGATCACCAGCCAGCTGCCGGTCGAAGCGTGGCACGACGTCATCGGCGAGCCGACCTTCGCCGACGCCATCTTGGATCGTATCGTCCACAACGCCTACCGCCTCGCGCTTGACGGCCCATCGATGCGCAAGATCAAGGCCAGCGAGGACGACGGCGGTTTGGCGGCGGACGCCACGGCAGCGGGCGCGATGCCGGACGTCGTGCTGGCGAAACCGGC
>JANNEU010000074.1:0-12425 GCA_031379035.1 Hyphomicrobiaceae bacterium | reverse complement strand
ACCAGCAAGGCGCCGATGACGATGACGACGAGTACAAAAAATGTCTTCGCCGGCAGTGCAATGCGGTCAAAAGAGTCGGTGAGTGAGCGATTGGCTGGCGTTGCCCAGACACTCTCAATCTGGGTGCTGTAGCGGGCTTGGGCCTGACAGCAGGCCTCTGTGTTGAGCTTCGCGTTGGCGGCAAAGCAGAAGCGCTCGCGGGTATAGTCTTCGGGCACTTCCAGCAACGGGTCGGGTTTGCAGACGCGCGCGAACTTGGACACGCCGATGCGGTTTTGGGCGGCAGTTCTCAGAGTAGAGACGCCATCAAGCAAAGCCACCCGTTTGCACGCGCCGCGACCGTCGCCGCAGCCCGGCGGTTCGGAGCGGTCGCGCGCGAGGGCTTGCGGCGCGATCTCCCAAACGTGCCGGGGCCCTTCATTGAGCAGCGAGAGGGAGAACCACGCCGTCGCGCCGGCAACCAGCAGGGCACCGAGGGTGAACCGCAATTTGCCGTAGGGAATGTGGGTCCAATACATATGCGTGAAGACGGTCGCAGGCAGGTGGAAGGCGACCAGTGCAAGCAAGCCGAGTGTCGGGAAAAACACGAACAGATGGCTGTGGAGGAGGAGCAGCGCTGCCCAGTCCTGGTCGCGAAATTCGTTGATCATCAGCGCTGTCGACGCTAAAAAAATTGCGCCGAGACTTAAGAATATCAGCGTGACGAAGATCCGCGCGCCCAGCATTCGTGGGAAATCGGCGGTATCAGGTTCTGCTCCGGGCTCGCGCGCGGTCTGTATCGACGGTTCGGTCATCGCGTGTCCCCGGCTGCAGCTCTCGCGACCTACACCGGAATTCCGCTACAAAAAAGACTTTCTAGTTTGTCGCCTCCGACTCCGCTGGCGCGGAGCCGGCCGTCGGCGACGGCCAGCGGCGAGATCGGCCGTCTATTGCCAGCACGCACCCATATCTTTCCGCCCGCGGCGACCGGCTCGCGGTTACGCGTGTCGGCGCGGGCCAGCAAAAAAGTAGGGGGCTTCTGTTGCCCGGTGCCCCCCGAACCGCGCCTAAAGCTGCAAAGCCGTAGGACTTCTAACGAGGACTAGCACTGCATCACGCAGCGATAGCGACCTCTGCATAGTTGTCATTAGCAACTATAATTTGACCCGATAACGGCGGTATCATGCCGAGCAAAAGAGCACCCTTTACACCCTCGTCGATCCTATTTCGCCCCCATACTTGCTGGTGCTCGGCGACTCCCGTAACCGGGAGCCGGCCGCCGAGCACGGACACAAGCCTTGCGGCCGAGCGTGCGCAGCGGTGGTCACGAGACACCAGCAAAAACTGGTGGAGGCGCCGGGTACCGCCCCCGGGTCCGAATGGCTTATTACGATGTCGATTTATCACCATAGCCGGATTGCTCCGGCACCCTTAATATAGGCGCGTTCGGGGAAAATGCAAAGGACACACGGCGTGGCCGGTGAAGAAAGTGGAAATGCTGGGCTCCCGCTGTCCGCGGCGACCTTGGTGCCTCAAGTTCCGGCGAACGCAGCCGTCGCAGTGCCGCCTGCACCACCGCGCTATCTGCCATACGAGGCAACATCCCGTTGGCGTCCTGGACCGGCGCTGGGTGTCGTGTTGGTGGTCTGTGCTCTCACTGTCGCCATCGCGCTGGGCGGCACACTTCTCTTGGTGTCGCGATCAACCGACCTGCCCGCCATCGATGGCCGGACGCTGATCCCGATGCTGCTGGCCCAGGTCGCGATGGTGTTTGGTGCGCTCATCGCTGCCCGCGCTAAGGGAGATCGCCTCGCGCCGGCTCTTGCCCTGAAAGCTCCTTCCGGTGGGTATTCGGCCTATGCGGGTTGGCTGGTGTTGTTGCTCGCGTGCGTAGGGCTCTTTACGGCGTTTAGCGCCTATGTGCTCAAGCATGATCAGGCCGCCGATCTCAAAGGGATGTCGGAATTGTTTCGCGGACCGTGGTGGCCGCTTGCGCTGTTCGTGATCGGCGTCGGCGCGCCGCTGTCCGAGGAGCTATTGTTTCGGGGCTTTCTGCAAACGGCTTTAGTGCCCACACGACTCGGCTATTGGGGTGCATCAGTCATCACCACGGCCATCTGGACTGCCATGCACGCCGGCTATTCCTTGGTCGGCCTTACGGAAGTGTTTCTGATCGGCTTGATTTTCTGCTTGATGCTGCGGCGTACCGGTAGTCTGCGGGTCACCATCGCCTGCCACGCGATCTACAACACCCTGATCGCGCTGGTTGTCATTTTCGCCCCTCGCAGTTGGCTTGGATTTTGATTTATGCGCACTTGGTTTGCCTGTCTCATCGCCGGCTTGTTTGTCTGGCTGATGCCTGCGCCAGCGTTTGCGCAAGCGGCCAAAGCCGAGTGCACCACGCTCAGCTGCGCCAAGTGCACGTCCATCTGCAAAGCGAGCTGCGATGCTGACCTGAAGGCGTGCGACAGCGCCAAAAATCGCTACTGCCCACGCAACTATCGCTCGTGCCTGCGTGGATGCCCATCGCAACTGTGCGCGCAATGCATGCCAATCCAATACGGCAGCGACGGCAAGAAATTCCTGCCCGGCAAAACGGAGTTGTGCCGGACGCCGGGAACTTTTGAAGCGAAGAAGCCGTAGGTCGGGATCAGCTTACTTTCGCGGCGGCGGTGCGGTGTTCACGTACGACGGCAGTGCTGTCAGTTTGGCAACGTAGGCGCTGAGGGCTGACTGCTTGGCGAGCAAATCTTTGCCTTGTGGGAATAGCGTCAGTGTCGCCAGCATCGGCAGCACATTCATGTCGGCGTAGGTGAGTGCCGCACCGGCCAGATAACCGTCCTTCGCTACAGCTGAATCCAAAGCAGAGAGGCACTTTTCGATCTCTGGCACCGCTGCGGCCATCTTGGCCGTGTCCGGCCCTTTCGCCTTGTCGAAGAACGTGCCTGGCACCACGAACTCGCGCATGATCCAGCGGTCGACTTTGACGTTGCCATAGGATGTCCACTGGGCCACTTGCGCTGCGCCGAGTGCGTCGTCTGGAATGAATTTCGGTCCCGGGAACGCCTTGTCGATGTAGGTCGCGATGGCCTGACTCTCAAACAGCCTGACGTCACCGTGCTTAAGACATGGGATCTGTCCGGCGGGGTGAATGGCCGTCACCTCCGGCGACTGCGGTCGCGCGGGGCTCAGCGTATAAGCGACACCCTTTTCCTCGCACAGCATGCGCAGCGCGCGCACGTAGTTCGAAAACGGGACGCCGATGAGTTCGAGTGCTGACATGATTTCTCCGGAGGACTGGTGTGATGGTTATCCACAGACCCTACGACGATGCGGGACGGACCGTCGATAGGCTCGCGGGAGGGGCGGTATTTGGCTAATGTTGATTCTACTGAACGTTCAGTCGCTTGAAATGGCCGGTTGCGATCCGTCCATGGCAGCCCGGCGCGGAATGACACCATGCAAGCCTACCTTGATCTGATGCGCCACGTGCGCGACCACGGCACGCTAAAGACCGACCGCACGGGCACGGGCACGCGCAGCGTGTTCGGCCATCAGATGCGGTTTGATCTAGCGGTCGGCTTTCCGATGGTGACCACCAAGAAGCTGCATATGAAGTCGATTGTGCATGAGCTGCTGTGGTTTCTTGCTGGCGATACCAACGTCAAATACCTCAAGGACAATGGCGTTTCCATCTGGGATGACTGGGCGCGGGCCGACGGCGATCTTGGTCCCGTCTACGGCAAGCAATGGCGTTCGTGGGCCGCGCCCGACGGCCGCACCATCGATCAGGTTACCGACGTTGTGCAGCAGATCAAAACCAATCCGGACAGCCGCCGCCTCATCGTTTCGGCGTGGAATCCGGCTGACATCCCGTCGATGGCACTGGCACCCTGCCATTGCCTGTTCCAGTTTTACGTGGCGGACGGCAAGCTGTCCTGTCAGCTTTACCAGCGTTCCGCCGACATCTTCCTGGGCGTGCCGTTCAACATCGCCAGCTATGCGCTGCTGACGCTGATGATTGCGAAGGTCACCGGTCTGGCGCCCGGCGATTTCGTCCACACTTTTGGCGACGCGCACCTTTATCTGAACCACCTCGAACAGGCCGATCTGCAGCTCGCCCGCGCGCCGCGGGCGCTGCCCAAGATGGAGATCATCCGCACCCCGGCCTCCATTTTTGAGTACAAATTCGACGACTTCCGCCTCACCGGCTACGAACCGCATGCCCATATCAAAGCGCCGGTGGCGGTGTAAGGCGCATGGACAGCAATCGGACTTTCCAATTTCTCGTCATCCCGGCGAAGGCCGGGATGACGAGAGGAGAGGAATACAAGTCAGTCGCGCCGGTGTCCCCTGCAACAGAGTTTGCATCATGTCTCTTCCCAACCTTTGCCTCATCGTCGCCACCGCCGAGAACGGCGTCATTGGCCGCGATGGCAAAATGCCGTGGCACCTCCCGTTCGAGCTGAAATACTTCCGCGCCCGCACGCTCGGCAAACCGGTCATCATGGGCCGCAAGACCTTCCAGTCTGTTGGTAAGCCGCTGCCCGGCCGCGACAACATCGTGATAACGCGGGATCGTGCGTTCGCAGCGTCCGGCGCGACGGTGGTGGCTTCCCTGGATGCGGCTATCGCTGCGGCGCAGTTGATCGCTGCCCGCTCCGGCGCGACCGAAATCATGGTCATCGGTGGCGGCGAGATTTTTGCGCAGGCCTTGCCGCTTGTGGCCCGCGTTTACCTGACCCGCGTGGCGCTCATTCCTGAGGGCGATGCAACTTTCCCCGCTCTTCCCGCCGATGCCTGGCACCTTGTGAGCGAAACGCCGGTCCCAGGCGCCGCCGCCGGAGATCCAGCAGCCGCCGCCTGCATCTACGAGCGCCTCGCCCCGCAAGCTTGAGCGCCACGTGCATCGACCCACTTGAATTGAACCGCGCGCACCCAATTTCCGTTAGGGAGCTGATCAGCCTGCAATTGCGCCAGAAGCCCCGAGTAGCCTATAAGCGGCGCGTCTCATCACAGTGCCGCTTGCCATCCGCAGGCTTGCCAAGCTCTGCGGATGGACTGCCGCGTGCCCGATTCCACGTTTACACCCGCTTACACTCCCCAAGTCCGTCCCAAAGAAGGTTAAAATTCAATGCCTTGGAGCAATCAGAGTGGCGGTGGTGGCGACAATAAAGGTGGCGGTGGCGGCCCTTGGGGCGGCGGCGGTGGATCCGGTGGCAGCGGCGGTGGCGGCAATAAGGGTGGCGGTCCATGGGGCCAGGGTCCATCCGGTGGCGGCTCCGGTGGTGGTGGCAACAACCAGCAACCCGACCTGGAAGAACTGTTGAAACGCAGCCAGGAGAAGCTGCGCCGCGTGATGCCGGGCGGCGGTGGCGGCACTGGGTTGCCCGGGTCGGTCATTTTCCTGTTTGCGACGATCCTGGCCGTGCTGGCGGGGATCTGGGCCTTTACCTTTCGCGTCAATCCCGACGAAGTCGGCATCGTGATGCAGTTCGGTAAGTACGTGCGCAAAGCCGAGCCCGGCTGGCACCTGAAACTTCCACCCCCCATTGAGACCGTCTACTTCCCCAAGGTCACGCGCCAGAACACTGAGCAGCTCGGGTTCCAGACGTCCGACACCTCGCGTGGTTACGGGACTGCCGGCCGGGGCGTGCCTGAAGAAAGCTTGATGCTGACCGGCGACGAGAACATCGTCGACGTGAACTTCGTCGTTCGTTGGTCGATCAAACCTGATCGTGTCCAAGACTTCCTCTTCAACATTGAAAAACCGGCATCCACCATTCGTGAAGTCGCCGAGAGCGTGATGCGCGAAGTTATCGGTCAGACCAACATCCAGCCGATCCTTACGGAAGCGCGCCAGCGCACCGAGCAATCGGTCCAAAAGCTTATGCAGTCTGTGCTCGATAGCTACGGCACTGGCGTTCGCATTGATCAGGTGCAGCTCCAAAAGGTCGATCCGCCGGAGCAAGTGATCGACGCGTTCCGTGACGTACAGGCGGCCCGCGCCGACAAGGAAAAACTGCAGAACGAAGCGGTCACATATGCCAACAAAATCGTGCCTGAGGCACGCGGTGACGCAGAGCGCATTCTGCAAGGCGCGGAAGGCTTCAAGACGCAGACTGTTGCTGAGGCCAATGGCCAAGCCGCCCGCTTCCTCAAGGTCTACGAGCAGTACAAGAAGGCACCCGAAGTGACCCGCCAGCGCATCTACCTTGAGACCATGGAACGCGTCATGAGCCAGAGCGAAACCATCGTGCTTGATCAGAAGGGTGGCCAGGGCGCCGTCCCCTTCTTGTCGCTCGATCAATTGCAGCCGAAGCGCTGAGGGAGGCTAAGAACATGCGTGCACTTTTGTCAGCAATTGCGGTCGCCATCGGCTTAGCAACCCTTCTCGCTTATATGTCGTATTACATCGTCCACCAGAATGAGCAGGCACTTCTGCTCACTGTCGGCAAACCGACCGGCGTCATCGACAAGCCTGGACTTAACTGGAAGATCCCGTTTTACCAGACCGTCGAGTTCTTTGATAAGCGCATCCTTGATCTGGAAACCAAGCCGCAGGAAATCACGGCATCCGATCAAAAGCGGCTGATTGTTGATGCCTTCGCGCGCTATAAGATCGTTGATCCGCTGAAGTTCTATCAGACGATCAATAACGAGGCTGGCGTCCGCCGTACGCTCGGGCCCTTGATGGACTCGTCCCTGCGCCGCGTCCTCGGCGGGGCCACTTTTCAGGAACTTGTGCGCGACAAGCGCGAGGACCTCATGAAGCGCATCGCCAAGCAGGTGAACGAAGAGGGCAAGGATCTCGGTCTTGAAGTCGTCGACGTGCGCATCAAGCGCGCCGACCTGCCGCCACAGAACTCCAAGAGCGTGTTCGAGCGCATGCGGGCGGAACGTCAGCGCGAAGCCGCCGAATTCCGCGCGGAGGGTGCCGCCGAAGCCAACCGCATCCGCGCGACGGCTGACCGCGAAGCGACCGTCATCAAGGCCGAAGCGACGCGCAAGAGCGACATTCTTCGTGGTGAAGGGGAAGGCGAACGTAACCAAGTGTTCGCCGAAGCTTATGGCAAGGACATCGACTTCTTCCGCTTTTACCGCAACATGCAGGCCTATGAGACTGGCATCAAGCCAGGCACCCGCATGCTGCTGACACCGGACAGCGAGTTCCTCAAGTATCTGACCAATCCCTCAGGTGCGGCACGTCCGAAGCAATGAAGGATTTCCTCGTCGGCCTCGGGTTGGTGCTGGTCGTCGAAGGCCTTCTATGGGCGGCATTTCCGAGTGCCGCCCGCCATATGCTGGAGGTCGCCGCCGCGACTCCGGAGCAGCGTTTGCGTTTAGGCGGGACCATCGCGATTGTGCTCGGGGTTGGCGTGGTATGGTTGGTTCGCGGGTGATGTTGCAGTGCAGCAATTTTGCCGACAAGGCATGAGAAGCCCTATTATTGGCGTTGCATCGAGTTTTCAACGCCGAAAACCCAGAAAATTGAGCCATTGTTCCTCGTTGTGGCCGATTGTGCGTCAGAATGGCGCGGGTATTTTTGAGCAAGTGCGAAGGCGTCGCATATTGCATTGCACCATTTTCGGTTTATATCCCGGTTATCGCAGTCGATCACCCCGCGAAACCCTTGTAACCGGAGACCCGCCATGACCACCCAGACCAAAACCACCGTCAAAGCCGCTATCCAGAACGCCAGCGGCCATGTGCAGTCAGCCGTCGTCAACACCGAGCACTCGGCCATTGCCGCTGTTGATCGCGTTGAAGATACGATGGCCTCGATGAAGTCCAGCTTCGATGGCGTCAAGGCTTTCGGTTCGAACCTGACCGACGTCGTCGATAATGCCGGCCGCACCACGTTGAGCGGTGTTGTCGCCATCAACGGCTCGCTGATGACCTATGGCCGTGATCTCGTCGCTGACACTGTTGAACTCGGCCGCAAGACCATTGAGACGCGCTCGCTGACCGATGCTGTCGCGCTTCACACCGCGTTTGCAGAGCGTCGCCTCCAGGCCATGTTCCACACCGTTGCCGCAGTGAACACGCTGGCCCAGAACAACGTCATGGCCATCTTCCAGCCCTTCGCCTCGATGGTCACCAGCGCTGGCGGCACTGCCGATGCGACCGTCAAGAACATGCAAAAGACCGCCTTCAAGACGGCTGCCTGATATCAGTGCAAGCCACGTAGTGCCTATCGGCGCGTCCTTCGCGGGCGCGCCGAAATTGTTGGTGGTACGACTTTGCCCGTTTGTTGTGCCGCCTCACACGCCCACGAACACCAAATCCAGCGCGCGGCGGATCTCCCATTCGCGATCTTTCATGGACCTCAGGACTTTCTTGATGTCTCCGATGAGAACCGCGCCGAGCTGCTCGGTGGCAAGCAGATAGTTCTTGCCGGAAATCTCGAAGGTTGGATGCAGTTTTGGGGTGGCTTTCACACCTTTGAGCAGCAGTAGCGGCGCGACAACGCGCGTCTTCGTCGCATCCAGTAGGTCTGCTTGGATTAAGAGCGCCAGCGATCCGTCCGATAATTTCACGAGATCGAACTGCCGCATTACCAGTTCCTAAACTTCGCAAGCGGAAGTCCGTGCCTCTCGACGTGCGCATTCATGGACTCGATTGTCTCACGATGCTCGGCCTTCCATTGCGCCTCGCGATAGGCCTTTAATTCAGACCGCAGTGCACTTTCAAGAACGCCCGAGAGATTAACGCCGGCAGCTTTGGCTTCTGCGGCGATCACTGGATCAATCGACACGTTGATCGCCTTCTTTTTTGTTGTGGCAGCGCTGGGCATTGCTGGTCTCATCATTCCCGTTTTTGTTCGTGGTTAGGATGCGCATCGGAGATGCGCACGATAGATGCGCTTCAATCGAATCGCAAGACCAAACAAATGAGGTTGCCAGACCTGGCGTTGCGCGCCACGAAGGCGCGGCCCCTACCATCGATGTCCAATCACCCTGTTGCCCAAACGTCGGTGAAGTAGCGGCCGCTCGCTGTCATGGCTTCAACTTTGGCTTCGGCGGCAGCCGTGTCGAGAGCGCCTTTCTTGGCGAAGATGTCGACAAAGGCCTTCCGCACGGCCGGTGCCATCTTGCTGGCATCTCCGCACACGTAGATCACGGCGCCACGCTCCAGCAACGACCAGAGCTTGTCGGCTTCTGCTTTGATCAGGTCCTGCACGTACTGCTTTGGCGTGCCCTCCGCGCGTGAAAACGCGACGTGCAGCCGTGTGAGGCCTTGCGCTTCAAACGCTTTCAGTTCGTCGGCGTAGATGAAGTCCTGATCCGGGCGGCGGCAGCCGAAAAAGAGCTCCGACGGTCCCACGGCTGTGCCCGTTGCTTTCAACGCACCACGCTCCTGCAAGAAGCCGCGGAAGGGCGCGAGCCCGGTGCCTGGTCCGATCATGATCACCGGCACGCCCGGGTCGGCGGGCAACCGGAACGCTGACTTGGTATCTTTCACAAACGAGAACAGCACATCGCCTTTGCGTTGCGGCCGCAGGAAGTTGGAGCACGCCCCTTGATAGGAGCCCTGGCCGCCACGATGGGGTTCATCCACGACCGCCACGGTGATGCTGCACGCCGCCGGTGCGGTGAGTGGCGACGATGAGATGGAGTAATAGCGCGGGCGAAGTGCCGGAAGCATCTCCAGGAATACGTTAAGCGGCAACTCGCACGCTTTGTGTTCCTCCAGAAGATCGAGGACTGAGCGCCGCTTGCTGAGGACCTCTTGCCGATACTTGGCCTGCCCAGCCTCGGTCTCGGCTGATAGAGCCGTTAGTTTTGGCCCGGTATGTGGACAGCGCGTGTGGGCCGCCATGGTCTGGATCTGTTTGCGGCTCGCGACCTCTTGCAATTCTACATAGTCTGAAAGCAGGAAGAACAAGCGCATCGGCTTATCGACCGGCAGATGTCCCTTGCGTCCGCCGGGTGCTCGCAGAACGACTTGTGCCTCGGGCTCAATCCCAAAGCGCGCGCACACGCGGCGCACGAGTGATGTCATGTTGCGCGGGACGACGCCGAGATGATCACCGGCCTTGTAGCTTTCACCGGCCGGGAGTTCGACCTCGATGTGCCGGGTCGAACGCGTCGACGGCTGCGCGCCTGTCTTGTTGTGCAGTTCCCGGTTGAGCGCCACTTTCATCGTGTGGGCACCGAGGCTATCGACGAAGGGGCTCACTTCGCGCTCAGAGATGACCTCCAGTGCGTAGGCGTCGGTCTTCGATGATGCGTCGGCCAGTCCGACATTGAACTCTTGTGCAAGTTTGCCCCAAACCGGCGCGTACCAGCTTTGGAACTGTCCATCGAAGTCGTCGCGCGCATCGCCTTCGCCCATGGGCAGCACACGTTGGGCTCCATGCTCGGCAAGCTTGGCGTCGATCATGCGGGGGATTGTTTGAAAGGTTGCTGACCAATCGCGGTTGCCACAGCCGAAGATGCCATAGCGCACGTTTTTCAGCGCATCAGGCCCGCCGACGCCGTTCGATAGCCAGGTGCAGAACTCACCGGCGTTGTCCGGTGCCATACCGTTGTACGACGCGCACGCAATCAACACCGCGCCCGTTGTCGGCAGCTTGGCTTTGTAGTCGTCGAGTGGTGCCAGCGTGGTTGCAAATCCATTGGCGTCGCCGGCTTCTGCGATCTGCCGCGCGACGCCCTCTGCTGTCCCAAGGTTGGAGCCGTAAAGCACCAAAAGCGGTGTCTCATGGGTCGGCCTGTTGGCTGCGCGCGCCTTCGTCGCCGCTGCGTCCGCACCCTGCGCGCCGTTCATTGTGGCTGCGGGCCGGATGTTGCCGACCTGGGTCCGGCCTGGCCGTGCACGCACGCGGATCTTGAAGCCTTCAGGCTTTACTGAGAGCGTTTCCTTCAGTTCCAGCTTGTAGCGTTTGTGATCGATCAATTCGAAGCGCTGCAACACCATCGCCAGCACCATCGTGGCTTCCTGCATGGCGAACTGCCGGCCGATGCACGCTCGCTGCCCATTGCCGAAGGGCTTGTAAGCATTCACTGGCCGTTGGGCTTCGGCTTCGCGGGTATGATTGTCGGGATCGAACACTTCCGTGCGTGCGCCCCACACGGCTTTGTCGCGATGCAGCGCGGGGATCAGCACGACCGTTTGATAGGCCTTCTTGATTTCGTACTTGCCGCCGATGATCTCGATGTCTTTGTGCGGAGATACTGCATAGGCCGGCGCGGTTGGCCAGAGCCGCAGCGCCTCTTTGAGAACGCGCGACACGTAATCGAGTTGGGTAATTTGGGCGTAGGTGGGTGCGTTTGAAACATCGTTGCCAAGAACGGCGTCCACTTCCGCCACGGCTTTCGCCATCACCGCGGGGTTCTGCAGCATGTAGTAGGTGGCGAACGACAGCAGGCCGCTCGTCGTCTCGTGACCGGCGATCAGGAACGTGATGGTCTGGTAGCGGATCTGTAGATCGTCGAGCCGCTCCCCGCTCTTCTTGTCGACGCCGTCGAGCATGTAGCTGAGCAGATCGTTCTTGCCTTTGTTGCCGTCCGGGTTTGCGCGTCGCTCTTGGATGACCCGGTCGACGACCTTGTTCATGTAGCGGATATCGGACTTCAGCCGGATTTCGCGGTCCTGACGGATGATGTCTTCAAGCGGCAAGCCTTTGGTGCGCATCGTCGCGTCGAGGGCGCGCACCATTGCGTCGACGAACGGGTGGTTCTTTTCGCGATAGAACGAGTTGAAGCGGTAGTCGAAGCCTGCGAGGCCGATGGTATCAAGCGCGAGACATGTCATGTCGTGGGTGACGTCGATCTCATCTTCGGAATTGAGGCGAGCCCATTTCTCGACGAGTTGGGTGGCGATGTCTGCCATCATCGGATGATAACCGACCATCGCGCGTTGCGAGAAGTTCGGCAGCAGGATGTTGTGCGCTTTCGACCAGTTTGGTTCGTTGGTGTAGGCGGTAAAAAGACCGTCACCTGCGAATGCGCGGATGCGGCGCAAGGCTCCGCGTACGGTCTTGTCGAAGCGCGTTTCGTCTGACAGTTCATCGACGAGATCGGCACCCGAGACGACGACAATGGGCTTGCCCATCATGTCGAGCCAATAGATCGGTCCGAGATCCTGCGCCATCTTGACCATGTCCTGGATGGGCGACGAGGCCCGCAGTGAGAACATGTTGCCGACAATGCGGGTGCGCGGCGGGCACGGGATGGGATGCAGCGGATTGTTATCGGGCATGGGGCGGGGGATCCTCGGGCGGGGACTGCTTTTGGGCCCATCTTAGGCAGTGATCACGCGAACAGCCAAAGAATTTCGCCGCCGAGGTCTCCTCAAGGTCATGCGAATGCGTCGCCTAGAGATGGGTGATCTCTTGGGGCGGTTGCTCACATGGCAAAACCGGCCGCTGCGGGTGCAACGGCCGGTGTCGAGATGGCTAGGGTCGTTCCGCTCTTGTTGGAATCGTGGAACGACCCTAG
>JANNEU010000045.1:0-25591 GCA_031379035.1 Hyphomicrobiaceae bacterium | reverse complement strand
CAGCGGCGTCGGCCCGCGTCCCAGCCAGTGGTGCGGCTGGTGGATGCGCACCCAGCGCGGCGGCGGGCCGGAATTCAATCTGGCTTGGAATTGGACCCGCTATGGCAGCCCCGGCAGCCCGCAGGTGGGCGCTGTGGTGGTCTGGCGGCATCATGTCGGCGAGATTGTCGGACAGGCGTCCAATGGCCAGTGGATTGTTCGTTCCGGCAATGATGGCGGGCAGGTGCGCTCGCGCGCGCGCTCGATCTCGGGGGCTGTCATTCGGGTCTAAGGGGCCGTTTGTCGTCCACAGGGCTCGAAATTCTGCCCCGAATGGGCTATATAGGGTGTTCGCTTGGGCCTTGAACCCATGCCGCACCGAGGGTTCCGCATGAGCACGCCCCGCCTCCGCCCCAAAGTCATGACGATCACGCCTGCCGCTGCGGCGCGTGTAAAATCGATCATGGCGACCAAGGGCCCCAACGTGACCGGTCTCAAGATCGGCATCAAAAAGGGCGGCTGTGCAGGCATGGAGTACACCATGGAGTGGGCCGAGGCGGCGGGAAAGTTCGACGAAGTGGTCGAGCAGGACGGGGCCCGCGTGATCATCGATCCCAAGGCCGTACTGTACCTGCTGGGCACCGAGATGGACTTCAAGGCCGACAAGCTGTCGGCGCAGTTTGTGTTCAACAACCCCAACCAGCAGGGCAGTTGCGGTTGCGGCGAGAGCGTGAATTTGGTGCCGGTTTCGAAAGACAAAGTGACGGCGCTGACAGGGTCTTAAGCGACTTTGAGCCATCGGGAATGGCAAGGCTTGGGCAACTTGCGCAGGCCGCGCAGCCGCCGGAGCGAACGCACATGAGCAGAGTTTGCGTGGGGCATTGCGCGAACGCGCGGCACTCGGCTTGCCCTTAGGCTTCAACTGTCATGCGCAACAGTTCAGAAGCCATAGAGATCTTCTGGGTTGTCGACGAGGATCTGCTTGCGTAGGGCGGCGGTCGGTGCCCACACGGCCAGCTGGTTCAAAAGCAGGCCGTCGTCGATCTGGAACAGCGGCGTGACGTCAGAGACAGGCTGTCCTTTGGGTGGCGTCGAATTGGGATGCGGCCAGTCAGTGCCCCAGACGATGCGCTCAGGGTTGGCGGCGATGAGCGCCTTGGCCAGTGGCGTTACATCGGCGTAAACGGGCAGGTCGCTTGATGAGCGGTAAGCGCCGGAGATCTTGACGTAGGCCTTGCCGGCGCGAACGAGATCGAGCAGGTCGGAGAAGCCGGGCTGATTGACGCCGAGGTTGGCTTTGGCACCGCCGAAGTGATCGAACACGACGGGCACCGGAGACGTTAAGATCAAATCTTTGATCGACGCGATGGTGGTGAGGTTTGTGTACATTTGAATGTGCCACTGCAAGTCGCGTACGCGCTTGACGGCGGCGAGGAAGCGCTCGCGGCCGATGGCGGGATCATTGTTGGCACCGCCCGTGTTGAGATTGAGCCGGATGCCGACGATGCCGGCGTCCTGCATGGTTTCAAGCTCGCAGCGCGCAGTACGGTTGTCGATGACAGCGACGCCGCGCGCATGGCGGCCACGCGCTTTCATGCCGGCGAGGGTGGCGGCGTTGTCCGGACCGTAGACCGATGGCGTCACGACGACGACGCGCTTCAGGCCAAGCCGGCTGTGCAGGGCGGCCATTTCCTTCGGCGTGGCGAGTTCTGGCGTATATGTGCGACCTTCGAACCAGGGATACTTGGCCGGGTCCATGTGGATGTGGGTATGGCAATCGGTGGCGTTGGCTGGCATGCGGAACGTCAGTGGCGTCGACGGTTGGGCTGCCAGCGCATGGGCCGACGGTGTGCGCGCGGTAAGAGCCGCAGCTAAGCCACTGGCCAGACCACCAGTCACAGTCATTCGTCGTGTCAGCATTGTTGAAACCCCATCGACCCAAACTTACATCACACCCTGGGGGGAGCCCGTCATGGCATCATGTGAGCAGTGGAACTGCAATTGGCGTGCCGGTGGGCGAGTGGCAGTTTCTACGGCGGTGTGGCCGGTGGGCATCGCCGGCCGGGATCGCTGGACACAGGGCGCGGCGCGGTGCGATAAGCGGCGCAAATCGAACGGTGGCCCTCGACTGGACACGCGCATGAGCCTTTTGAGCGAAATCTTCAGCTGGTGGGGCGGCAACACCTGGTCCAACCGGCTCTATACGCGCCGCCGTGGCCAGCTGGTTGGCACCGATGAGCTGGGCAATCTGTACTACGTCCAGAATAAGGGCGTCGGGCCGCTCGGCGTGCCGAGCCGCTGGGTCATCTACAAGGACGGCGCCGAGGCCTCGCAAATCTCGCCGGACTGGCACGGCTGGATGCATCACACCACCGATACGCCGCCGACCGAGGATAAAGCCTATCAGCCGCGCCCCTGGCAGAAGGCCCATCGCCCGAATATGACGGGAACACCGGACGCCTATCGACCCAAAGGCTCGATCCTGGCCCCCGGCGGCAGCCGCCGGCCGCGCGCGACGGGCGACTACAAGGCATGGAAGCCGGACTGATTGCGGGATTGCGGGCGAGAGTGCTGTCCGTCAGGCGTCGCCCAATCGCCTCGATAGTCATGGGACCGCCGCTTTTTCCGGCCACGGTTTTCAACACTCCGGTTGCCCGTCGTGGCGTGACTTGAGCGGACGCCCGGCGTATGTGATCGTGCGGAGCGTGTGTGCTTAGCGGACTCACCAGCGGACTCAGGACCTTACGCTTGCCCAAACGACCGCCCATCGATCTTCGAATGTTCCGGCGGCCGAAAGCCAGCTTGGGTGCAGCGACGCTCGTGCTGATAACTGCGGTGTCTGCCGCACCGGCCGCCGCCCAGCGCATCGAGAATCAGGTCGCGGTGTTCGCGGCCCTCGACAAGGTGACGGCGCGCATCTCACGGCTGGAGATCAAACTTGGCGATACCGTGCGCTTCGGTGCGCTTAAAGTGACGCCGAAGCTGTGTTATTCCCGTCCGCCCGATCAGCCGCCGAAAACCACAACCTTTGTCGAAGTGCAGGAAAGCCAGCTCGACGGCAGCCAGAAAAAACTGTTTGCCGGCTGGATGTTTGCAGAGAGCCCGGGGCTCGATGCGGTCGAACATCCGGTCTATGACGTCTGGCTGACGGAATGCCTGGCTCCCAAGGCACCGCCGGGCCGGCCACCGGCCACTGTCGCCGCAGGTGGTGCGCCGAAAGCCGGCGCGGGCGCTAATCCGGGCGTGCCCGCCGCCGCACCGGGCGAGGACGACTTCCGTCGCCGCCGCCCACCTCGGTAACTGAGGCCGGGACTAGACCCTGTGATCTGGTCTTATGCCGCTCCGCGACATTGCAACAACGTCTACGCCGCAATAGAAGCGGCGTGGGGACCTGCCGCCGTGCGGCGGTGGGGGGGTGCCTACGCCGCAATGTGGCAAGAAGAATGCAGGGGGAGCATGCTATGGCCATCGAAGATGACGCCACGGACGGCGCGAACGGCGGGCTGTCGATCAGCCGCATTCTGCTGCTGGTGGTGCCGTTGCTGGTGCTGGCAGCCGGCGGTCTCTGGTATGTGTCCTCGATCATTCAGCCACCACCGCAGAAGCTGGTGGTCATCTCGACGGGCGGCGAGAGCGGTGCCTACCACGCGTTTGGCAAGCGCTATCAGGCCCATCTTGCCAAGCATGGCATCAAGGCCGAGCTGAAAACGTCCGCCGGCTCACTGCAGAACTTGCAGCGCTTGAAAGATCCAACCGGCACCGTCAGCGTCGCACTGCTGCAAGGCGGCATCGCCACCAAGGCTGAGAGCGAGGGCATCGTCTCTCTCGGCCGCATGTTTTACGAACCGCTGTGGATCTTCTACAAAAGCGCCGACACCTTCGACCGCCTTGGGCAATTGAAGGGCCTGCGGGTCGCCGTGGGTCCCGAAGGTAGCGGCACCCGCAAGCTCGCCACCACGCTGTTGACCGCCGCCAACATCACTGAAGCAACCGCCACGCTGCTGCCCATCACCGGCGAAGCGGCCGTCAATGCGCTCAAGGCCGGGGACGCCGATGCCATTCTGCTCGCCATGGCGCCCGAAGCAGCCCAGGTGCAAGCACTGCTGCGCGACACCGCCGTCAAGCTGATGAGCCTGTCACAGGCCAGTGCGCTGGCGCGCATCTATCCCTATCTCGCCAAGCTGACCTTGCCGCAGGGCGTCATTGATCTCGAGCGCAACATCCCGCCGCGCGACTACGATCTGATCGCGCCGGTGGCGGCGCTGGTCGCGCGCGACGATCTGCATCCGGCGCTGGTCGCCCAGCTGGCGGAGGCGGCCGCCGGAGCGCACGGCGGCGCGAACCTGCTGACGGCTGCCGGCGATTTCCCGCGCACGGTTGATCCCGAATTCCCGATGTCGGCGGATGCCATCCGCTACTACAAGAACGGCGCGCCGTTTCTGCAGCGCTATTTGCCGTTCTGGCTGGCCAACTTTGTCGAACGCTCGCTGGTGCTGCTGATCCCGCTGGCGACCATTGCCATCCCGCTGTCGAAAGCTATTCCGGCGGCGATCCGCTGGCGCGTGCAACGCAAGCTGACGCACTGGTATCGCCGTCTCGACCGGCTTGAAACTAGCCTCGGCAACAAGGCCCCGACGCCCACGCAAACCCGCGAACTGGCCAAGATCAACGAAGCCGTCGCCGCCCTGCACGTGCCCCGCGCGTACTCAGAGCAGTATTATAATTTGCGCGGCCACGTGGACATGGTGCGCGCACGCATGGGCACCGGGGGCGTGGCGGGGTAGGGGGTAGATGTGCGTTAGGTGAAGGCAGCGACGAAGCAGTTGCTGGTAGAGCACGTCCGCTTCCGATCTACTCGCGACCACGACATTGTAAAACAGAGCAAAACCGGTGAGGCCAGGTGTTGCCGGAGGAATTCAGGGACTTGATGCCGCGCATCGGGCAGGATGTGAGGTATGAGCGGACATAGTTCAAGCGCAGCCCGTACCAAGGTTTGCAAAGGAACTGGTGATGCCGCCTTCAAAGGCGCACTAAGTCGCGACCTAGATTGCTGCTTTCGGCGGCCAGAAGTAGGCTCGAACATGATACGGCACGCGCTTAGGGTCGTTCCGCTCTTGATGGAATCGAGGAACGACCCTCGCTCTTTGTTTGATCGTGCTTCTTTCGGGAAAACCGCTGCACACTTTTCTCGGAAGCACTCTAGCCCCTCGTGAGAGCGATCGGGGCCGTGTCGGTGCTGGAGCGGGCGCGCTTCAAAGAGTGCCGACGTTGGTATCGGCCCCAGCCGACGCCATCGTTGACGAGCGCCTTGTCTCTGACCAACGCCTTGCCGCGCACGAGCGTGTGCACCACCTGCCCCTGGAACTGCCAACCCTCGTAGATCGAATACCCCGCGGACGAGACGACGTTGGCGCGATCCAGTGTCCAGGCTTGTTTCAGGTCGACGACTGCGATGTCCGCATCGTGGCCGATCGCGATGCTGCCTTTGGCATGGCCAAGCCCCATCTCGTGGGCCGGATTGTACGAGAGCAGCTCAACAATGCGCCGCAACGGAATGCCTCTGCGCGCGTACCCTTCCGTCAACATGACCGGCAGCAGCGTTTCCAACCCCGGGCAGCCGGGCGATGCGGCCCAGATGCCGCCCGCCTTGCCGGACAGATCGCGATGCACATGATCCGTCGCAACCGTGTCAATCGCGCCGTTGGCGATGGCGGCCCATAGCGCCTCTCGATCGCTCGCATGTCGCAAAGGCGGATTGATTTTGCCGGTGTCACCCGCCGCATACGTGACATCGTGCGTGAGATAGTGCGGACAGGTCTCGATGGCAATGCGCACGCCTTTGCGGCGCGCCGCAAGAGCTGCCTCCAAGGCCTCTGCAGACGTGGTGTGTACGAGGTACATGCCGCTGCGAGCAGCGTCCGCGACCAAGCCAACCCGCTGAACCGCATCGGCCTCGACGAACGGTGGGCGCGACTTGTTCCAGGCGGCAAGACCGCCTTTGCCGTCGGGATCGGCGGCCTTGAGCCGATCGCGCAGCACCCACGACACTTCGATGTTCTCTGCGTGCGGGCAAACGATACCGCCTGCCGCCGCTGCCGCTTCGCACAAGCGGAACAGAAAGCCGTCGTCGATATCAGGCAGGCCCAAGCGTTTGCCCTCGCCGCCGCGGTTGTTCATGAAGATCTTGAACGACGGCGCACCGTAATCGCGCACGTAGGCCGGTACGCTGGCGAGCTGCGCTTCGGTCGCAATGATGAAGTGATAGCCGAAGTCGATCCTTGCACCAGCTTCGGTGACAGCGCGCACGTCGTCAAAAATGACTTCGAATGGCTCGGACGCCATCAGATAGGGAATGAACGTAGTGATACCGCCGACCGCAGCAGCGGCTGTTTCCTGAGCAGCATCAGCCGGAACGCGCGGGCGCGAGATATCCTTGCCATGGCCAAGATGCAGGTGAACATCGACGATGCCTGGAAAGACAGTCAAACCTGTGATGTCAATTCGCTCGCTCGCCTGCGTATTGGCACCGGGCGCAAGAATGGCTGCAATTTTTCCGTCGCGGATTGCCAGGTCGGCCACCACAGGGTCGGCACCAGGAAGCAGAAGTTCGCCACCGTGAATGAGGACATCAAAGCGCGTCATATCGGGACTCCTTTCAACGCATCGGCTGCACCCAAACACGCACCTATACGGGTGACGGGATGTCGTTCCATCTCATTGATGGCGGCCTCCAAGCGGATCGCCGCGGTTGTACTCAGCGACAGCGTCGCGTTTGCCATGAATTTCGCCTTCACTTGGTCCGGCGGCGCGGGGCGGGTCGCGCCACCGAGCACATCCTCGATCCGGCCGCGTTTTTCGCTCCCATCACTTCGCGTGGCGATCAATTCAGCCTCGAACCGCTGCGGGAACGCTTGGGTGCTCAGCGGCGCCCAACTCATGCGCGCAGCCAGGGTTCGGACCGCTGCAGATGCCGGGGCTGCAAAGGTCTGGTGTCCGACCGCCCCATCGATCAGTCGCGCCGCGAGCACGATCGGCAAGCTCCAGCGTGCCTCATGGCCCGTCGTCGGCGACTGCTTCAAGGACCAGGGCTCACAGATAATCTGTGCGGCGCCCGGAGCAACGAGGCAGTGAATGGACGCGATCTCAGCGGGCGCGACTGGGCCGAGCTGATCGAGCGCTTCGACGTAGGGATGAATGTAGTGACAGCAAGGCAGAAATTTGTAGGCGGCATCTGCGATATGCCAACGACGGCCGAGTGTCTCCAGCGCCGCCGCGAAGCGCTCGACGGCCGCGGTCCCGTCGTCTGTAAATTGCTGAAACAGCCCCATCCGGCCTTCGAGCGCGGTTTCAGGGCCGGTTAATCCGGCCTCTGCGAGGCGCGTTGCAACAATGCCAGCGTGCGCCGCCCAACCGGGATGCATCGACTTAACAGACGACCCATTGGTCAGAAACTCAAATACACCTGAAGCTTGGCTCAGCGCGATACCGAATGCCGCCACAGTGCGCTCCGCATCGAGCCCGAGAAGTTCCGCTGCCTGCAACGCTGCAACCAGAGTGCCACAAACCGATGTTACCTGAAATCCACGTGCCTGAAACGCGCCCGGCGCCGCAAGCCCCATACGAACCAAAACCTCCCAGCCGAGAATGTAAGTGCGCAGCATCTGCTCGCCACTCGCACCGGTCTCCTGTCCAATCGCCAGCGCGGTCGCCGCGAGCACAGCACTGCCATGAACGATGGACCCGGTATGGGTATCGTCGAATTCCAAACTATGGATAAGGCCACCATTGAGCAGAGCGGCAGTCGCCGCATCTCGCCGCAAAGATGATCCCAAAACGGACGCCCGGCCTGAACCACCGAGTGTCTCGGCGACCTTCAAATAGGGAGCGCCGACACCAATGCCAGCGGCCGCGAGCCCCACACCGATAGCATCGAGAAAATGCATTCGGCCACACGCCCGGATATCGGCGGGAATGTCGGCAAAGCGGATCGACCGCACTTTGTGTGTGAGTTGGCGCGATAGCGTCATGACCGCGTCCCGGCAACTTCTGCAGCGGCCGCTAGCCCCGCAAGGCGGCCGAGAGCGATCGCTGACAGCAAACCGTTACCCGACGCGTACCCTGCGGCGCCGCTCCGGCCGGAGAGCCCGCCTGTGGCGCCCCCACCGGCAAAGAGATTTGGGATCGGCCGCCCTTTCAAATCAAGCACGCGACCGTCTCTGTCGACGGCTAACCCGCCTTGGGTGTGAAACAACCCCGGCACAACGCGGCACGCATAGAGCCGCCCGTCGAGTGGACCGAGGCCGAAGTCACGCCGGCCATGGGGATCTGTCCGTTCACTGCGGGCAGCAGACCGCGCCTCGGCGATGGATGCGGCCAGTGCGACTGGATCGAGTGCCAGGAGCGCCGCCAACTCTTGTGGTGTGTCGGCAGATTTGAAACCGCCGTGACGCGCAAGTTCGACGAACTCTTCTTCCAGCACCGCGACGTCGTACATTTTCTGATCGAAGATGGCGTAGCGCGGCGCGGGTTCGGCCATGACATTGGGTGTGAAGCCAGAGTAGCCCGCGCTTTCGTCGCCAAAGCGCCTGCCTGCGGCGTTGACGATGATCCCGCCCTTTTCGATCGTGGTCCATGACAGCAAGCTGCCGTGTGGATCCGATACAGCAGCATAGCCCTGGTAGGCGCCGATGTTCGACAGTGCGGCACCCAACGCTTCGCCCCAAATGACGGCTTCTCCAGTAGATCCAAGCGCGCCAAAGTATGGCGCGCCGGCAACCTCGGGACAGAAGCGTTTCACAAGTGACGGATTGCCGGCGTAACCGTTCACGGCGAGAATGGTTTTGGCGGCGCGAACAAGGGACGCTTCACCTGACACGGACGTCAGTCGTGCCCCAACGACCGTGCCGTGTTCGACAAGAAGTGTCTCAACGCCGTTCCCGAGCGCCAGGGGGATGCTGCGGCGGCTTGCGGCAGCGAGCAGGTCATCGACGAGATCCTGCCCACGGCGCGACACGGGCGCGTGCAGCCGCGCGACAGTGTGGCCAACATGCTTGTAAGCTGTGATCAGCGATAGCCGAGCGCCAACGGCGTCCACGAGCCACTCGACCGTTGGCGCCGATTGTTCGCAGAGGCGACGAACCAGATTCGGACAGTCCGTGTCGCCGGCGATACGCATCAGGTCCGCGACGAGGTGTTCGGCGCTATCAGAAATACCGGCCTCGCGTTGAAACCGTGTGCCTGCGCCCGGAATCGATCCCGTCGAGAGCGACGAGTTCCCACCCGGTCGCTCGCGCTTCTCCACCATCGCAACCGATGCGCCGGCGTCATGCGCGGCAATGGCTGCGGCGAGCCCGCAAGTGCCCGCGCCAATGACGAGGATGTCGATGTCTTGATCCATGGCCTTCAGTGTCCAACATGAGCTGTTGTTTGCGGCGTCGCTACCATTTGCGTTCACTGCGCTCCCTGCAGCATCGCCTCGACATCGCTCGTCCATTGGTTTTTCGACGCGGCGATCGTCGCGAGCTGAGACGCCATGTGCGGGTAGAAATTCTCGGTCAGCGCGGCGATTTTCGTCCGCAGCTCGGCTTCCAAGAATGGCTGATCAGGTCCACCCCGCGCACTGTCGACGCTGGCGCTCACGCGGCGGCCATCCTTGATCGCGATGTCCACCCGGGCCGGACGATCTTGCGGCCATGGCTTGATGTCGTCGTGCGGGACGAGGTGTACCCGGGCCCGCAAGGCCACGACACGCGGATCGGTGAGCGCCGCACGCGCAAAAGCCTGTGCCCCGGCGCTGCCATGCACGACCGTCGTCGCGACGGCGTGGAGCATGGAGAACTTGCCTGCAAGAACCGTTTCAGGGTCGGACGTGGCGAGCGTCTCGCCCATGGGATGGGTCGCGACAGTGATGGACTCGATGTTGGCCGGATCGGATAGCGCGCCATGAGCCGCACGCAACGCCAATGTCGCTTCGACTGCGGAGTGCGCGTATTGGCAGCACGCGATGACCTTGTGATAACCGCTGGTGATTGCCCACTCTGCGCCGAGGTTGGACGTGAGGCGTTCAGGGACGCAATCATGGCCGTAGCAGGTCACCATGACATCGTAGGCCGTCTCAACCAGCCCGCCTATACCAAGCGGCGCCCAGTCGGCAGCTCGATAGCCCGCCCAGGCGCCCGTTGCTGTCCACGCGTTGCGCGTCAGCGCGCCTGCCGGCGCGTGGCTGTATGGCCCGGCATGGCTCATGGACATGGCAGACGATACTGCGGCGGCAAAGTCCTTCGTACCGTAGCCTCGCAGGCGCGCAATCCCCGCCGCAGCACCGAGCGGAGCAAAGGCGCCGTGCGGATGAACGCGCAAAGGCTGCGCAGGAAATGCGTGTGCGATGCGTGCGGTGACATCGTACGCGATGGCGAGGCTTGCGATAGCATCGCGCGTGGATGCGCCGATCGCCTCGGCCTCGGCGAGCAACGCCGGGATGATGTAAGCGCCGGCATGGCATGCAATCAGGCGATACCCTTCATCGAGTTCCGTCCAGCAAATCGCGATACCGTTGGCAGCGGCGGCCGTGTAGCGATCGGCGCGCACCGGTCTGCGGCCCCAAATCGTTGCCTCGCGTGCTGCGCCTGCAGACCGCACCAGTTGCGCCTGTACCGCCTCAACTTCCGGCTCCGTCGCCGCCGCGACAATGGCTGCCAGGTCATCTGCAAGCACCAGCGAAGCGCGCTGGCGGACAGTCTCGGGCACAGCCTCGAGCGACGTGGTCGCCGCCCAGTTGCACAGCTCGGCGAAAGCCGTCGCGCTGGCCTGTCGGTGTGTAGTCGACGAACCGGGGCTCAGAACCATTGCCACAGATCCTTTTGGGCCTCGAGGTCGCGCGCCGAACCGTCGAACACGACCCGGCCAGACTTGAGAATCAGCGCACGTTCGATGGCCTTGAGAGTAGCCGGCACATTCTGCTCGACAATCAACAGACCGGTGCCGAAGCGCTGGTTGATCTCCACCAAGCGCTTCATGACAGTCTCGATAATGATGGGCGCGAGGCCAGTACACGGCTCATCCAGCAGAAGCCATTTCGGCTTGGTCATCAGCGCCATGCCGAGGGCCAGCATCTGCTGTTCTCCGCCACTCATCGAACCGGCTTGTTGCGCGCGGCGCGCATCAAGAATTGGGAACAGTTCGTAGACCTGCTTGCTGAACGTAGCATCGAACAAAAGGCCAGAAATGTTGAGATTTTGCTCCACGGATAAGGTTGGAAACACGTTGTGCCCCTGGGGCACGTAAGCGATGCCTGACCGTACGGTGTCCGCGACATTTCCGGCTTCGACCGGTCTGCCATCGAACACGACACTGCCGCGGCTCTGGACATGGGCGCCAACGATGCACTTGAGCAGCGTCGTCTTGCCGGCCCCATTGTGGCCGAAGATGCCGAGCCGGGCACTCGGCGCCAGCTTCAGCGTGATGTCGCTCAACGCGGTGAGCGGGCCATAGCTGGCCGTCAAGTTTTCGATCGCCAGCATCGTGTCAGATCCTCAATGGCCGAAGTAGAGTTCTGTCAGCTGCGGATTTGCGATCAGATCTGTCACGCTGCCGCGCGCAAGGATGCGGCCTTGAAACATGAAAACAGCTTCGTCGCAGAGATCCCGGATGAATGCGACATTGTGCTCAACGACGCATACCGCGACACCGGTCGCCGCCACCTCGCGAACAATCTTCTGCATTGCCTCATAGGCCTGGCCTTCAACGCCGGCCATCGGTTCGTCGAGCAGTAGACAGCGGCCATCGTTCATCAAGGCGCGAGCCACGCCGACCAGTTTTTGTTGCCCGTACGACAGGTCTGCGATGGATTTGCCGGCTGTGTCAGAAAGCCCGATACGGGCCAGGACATCCAGCGCTTTCGCGCGCGCAGCCTCGCGGGATTTCCGGATTTTACCCGGCGACAGCATGAGCGTCACCATCGACTCGGCCGGGTATTCCCGCGCGCCGATGATGAGATTGTCGAGCACGGTCAGGGATGGAAAGAGGCGAACATGCTGCCATGTCCGCGACAGGCCGCGCCGCGCGCGTTCGTGCAGATCGAGCCCGTCGAGCGGCGCGCCATCGAGCGTAATCGCACCCGCGTCGGGCGCGTAAACACCAGACACAAGATTGAACAGCGACGTCTTGCCGGCGCCGTTGGGACCGATCAAACCAAGAATGCGGCCGGGACGCATGACCAGATCGATGTCTTGCGCGACGACGATGCCACCGAAGCTTTTCGAGAGGCCCTTGATCTCGAGCATCTCAAACCTCTTTGCGCGCGCGGCTGTGGGCTGTCCAGGTGCTGCCCGCCTGGACCAGTCCACCTGGGCGCAGGAACATGAAGATCAGCACGAGCCCCGTGAACAGCAACCCTTGCAGTGGGCCAAGCAGGGCCGGCGGCAAGTTCAAGAATGTGATGGCTTGGGGCAGGATCTGCAGCAGGATGGCGCCAACAACTGGCCCCCACGGCGTCTTAAGGCCGCCGACGACCACCATCGTCAGGATCGTCGATGACATGAGGATTTCGAACTGCTCGGACGTGACGAAACGGAAGTAGTGCGCATAGAGCGCGCCAGCGAACCCGGCGATGCCTGAGCCAAGCGCGAACAGCGAGACCTTGATCCATTTGGCGTCACGGCCGAGGGCGGCAAACGCTTGCTCGTCGTCACGCATGGCGCTGATCGCACGCCCGTAGTCGCTATGCGCAATCCGACGCACCAGCAAGACGACGCCGACGGCAACACCCAGCACGAGCGCCACATAGACCTCGCGACCGAACGTCGGCACCAGGAATGCCGGTATTCCCGACACCCCACCCGCGCCGCCCGTGAAGCGGAAATTCTTGATGAGTTCGATCATGCCGAGCTGGAAGCCTATGCTCGCGATCAGCAGATAGTCTCCGGAGACGCGCAGGGCCGGCAATGCCATGGCGATGGACAATATCATGGCCAGCAGTGTCCCAAGCAGCATGCACACCGGCACCGGCAAACCGGCGTCACGCGCCAGCAACGCCGACGTATAGGCGCCAAGCCCGTAAAAAATAGGGTGCGCGATCGAGATCAGGCCGCCGTAGCCGATGATCAGATTGAAGCTCGACGCCAGAATGATGAACAGGCCAACGAGGATCGCGACGGAGTAGAGATAGTCCATGGTTCGCCCTCAACCCGTTGCAGTGGCGTTGGCTGCCACCGTCGTGGTTGAGCCGCGCGTGATCTTCTTGGCGCGGGCTGGCAGCCGGATCCCCTCGGGGAAGAAGATGATGGCGACGAACAAGAACACGTAGAGCAAGAAGCCCTGCCACTCCGAGGGGATAACCAGAATGCTGGAGTTCTGGACGATACCGAGGAGAACCGCCGCCAGCGCTGCGCCCCAGATCCGGCCGATCCCGCCGAGGATCGTTGCGAGCGCTGCGAACAGCATCATCTCGAGACTGGTCAGCGGCTGCACTTGCGCCCGCGTGCCGTAGAGGAACATGCCTGCAGTGATGAAGATCGCCGCTACGACCATCGTGAGCATGTAAACGGAACGTCGATTGATGCCGTACAGTTCGGCCAGATTCGCGTTGTCCGCAACTGCCACCATGAACTGGCCCCATCGGCTGAAACGCAGAAAACCCCAGAGCGAAACGACCAACCCCACAGTCACAGCCATTGCCGGGATATCCCAGGCACTGATTGCGATGTCAGCAACTAGCGTCACGGGCCAGAAAAGCTGCGGGAAGATGGTCTTCGGCCACGTGCCGAACACGAGCATCGCGAGGTAGGCGATGAATTCCGATGCAACGATCGTAAAGATAAAAACGAACATCGGCGACGCATTGTTGCGCCGTAGCGTTGAAAAGCCGAACCGTTCCAGTGACCAGGCGCCAGCGATGGTCGCCACGAGGGCAACAAGGGCGGCCAAAGGGCCAGGCAAGCCTGCGAAAGCCACCGAGGCGTGGGCTGCGTAGAAAGCAATTGTCATCAACCCCGCCTGAGCGAAGTTGAAGACGCCATTGACTTTCAGCACCAAGGCAAACGCGATGGCAAACAACACATAGTAGCTGCTGGTTGCCAGCGACGTCCAAAAGATCTGGGCTAAAGTCGGCCAATTGAACATGGGAACCTTTTTTGGGAACCAGATTGGCGCAGCGCAGGGAACCGCCCCGAGACTGGGCTGACCAACTGGGCTGACCAACTGGGCCGACCAACTGGGCCGACAGTCGCCAGTCCAGGCCGTCAGCTCGTTGCGTTGACGGCCTGCTGTGCCATTACTTTGCGATGTCCTTGGCGACCCACTTACCGTCTTTCACCTCGACGAGATAAACTGGCTTGATCACCGTGTGGCTATCGGACACTGTCACTGAACCTGTCAACGGCAGATCGAACGTGCCAATCGCCAGCATTTCCTTGCGGAAGTTCTCGCCGGTCGGCGCGAGGCCCTTCTTGTCCATCGAGGTCAGGATGGTTGCGACCATATACGGCGCGTCATGGAGATATTGCGTGTAGGGCAGACCATTCGGCTCGCGCTTCTCCTCAGCCTTCCACCGCTCGACATAAGCGGCGACAGCGGGCAGATCCGAAACACCTGGCGCGAGTGACGTCGCGATAATGCCCTCTGCCGCCTTGCCAAGCTGCTCGATGACCTTGGGATTGTACAAGCCCGAATAGGACGTGATCGGCTGGTTGAGGCCAAGCTGACGCATTTGGGCGGCCACCTGCGGCATGTCGCCGACGAGCCCGTGAAGGTGGATGATGTCTGGTTGCGCAGCCCTGACTTTCAACAGCGCGCCGGTGAAGTCGGTCGCCTTCGGATCGTAGGCCTCGTAGGCCACCACTTGGCCGCCGGCTTTTGTGAACGTAGCCTTGTAGACTTCGGCGGCAACGATGCCCGTATCGTTGTTGATATAGAGCACGGCCGCTTTTTTCTTGCCAAGCTTGTCGAACGAATAGCGCGCGACTGCGGCGACATCGACATCCGCCAACGGGAATGTCGTGTAGACGTAGTCGCCGAGCTTGGCGATGTCAGGAGAGTTAGCCCCAACCGACAATTCCACCACTTTGTTGTCATTGGCGATGGGCGCAACGGCGCGTACGACTGACGACCACGCGGTGATGAAGACAGGTACCTTTTCGACGCTGACCAAACGGTTCACCGCATTGATGCCGATCTGCGGGTCTGCCTGCGTATCGAGCGCAATCATCTCAAGCTTTTTGCCGTTGATGCCGCCCTTGGCGTTGATCGCATCGACGGCCCATTGTGCGGCCTTGACCTGATCTGAGCCGAATAGCGCTTGCGAACCCGACAAGGGCATCGCGAGACCGAACTTATAGGTCGCTGGCGCCTGAGCAAAAGTAACGCCGGACAGTGTCGTCAGCAAAGCCGTAGCACCTGCCAACTTGAGCGTGGTGCGACGGCTGATCGATAAGCATGTCTTAGTCATTTCGTTTCCCCAGTTCTCACAAGTTTCACTGCATGTCGGCGTTCAGAAGGCGTTCTGGCGTTGAGAGGTTTAAGCACTGCCAGCGGATTTCGGAATTCGCGCCAAGGCCGCTACCAATTCGTCCGTACTTGAGACGTCTGCATATTTCGATGCCATATCGAACAGATTGACTGCATGCGACGTTGCGCTGCGATCGTAGACGGCATCGTGCGGCACCGCGACCCGGAAGTTGAAGGCGAACGCGTCGACGACACTGCCGCGGACACAACCGGATGTCGTACAGCCAGTGACGATGAGGGTGTCTGCGCCTGCATTGATCAGGTAGCTGGCCAGCGGTGTTCCGAAGAACGCGCTTGGATGCTTCTTGGGAATCAGAATGTCCGCCTCACGCGGCGCCACTTCGGCGACGAAGTCGTAGCCGTTGCGCGCGATGTTCATGATGGATGGCACCTTGTCCGCGAGCCGTCCTTTGTCGAACGATTCCTTTGGCGAGACGTACGGATACATCACCGGCCAGCCTCGTTCGCGAAACAGCACGAGCAGACGCTCGATGTGACGGACGGCGTTCCAGCCGACATCGCCGCAGGCCGTCGGAAATTCCTTGATGGCCTCCCAGAATGGTTTCGGCGTCGAACCCACGGTTCGGTATTGAACATCAATGATCAGCAAGGCAGGGCGCACGCCGAGGCCCGTCTTGCGGCCGAAGCCAGCTGCGGCATAGGCGCGTTGCTCGTCCTCGGAGATGATGCCATCCCAGGGCTTCGATGGTGCACTCATCGACGATTTCCTTTGCCGGGCGCTTGTTCGCCCACTGGCACAGCATAGCGGCGCTCGAGCGCGTCGTAGGTATCCTTGGAGACAGCCTGCTGCCGCGCCTTGAAATCAGCCATGTGCTCAGCGACTGCATCGAGTGATCCGTCCCGCTTGAGAGCGGTGAGCACAATCTGCGACGCCTTCAGCGCGGCTTGGAGTGACGCGTTGGCGTAGAGGACAAGGCCGAAGCCCATATGGGCAAGCTTGGCCTGACCAAGATCCGGTGTCAGTCCGCCATAGACAATGTTGGCAATTTGCGGGACCGGCAGGTCACGCGCGATGCGGGCCAGTTCCGCTTCCGCGAGCGGCGCTTCGACAAATGTCGCGTCAGCTCCAGCTTCGATGAAGGCATGCGCGCGCGCAATCGCAGCGTCGAGCCCTTCAATGGCACGCGCATCGGTCCGGGCAACGATCTGGAAATCCTGATCCTGACGCGAGTCGACGGCGGCCTTGATCTTTTGCACCATCTCCGCAAGCGGAATGACGTCCTTGCCGGCGAAGTGGCCGCATTTCTTCGGAAAAACCTGATCTTCGATCTGCACCCCGGCCGCACCAGCCCGCTCGAGCACGCGCACCGTCCGGCGCATATTGAGGGCATTGCCAAAGCCCGTGTCCGCATCGACCAGCAGGGGCAGCGCGACGACATCGGATATGGCAGCAACAGTGTCGGCGATTTCTGTCAGCGTGGTCAGGCCGATGTCGGGCACACCCAACTGCATGTTGGCAATGCCAGCACCGGTGACATAGGCCAAGTCAAACCCGGTGTCCTCGATGACGCGCGCGAACAACGCGTTCGCGGCTCCGGGCGCAAGCGTCGCGTTGCGGCGTGCGAGAATGGTTTTCAGACGGGTCGTTTTGCGCATCATGAGGCCACATCCAATGCCGCGTTTCCGTCCGCCATGAGACGCGCTTCTGTATTGGCCCAGGATTGCCTGATATGGTGCCGCATGGCGTCTTCGGCTGCCTGCGGGTCGCGACGGCGCAGCGCGGCTAAAATGTCCTGATGCTCCTTGTGCGCGGAGGTGGCGCGTCCTGGTGCTGCACTGCCGCGAAACCGATAGACCCGCATCAGACTGTACATGTCTTCGCACAAGAGCCGGAACAGGCGGAGGTTGTTGCTGCCGTTGGCAATACGGAAATGGAAATCCTGGTCGCCGCCGGCCTGATAATATGCGGTGCCACTCGCAACATCGGGCTGCCGGCGATGCGCGTCTAGGCCCTGTTCCAGCTGATCGAGCTCGGTGTCTGACATCGCCTCCGCCGCCAATCGTGCCGCCATACCTTCCAGTCCCTCACGGATGACGAACAGGTCCTTGAGGTCGTTTGGTTTGAGATCGACGACGCGCGCGCCAAGATGCGGTGTTCGCTGGACCAGACCCTTCGCCTCAAGACGGAAGATGGCTTCGCGTAGCGGAGCCCGGCTGACTCCTAAGCGGGCCGACAAATCCACCTCGTTGATCGGTGCACCGGGTGCCAGCGTGCCTTGCACAATCGCTTCGACGATCTGCTGAAGCACGCGATCCGCCAGCGTGGTGCGCACGATGACCTCAGCGGGTTGTCGACTGTATACAGGCATTGCTGCAGTGAACATTTCTGTGCGCTGCTGTCAACGCCACGTGCCGCACATCAATGATTGGAATAGTAGCGAGTGACATCCCTACTGACGGCGTAGGCCGACACGGTGGCGTCTTGTTGGGCCGAGACCGCACTTGGCGTCCTTCCGGTTTTGAGACTCATCCGGAAGCGTGGAGAACAAGACGCTACTGCCTGCTCAGGGGCCACCGACAGGGCTTAGAACCATTTCAACAAAGACTAACGGCAGCTCAACCGTCGACTGCGGACATCCTGGACAGAGGTTCTGAGGCTGCATGCGCGCTCTTCACCCCATCTCCGCAAACACCGCCTCCGCCTCTTTGATAGCGTGGTTCGCTTTCGGCACGCCGCAGTAGATGGTGGCTTGCAGGATCACTTCCTTGATGTCGTCGCGGGTGAGGCCGTTGTTGAAGGCGGCGCGGACATGCAACTTGTATTCGTCCCATGCACCGAGCGCGATCATCGTCGAGAGCACCATGCATGAGCGTGTTTTGCGGTCGAGGCCGGGGCGGGTCCAGATCTCGCCCCAGGCGGCGCGGGTGATGAAATCCTGGAACTCGCTATTGAAGTCGTTGAGCTTCGATTGCGCGCGATCGACGTGGGCCGCGCCCAGCACCTCGCGGCGTACTTTCATGCCAGCGGCGTGGCGCTCGCGTTCGTCCATGGGAGGCTCCTGGGTTTGCGTGTTCGCTACGCGCGCCTCCCCAAAAACGTCATCATCGGGCTTGTCCCGAGGACCCAGGGTGCAACGCGCGGCAGCTTGGTCGGGTATGTGCGGCGGCGTCACCGAACGGTCTGTTAGAGTGCGCCCAGCCGCCGAATGGGTCCTCTGGACAAGCCCGAGGATGACATCGTAGGTGTTACATCACACGTCAAAAAACACCGTCTCACCTTCACCCTGTATGCGGATATCGAATCGGTAGGCGGTGCCGTCGCGTTTGGCGATCAGCGTGCCGCGCCGGTCGGCAGGGACCAGTGCGAGCACCGCGTCGGTGGCATTCGCTGCCGTTTCCTCGGGGAAATAAATCCGCGTGTAGAGATGGCGCAGCATGCCGCGGGCAAACACGCACACGACGATGTGCGGTGCCTGCGGTTTGCCGCCCGGCCCGGGAACCATGCCGGGTTTGATCGTCTCGAAGCTGAAAGCGCCGGCCTTGCTGGTACCGCAGCGGCCAAAGCCCTGGAAGCTGGCGTTGGCGCGCGCCCGCTCATCACGCGGATGGGCATAACGCCCTGCGCTATCGGCCTGCCAGATCTCGATCATCGCATCGGGCACGGGCTTGCCGTCGCCATCAAACACGGTGCCGACGATGCTCAGCCGCGTGCCCTCGGCGTCCGGCGTCGCCACCGGGGTGTCGAACTGGTCGCGCCACGGAAATTGTCCACGCGGTGTCAGGCCGTACGCGTAATACGGGCCGACGGTTTGCGACGGCGTCACGCCGGCAGGTTTTGCCTTGGCATCACTCATCGTGCGGCTCCTCGGTCGGCGTCGCGTCGCGGCCACGCAGCACAATGTCGAACTGATAGGCCAGCGCCCAATCCGGCACCGTGGTCTCGATGTCGAAGCGGCAGATCATCCGGTCGCGGACTTTGGCGTCGGTCACTGAGTTGAAGATGGGATCGTACTGGAACAGTGGATCGCCGGGGAAGTACATCTGCGTGACAATGCGCGACAGAAAACTCGGGCCGAACAGCGAGAAGTGGATGTGGTTGGGCCGCCAGGCGTTATGATGGTTGCCCCACGGATAGGCACCGGGCTTGATGGTGACGAATTTATAGCGGCCGTCGGCATCGGTGACCGCGCGGCCCGCGCCGGTGAAGTTCGGGTCTAGTGGTGCTGGGTGTTGGTCGCCCGCGTGGATGTAGCGCCCGCAGGCGTTGGCCTGCCAGATCTCGACCAAAGCGTTGGGCTGCGGGCGGCCATCTTCGTCGAGCACCCGGCCAGTGACGACAATGCGCTCGCCGAGCGGTTCGCCGGTGTGTTGCGTGGTGAGGTCGAACTCGTTGTCGCGCACCGCGTCGTGGCCGTAGACGGGGCCGGTCAACTCCGAGAGCGTGTGCGGCATGACAATCAGCGGCTTCTGCGGATGTCGCTTGGCGGTCGAGCGGTAGCCGGCGAAGTCATAGGCCGGATGCGCACTGTTGGACGATTTGGGATAAATCAGGGTCATGGCCAGTCCCGGGTAGTGTGCCCCTTGGGCCGCATACGGGGCGCGGCCACGGATCGAGGGCTCCTTTAAGGGAGGACGGCGGCGTTGTCACGCGGGGGGCGGCAGCGAGGGCTAAGGTGCCAGCACGGACCGAAGATCAACCTGCAAGCCGGGTGGGTCGAGCCGCATGGGTGTCAGGGGGGCGGTGATGATCTGTTTTTCGATGGTCCCGTTCTGGCCGCGCCAGTGGTGGATCAGGTGTGGTACGTCGGGGTCGGCGACGATGTAATGCATTACGCTCGGCAGCTCGAAATAGCCCTGCAACTTAGTGGTTACATCGAAGCGTGCTGTTGACGGCGATAGCACCGCGCAGATGATGATCGGGTTAGGCACGACCAGATCGTTTCGTGCGATAAGCGGACCGAGATAGGCAAGCGCGTCATGTTCCACGAGACGGCCGCGTGGCATAGGCACCGATACGCCGTCGCTGAAAACCTCGCCCGTCAGCCCCGATATCGCAAAAGCAGCATGAAGCGCCAGAAACAGCTTCCCCTTCATCCGCACGTGATTTGCCCGCTGTGCATTGATCGTCCCCGCCGCCCCATGCTTTTCGATGATTTCGCCATCCCACAGCTCGAAGCGGCCCGCCTCCTTTGGCTGGCGTTCGGACCAGGCGAGGAATTCCTCGATCGACATGTTGTGTTCGGGCAGGGCGATCATGGGTAAAAGCTAATCCTGCTCAGCGCGTCTGGCAACTGCCGCGCGGGGCTTTGGGCAGCAGCATGGTGCGGTTGGCGTCGGTGGCGACATTGGGGCTGAAGCCCTTGTTGCCTTCGATGCCGAGGCGCGTACCGAGCGTCACTTTGATCTGCCGGCCGGCTCCGGTCAGCGCAAAACTGCCACCATCAGCTTCCACCGAGCACACTTCGCCCGCGCTCGTCGTCTTGCATTGGGCAAGGCCGTCGTAATAGCCGGCATTCTTGATCCAGTAACCAAAGCGCACAGTGTAGCCGTTCGGCCGTTGCGCTTGCAGCGGGTCGGCCTCGTGGGCGACGACATGGAATTTTGACAGCGTCTGTTGCGGGTTGGCGCGCATGTGGCGCACATCATAGAGCCGCAGATAGCAGGTGCGGGGCGTCAGATACTGATCGAAGAAGGGCTTGGCGGCTTCGGACGGGGTGGGGGCCGTGACAAGCGCGGCGAGAGCAAGCGCAGGCAGCGTGACGTACTTGCACATAAAAAAACCTTTCAAAAATGAGGACCAACGCCAAGAGAATGGCACTTAACTGGCGATCTCACCAGACAGCGCCGCCAGTCTATCGATGAACGCGACGGCGAATGCCCCTGGGCCAACCAAGCCTTTGGCCGCGCGCTCGCCTGCTACGCCGAACGCGTGCAGAGCAGCAGTGCTGGCCAGGACGGGGTCGGGCTCTGCCGCCGCACACGCCGCGATCAGCCCACCCAGCGCGCAGCCAAGGCCTGTTACCAGTGCCATCAGGGGGTGGCCGGAGGTGATCTCAATCGTGCCGGAGGTGCACCGGATGCGATCGGTCGCACCCGTCTGCACCTGCGTCGCGTGTTCAGGCAACTTGAGGGCCGTGAGTTCCGCCGCGTTGCCCTTCACGATCAGCGGGCCTGCGGCGATGATCTGTTCCGCCAGCGCGCGCCTGAGCGGCGAATGCTCCACAAATACCGGATCGAGCACGCGCGGTTTGACCAGCACGCGCGCATCCAGCAGCAGCCGCGGAATGGCCGCAACGCGCGCGGCATCCAACGTGCCGAGATTGATCAACAGCGCATCCGCACTTGCTGTCATGTCGACGACCTCATCGGGATGCGTTGCCATCGACACCCGGGCACCAACGGCGAGCAGCACGTTGGCGGTGATTTGTTGCGCGACGGTGTTCGTCAGGCATTGCACGCGCGGTGCCTGCGCACGAACGCGAACGAGGATGGCGGCGGATTGGGCGGAGAGGGCGTGTGACATTTGGATAAAGCCGTCGGTTGGTTGCTCGTGCCACCAGCTGCGCTTTGTCTGGTCTCCGTCCAGTCAGGACGTAAACCAATACAATCATGTCTGTCCATGCGTACGGTTGATAGTGCCATGCATCAGTGGCCCTCGCCGCGGGGCGGCACGGCGGCTATTCAGACGCCATGACCGCTCCAAAGACCGTCGCCAACATCGCCGCCATGCCGCCCCGCTTCGTGATAGCCTTTGCGGGGCTCTTGCTGTCATTTAACGCCGTCAGTTGTGACATCATGCTGCCGGCCTTTTTCGCCATTGAGCGCGATCTCGGCTCTGGCATCGAGCGCGTGCAAGCGATCATTCCGATCTTCCTGATGGCAGCGGCCATCGGCCAGCTGTTCTTTGGCCCGCTCTCGGACCGCTATGGCCGCCGGCCGGTGCTGCTGGCCGGCGTCGCCATTTATATCGCTGGCTCTGTGGTGTCTGGCCTGAGCACATCGCTCTCGACGCTCTATGCCGGACGAATGTTGCAGGGCACCGGCGCTGCCTGCGGCGTGGTGGTGGCGCGTGCCCTTATGCGGGATGTTTTCTCAGGTGCCGAGCTCGCCCGCGCCCTCGCGCTCGCCATGGCCATCTTCGCCATCGGGCCGTTCGTCGCACCGTTGACCGGCGCGACGCTGACGTCACTCTTCGGCTGGCGCGGCACCTTTGTCGCGCTGACGGTCTACGGAGGGAGCATCTGGCTCGTGGCCTGGGCGCGTCTCGCCGAGACCAACTCGGTCCGCGATCCCGATGCGCTCTCGTTCGGAAAGTTGTGGTCGGCCTTCCGCCGCGTGCTGGTGCACCGGCAATCGCTGACCTTCATCAGTGTCGCCGTCCTGCTCCAGGCGTCTGTCGCATCGCTGGTGATCAATTCCCCGCGCCTGTTCAAATCAGCCTTCGGGATCGAGGGTACTGTGTTTGCGCTGTTGTTTGGGGCCATGGCGCTGGGCGTTGTGATCGGTCAACTCATCGCGCACCGCGCCATCGCTCGTTTCGGTGTGCTGGCCACCATGCGCGCTGCCGCGACGATCATGTGCGCCGTCGCGATGCTGCTGCTGTTGTTGGAGCGCGCCGGCGCATTGTGGGCGTCTATCTTCGTCGCGCTGCTGGTGCTGAACGCGGCCGCGTTTCTGGTGGTGATGACTAACGCCATGAGCCTCGTCATCGAACCACATCGCGACATCGCCGGGGTCGCCGCGTCGGTCTATGGCTTCCTGACGCAGATGATCGGATCGACGGTGGCGCTGCTGTTGCTGCCGTTGATTGGCGGTGCCATCGGCCCGTGGTGTCTCACCCAGGCCGTGCTCGCGGCAGCGGTTCTGGTGGCGGTGTTGCTGTATCGGCCACGGGAGCGGCAGGTGGTCGAGGACAGGTGAAGGGGAAGTGCATTGGGGCGGTTCACGCGCTTGTTGTTGCCGCACATTGAAAAGTCGACCCAATAACGCTACAGTCTTCCTACGACCACAATTTCCATCATCGACGCCGAGAAAGAAATGGCCGCGCTGATCGAGCGCGCACGCCAGGGCGAAGAGATCGTCATCACCGATGGTACCGAACCGGGCGTCAAGCTCGCGCCGGTGGAGCCCGCGAAGCCGTCGTATCGCCGACGGGGCACTCTTAAGGCTATAATCAAGGTCTCCAGCAAAGATCTCGACAATCCGCTGCCCGGGGATGCGTTGAATTTTTGGAATGGCCAGACTAATCTGGCATGAAAAAGTCGACGGATCGCACCTTATGAGCACCTCGCGCACTTATTCCATCGTCCTTGAACCAATGCCCGAAGGCGGGTTCATGGTCCACGTTCCGGCGCTGCCCGAAATCGTTACCGGCGGCGATAGCGAAGTCGAGGCGCTTGCCATGGCGAAGGACGCCATCGAGATGGTGCTTGCGAGCCGCGCGGAGCGGGGAGAGGCCATTCCCGATGACGTAGCGCCGCTGCAGATGCGCGCTTTGACTGTTTCCCTCGCTGCATGACCGACCGGCTGCGGATGTTGAAGGCGACTGAGGTCATCCGCGCACTGGAGAAAGCCGGGTTCGTCGTCGTTCGCACCACTGGCAGCCATCATCGCTTGGTTCATCAATCAGACCCAAGCCGCGCGACGACTGCTCCCTGCACAAGGGTCGCGACATTCCGCAGCCTTTCCTGCGCGCGATTCTGCAGCAGACGCGGCTGAGTGCCGATGAGTTCGTGGCTCTGTTGTAGGTCGAGACCGCTCCGGCACCGGGCCTGCTCATTGCGCTCTAAGCGACCTTTGGCCACTTCAATCATCTCAGCGCTTCAGTCGAACAGCCACAAGCGCCATCGTTGGAGTCGGCGCAATACGGCCGCGGAAGTGCGGCCTATTGCGCCCTACGGTCTTGCTACGCCGCCGCGTCCGGTTTCGCATCGACGTACAACTTGTTGCCGCCGGCTTTGAACTCTTCGCTTTTCGCCGCCATCCCCTCCAGCGCGGCGCGTTCGTTGTCGCCCATGGCGAGAACTTCTTTGCGGAGGTCTTGCGTGATCTTCATCGAGCAGAATTTCGGCCCGCACATCGAACAGAAGTGAGCGACCTTGTGGGCGTCCTTGGGCAGTGTTTCGTCGTGGTAGGCCCGCGCGGTGTCGGGGTCCAACGCAAGATTAAACTGATCTTCCCAGCGGAAATCGAAGCGCGCGCGTGAGACGGCGTCGTCGCGCAGTTTTGCGGCCGGATGTCCCTTCGCCAAGTCCGCCGCATGGGCAGCGATCTTGTAGGTGATAACGCCGGTTTTGACGTCGTCGCGGTTGGGCAGACCGAGGTGCTCCTTGGGCGTGACATAGCAGAGCATGGCGCAGCCGAACCAGCCGATCATGGCGGCGCCGATGCCGCTGGTGATGTGATCGTAGCCAGGTGCGATGTCGGTGGTCAGCGGTCCGAGCGTATAGAACGGCGCCTCGCCGCACTCGCGCAGCTGCTTGTCCATGTTCTCCTTGATCTTGTGCATCGGCACGTGGCCGGGGCCTTCGATCATCACCTGGCAACCCTCCTTCCAGGCGTGCTGGGTGAGTTCGCCGAGGGTCTCCAGCTCTGCAAACTGCGCGCGGTCGTTGGCGTCGGCGATGGAGCCGGGGCGGAGGCCGTCGCCGAGCGAGAACGAGACGTCATACTTGCGCATGATCTCGCAGATCTCATCAAAGCGCGTGTAGAGGAAGCTTTCCTTGTGATGCGCCAGGCACCAGCGCGCCATGATGGAACCGCCGCGGCTTACAATCCCGGTGACGCGCTTGGCGGTCAGCGGCACGTAAGCGAGGCGGACGCCGGCATGGATGGTGAAGTAGTCGACGCCCTGCTCGGCCTGTTCGATGAGCGTGTCCTTGAAGACTTCCCAATCGAGCTTGGTCGGGTCGCCATCGACTTTCTCCAACGCCTGATAGATCGGCACGGTGCCGATGGGGACAGGGGAGTTGCGCAAGATCCACGAGCGGATGTTGTGGATGTTGCGGCCGGTGGAGAGGTCCATCACCGTGTCAGCACCCCATCGCGTGGCCCAGACGAGCTTCTCGACTTCTTCGGCGGCACCCGACGTCACAGCCGAGTTGCCGATGTTGGCGTTGATCTTCACCAGAAAGTTGCGGCCGATGGCCAT
>JANNEU010000044.1:0-14319 GCA_031379035.1 Hyphomicrobiaceae bacterium | reverse complement strand
GCCGCCGTGCTCGCCAAATTCCGCAGCACGTACTGCAGGATGCCACCGTGGTGGTAGTAGGCGATCTCGTCTTCGGTATCGATCCGGCAGATCAGCGGCACGTCTTTGGTGACGCCATCGGTGTAGGTGATCTTGGCGATCATCTTCTGGCGCGGGCGGACGTTGGCGAGGCCTTCCAGCGTGACGGTCTCGGCACCGGTCAGGCCAATGCTGGCCCATGACAAGCCATCTTCAAAAACCAGCGGCAGAATGCCCATGCCAACGAGGTTGGAACGATGGATGCGCTCGTAGCTCTGCGCGATGACGGCCTTGATGCCGAGCAGGTTGGTACCCTTGGCCGCCCAGTCGCGCGATGAACCGTTGCCGTATTCGATGCCGGAGAACAGCACCAGCGGCACGCCCTCCTTCTTGTACTGCTCGGCCGCGTCGAAGATCGACATCACCTTGCCAGATGGATAGTGCGTGGTGTTGCCGCCTTCCTTGATGGTGCCGGCGGCATCTTTGTTCATGGCGTTCTTGATGCGGATGTTGGCAAACGTGCCGCGCATCATCACGTCGTGGTTGCCGCGGCGCGTGCCGTACTGATTGAAGTCGGCCGGGCGCACCTGGTGCTCCAGCAGATAGGCACCCGCCGGGCTGTCCTTCTTGATGGAGCCGGCTGGCGAGATGTGGTCGGTGGTGATCTTGTCGCCAAGCAGCGCCAGAATGCGGGCGTTCTTGATGTCGGTGACCGGCACCGGCGTCTTGGTGATGCCTTTGAAGTAGGGCGGGTTTTGCACGTACGTCGACCCAGAGTTCCACGCATACGTGAGGCTCTTGGTGACCGGCACCTTCTGCCAGCCCGCGTCACCCTTGAAGACGTCGGCGTAGCGCGACATGAAGATCTCGCGCGTCACGTTCTGCTGGATGAACTCCTGCACTTCCTTGTTGGTCGGCCAGATGTCCTTGAGGAACACCGGCTGGCCATCGCTGTCGTTGCCGAGCGGTTCGGTCGACAAATCGCGATTGACCGTACCAGCCAACGCGAACGCTACGACCAGCGGCGGCGAGGCCAGATAGTTGGCCTGCACATCCGGGCTGACGCGGCCTTCGAAGTTGCGGTTGCCTGAAAGAACGGCGGCGGCAATAATGCCATTATCGTTGATCGACTTTGAAATCTCAGGCTGCAGCGGGCCGGAATTGCCGATGCAGGTGGTGCAGCCGAAGCCAACCAGGTTGAAGCCCAGCGCGTCGAGCTCCTTCTGCAGGCCAGCCTTTTCGAGATAGGCGGCGACGACTTGTGACCCCGGGGCCAGCGAGGTCTTCACCCACGGCTTGGACTTGAGTCCCTTGGCAACGGCATTGCGCGCCAGCAAACCGGCGGCGATCAGCACCGACGGATTGGATGTATTCGTGCAGCTGGTAATGGCGGCAATCACCACATCGCCGTTGCGCAGATCGAAGTCGCGGCCTTCCACTTTGTAGACCGTGCTCAGCGCGCCGGGCTTTTTGTATTCGCCTTCCAGCGCGGATGCAAAACCAGCCTTGATGGCATCGAGCGCCACGCGGCCTTCGGGGCGCTTCGGCCCAGCCAGCGACGGAACCACGTCTTCAAGCGCCAGCGATAGCGTGTCGGTGAACACGGGATCAGCCGAACCGGCGACACGGAACAGGCCCTGCACGCGGGCGTACTCAGCCACCAGCGCGATGCGGTCTTCAGCGCGGCCACTCATTTTCAGATAGGCCAGCGTTTCGCTGTCGATGGGGAAGTAGCCGCAGGTCGCGCCGTACTCGGGCGCCATGTTGCCGATGGTGGCGCGGTCGGCGAGCGTCATGGCATCCAGGCCCGGGCCGAAGAATTCAACGAACTTGTTCACGACGCCCTTCTTGCGCAACATCTGTGTGACGGTGAGCACCAAGTCGGTCGCGGTGATGCCTTCCTTAAGCTTGCCCGTCAGCTTGAAGCCGATCACTTCAGGGATCATCATCGATTGCGGCTGGCCGAGCATGGCAGCTTCCGCCTCAATGCCACCGACGCCCCAGCCGAGCACGGCAAGCCCATTGACCATCGTGGTGTGGCTGTCAGTGCCGACCAGCGTGTCTGGATACGCCAGCCATTTGCCGTTCGGCTGTTCCGAAATCCAGACGGTCTGTGACAGATATTCCAGGTTCACCTGGTGGCAGATGCCGGTGCCGGGCGGCACGACGCGGAAGTTCGCAAACGCGCCCTGGCCCCACTTGAGAAAGTTGTAACGCTCGCCGTTGCGCTCGTACTCCAGCTCGACGTTGTTCGCCAAGGCTTTGGGCGTGCCGAATTCATCGACGATGACGGAGTGGTCGATGACGAGATCAACCGGCACTAGTGGATTGATCTTGGTTGGGTCTCCACCCAGTGTGTTCATGCCGTCGCGCATAGCGGCCAGATCGACCACCGCTGGAACGCCTGTAAAATCCTGCATCAGCACGCGCGCCGGACGAAACCCGATTTCGGCACCGGCTTTGCCCTTGTCCACGAGCCAGGATGCCATCGCTTGAATGTCGGCCTTCTTGACAGTGCGGCCATCCTCGAAGCGGAGCAGGTTTTCGAGCAGTACCTTCAGCGAGTAGGGCAACTTGGAGATGCCGGTCAGTCCATTGGCCTCGGCAAGCGGGAGCGAAAAATACTCGTAGGTCTTGCCAGCAGCGGTCAGGGTGGACCGGCATTTGAAGCTGTCGAGGGAAACGACCTTGAGGCTCATGACCGCGAATCTCCGGCTGGGGTCGCGTCTCCGGGAGACGCGGGGGAATGACGCTTAGGCAATCGCTGGGGATGCGTGCGCTGACAGCACCCGCACTCGACCCTGGCAAATCACCTTGTGAGGGCCTTATAGTAGGCGGCCCGGTCCGAGGCTAGCCGCCAAACGGCTGAGGTTTTCGCGGGTCTGGTGGTGAGTTTCCGATCACCTCCCGCAACGCCGTCCCCGCAGAAAGTGCCACGCATGCCCGAGACGATGACGCTGGTCGCCGACGATCTCGGGCAGAGCTATGGCGATCTTGTTTTGTTCAAGGGGTTGAGCTTCACCGTTCGACAGGGCCGGGCGTTGGTCGTCACGGGCGATAACGGCTCGGGCAAGAGCACGCTGCTGCGGACACTGGCCGGCCTGATGCCGCCGGCGTCGGGCGCGGTGCGGTTCGACGGGCTCGGCCCCGATGAGACCATTGCAGAGCATTGCCATCTTGTCGCTTTCGCGAATGCTCTGAAGCCGGAACTGACCGCAACCGAAACTTTGGTTCACTGGCGGGATATTCTTGGAGCGGGGGAGACGGGTCTGACCACCCTCGACGCGCTGGACCAACTCGGCATGGCGGCGCTCGCCAACACCCCGGCTGGCTTTCTCTCCACCGGGCTCAAGCGGCGGCTTGCCTTAGCGCGCATTCTGGTCGCGCCGCGCCCGCTGTGGCTGCTGGACGAGCCAACGGCTGCTCTGGACCACGACTCATCCTTACTCGTCGCCGATATGATCCGCGCGCATCTCGATGACGGTGGGCTGGCGGTGATTGCCACGCATTTGGACCTCGGTATCGATGGCCTCGACAAACTGGATCTCGATACATTCACGAGCCCGCGCGCATGAGGCAGACGCTCACTGGCACTGTGGCAGCCCTGTTCCGGCGCGAGCTGACGCTGGCGATGCGCGATGCCAGTGCGCTTGGCACGGCGCTCGGCTTTTACTTGATGGTGGTGAGCCTGCTGCCGTTGGGGCTCGGCCCGGACGCATCCTTGCTCGCCCGCATTGCGCCCGGCGCGCTGTGGATCGCCCTGTTGCTGTCGGCACTGCTGTCGCTCGCACGCATGTTTGAGGCCGACTATCAGGATGGTTCGCTGGCGGTGCTGATGACCGCGCCGGTGCCTTTGGAATTAGTGGTTCTCGTCAAGATCGCCACGCATGCGCTGACAACCGCGCTTCCCCTTATCCTTGCGGCACCTGTGCTTGGCGTGCTGCTCAATCTGGCACCAGAAGCCAATGGCAAACTGGTCGCATCCATGTTGCTTGGCGCGCCGGCACTGAGTGCGATCGGTGCGATTGGTGCCGCGCTGACTTTGGTGGCGCGCAAGGGTGGCCTGCTGATTTCGCTGCTGGTGTTGCCGCTCTACGTGCCGACACTGATCTATGGCGTCGCGGTGATTGACCCAGCGTCCGGCGCGACAGCGCAAGCGCTGTTAATGCTGGCGGCGCTATCGCTGGTGAGCCTCGTGCTCGCGCCCTTCGCGGCAGCGTCGGCGTTGCGCGTGACGGGTGGGACGTAACCTCTACCGTGCAGCAGCCTTCCGCCGTCGCTCAACGTGCGCGAGATGCAGTGCTACCGCCGCCGCATTAGACACATTGAGGCTGCCGATCACGCCGTCGGTCGAGATGCGGCAGATCAGGTTGCAGGTCTCACGTGTCAGCTGACGCAACCCCTTGCCCTCCGCGCCAAGGACGAACACCGGCTGCTCTGGCCACGTGATCTCGTCGAGCAGCTGCTCACCCTCACCATCGAGGCCGATCAGTGTCGCGCCCGCGGCCTTCAAGTCTTCCAGGCTACGGGCCAGGTTTTGCACGCATGCCACCGGCACATGCTCCAGCGCGCCCGACGCTGACTTGGCCAGCACGCCCCCGAGCGGCGGCGAATTGCGTCGCGTCATCACCACGCCTGCTGCACCAAATACGGCGGCTGAGCGCAATACCGCGCCGACATTGTGGGGGTCAGTCACTTGGTCCAGCACGATCAACGGCCGGCCACGAGCATTGCGCGCGAGGGCGTTCATTGGCAGCTCTTCGAGCGGCTCGGTTTCCAGTAGGATACCTTGATGCACCGTGTCGTTGCCGAGACGCCGGTCAAGATCGCGCGGCGTGACGCGTTCGATCTCGAAACCGCGCCCCTCGGTCAGCGGCAGCAGGCGGTTCTCCGCATTCTCAGTCAGGAACAGCTTGCGGACAATGCGCTTGGGATTGGCAAGCGCCGCTTCCACTGCGTGCACGCCAAACAATAGTGTTTTGCCCTCGTCATTGTGAACGAGCGCGGCGGGATGCGGTGGGCCCGCTGGCCGATCCTTTGGTGGCCCACCGTAGTGCTGCTTGCCGCCGTATTGCTTGGCGTAGGGGGGCTTGCCGCTGCGTGGCTTGCCGAAACGGTTACCCCCTTGGGGCTTGCCATAGGGTTTCTTGGGGCCGGCTGGGCCGGGCGGCTGATCGGGGCGGTCAGAGCTCATGCACGCGTCCTACCCCTGGAAAACGCAAACGGCAATTCGCATTCGCGCTCCGATGCGGCTACGATTGCGAACACGTGCAGAGGGTTAATCGGCCGCACAGCCGGCAGCAGGGGTGGGCAGAACAGGTGGCGATTGCACACAAGGCGAACCGGGCGGGCCTCAGAGATCCGCTGAACCGGGCCATTGCCGCGCTGGGCGTGACGCAGATAATCGCCTGGGGCACCACGCTGTACGCGTTGGGCGTCCTGGGAAAGCCGATCATCAATGACACTGGCTGGAGCCCCGCGCGGGTCTATGGCGGACTAACGGCCGCCTTGCTGGTGTCCGCCATCGTCTCCATATCCGCCGGCCGCTGGCTCGACCGCTATGGTGGCCGCGCCGTGATGACCCTTGGATCTCTTCTTACGGCGCTCAGTCTGGCCCTTGTCGCGCAGACAACGTCGGTTTGGGCTTATCTCGCGGCCTGGGGCTTTGTCGGCTTTGCCATGCGCCTGTCGCTTTACGACGCCGGGTTCGCAGCACTGGTGCAGATAGCACCCGCCCGCGGCCGGCGCGCTATTTCACTGCTGACGCTGCCGGGCGGGCTCGCCTCCACAATCCTTTGGCCAGTCGGCGCGGCACTGGAGTATCTTTACGGCTGGCGCGCGACCTTGCTGATTTTCGCGGTCCTTAATCTGGCAGTCTGCGCGCCACTTCACTGGTTTGGGTTGGCCCGGCCGGACACGGCGGATGCTGCGACTGACGACGTGTCCGCGCCACTCGCTCAGCAACCCGCGAACGCCTTTGTGACAGCGCCTCTCGAAGGCACGCGCCGCACGTGGGCCATGCTGCTGTTCTCCCTTGTCATGTCGGCAAGCGCGATCGTCATGGGTGCTATGGCCGTGCACTTAGTGCCAATCCTCGCCGCGACCGGTCTCGATCCGCGGTACGCAGTGCTCCTGGCTTCAGTGAAGGGCGTTGCCCAGACGGGCGCGCGGCTCATCGAGCTGATCTTTGGCAAATCCCTTCAAGCCGTCACTCTGGCGCGGTTCACCTTCGCGCTTTTGCCGATATCTTTCGCCGTGCTGCTGGCCGGCGGCGCGGGCTTCGTCACCGCCGCAGTCTTTGTGGTGCTGTTCGGTGCTGCCAACGGGCTGACAACCATTGTACGCGGTGCGTTCCCGCTCGCCCTCTTTGGCCCCAAGGGCTATGGTGAAGTGCTTGGCAAGCTGGCGACGCCGATACTGCTGATGAACGCTATCGCCCCTATGGCGTTCGCATGGCTCACAGACGGCACCGGGCCAGCCACTGGCATCATTGTCCTCGCGGCCGCGTCGGTCCTGGCCGTGGTGGCCATGGAAATCATGGCACACTGGATGCGGCGCACGAGATAGCAGCCCTCAGATCAGGACTTGTGTACCGACCTCCACCACCCTGTCGGTGGGGATGCGGAAGTACTCGGTGGCGTCTGCGGCCGTCCCCGCGAGACCGATGAAGAAGCGCTCCTGCAGGGCTGGCATCTCCGATTTGTCAGTCGATTTTAAAGATCGCCGCGACAGGAAAAACGACGTCTGATTGATTTCTATATTCAGGTCCTTGCGGCGGCAGTGCTCCAGGATTTTGGGCACACTTGGCGTCTCCATGAAGCCATAGCGCGCCACGACCTTAAAGAAGCCGTCAGAAATCCGCTCAACGGCGATGCGCTCATGCCGGGCCACGCGCGGTGTATCCTCGGTCCGGATGTTCATGATGATATTGCGTTCGTGCAGGACGCGGTTGTGTTTGAGATTGTGCAACAGCGATGTTGGCGCGTGCGTTGGATCGCTGGTCAAAAACACCGCCGTCCCCGGCACTTTATGCGGCGGTTTGGCTTCAAGTTTGCGGATCAGCCAGGCGAGATCGGCCTCTGAATTGCGCGTAGCCTTGCGCAGCGCCCTGGTCCCGCGCACCCAAGTCCACATCGTCAGGCAGACGCACAGCGCTAGCAGCAACGGCAGCCAGCCACCATCGAACACCTTGAGCATGGTCGCCGCGAAGAATGCCTCCTCAATGATCAACAACGGTAGCATGAGAGCCACAGACTTCCACAGCGGCCAACCCCAGCAGCGCCAAATCACAAAAAACGCCATCAAGCTGTCGATGACCATCGAGGCGGTGACCGACACGCCGTAGGCACCTGCCAGCTTCGAAGAACTGCCAAACCAGACGGTCACCAGCAGAACGCCCGCCCAGAGCATCCGGTTGACACCCGGCATGTAGATTTGGCCGGCGACCGTTGCGGAGGTGTGGCGAATCTCCATGCGCGGCAGGAAGCCGAGCGAGACCGCTTGCCGTGTTATAGAGTAGGCGCCGGTGATCACAGCCTGGCTCGCAACAACGGCCGCAATCGTCGCCAGGATCACCATCGGCACCAGCGCCCAAGCCGGATACAGCTTGAAGAACGGATTATCGATGGTGGTGGGATCCGCCAGGATCAACGCCGCCTGCCCGAAGTAGTTGGCGAGCAGCGCCGGAAACACCAGCCAGAACCACGCCAGCTGGATCGGCCGCCGGCCGAAATGACCGAGATCGGCATAGAGTGCTTCCGCGCCGGTGACGGCCAGGAACACCAGTCCCATCACGACCAGGCCTTCGAGGCCATGCGCGAACACGTAGCGCAGACCGTTGATCGGATTGAAGGCGTTCAACACCCGCAAATCGTCGCCAATGTGCATCAGCCCGCCAATCAACAGGACGGCGAACCAGACGACCATGACCGGTCCGAAGTACTTGGAAACACGGTCGGTGCCATGGCGCTGGAAGGCGAACAGGAAACAAATGATGACAACGGCGATCGGCACCACCCAGCGCTCGGATGCCGGTGTCACGAGCTTCAGACCTTCGACCGCCGACAGGATCGACATGGCCGGCGTGATCACCGCATCGCCGTAAAAGAAAGAGGTGCCGGCCACGCCGAGCACGACCAGCAGTTTCGTCGACCGCTTGGCCACCGACTGGCCAAGCGCCATGAGCGCGAACGTGCCGCCCTCGCCCTTGTTGTCGGCGCGCAGCAGAATGGTGACGTATTTGACGCTGACGATAAGGATCAGGCACCACACCATCAACGACAACAGGCCGATAATGGTTTCGGGGCCGACTTCGCCTCGCTCCTTGGCAGCGTGGGCGGCTTCCTTGATCGCATACAGCGGACTAGTCCCGATATCGCCATACACCACGCCGATACAGCCAACGACCAGGGCACCGATATTGCCCTTTCCGTGCGTGTCTTTAGGATCGGCTTGAATATTTGCAGGCGCGTAGGACTGTGCCATAGACTGGCACCTCGCTCTTTTTGTTCTACCAGCACACCACGACAGGCGACCGGTGCGGCGCGGCTTATACGCCCGGCCTGCCGCGTTCGATAGCCCTCAACGTGCACGACATCCTTGAACGAAGAGCACCGTCACCGTGCACAACTCACCGATAAGATGCGACTGAATCAGCCGTATTCAGGGCTCGAACATCGTTCAGAACACGCTTGCACCTACAGAGTCACCCCCGCGCCTGTGGCATCACGGCCATGCAGGCATGGCGAAAATGTCACCTCGCACGGGCCATGATGGCCGTTCGACGCCGACTCACCGCGGCAGATCACTGCGCTCGTTCGCCGCCAACGCCGCATCGATGGCGTGCGCTGCCTGGCGGCCCTCCCGGATGGCCCACACGACCAGCGACTGCCCGCGCCGCATATCACCGGCGGTGAAGACTTTGGCGCGCGACGTGGCATAGGCGCGGTCGTCGGCTTTGACGCTACCGCGGCCATCCAGTTCGAGACCAAGTTGCGTGATCACATCATTGGTGACGGGGGCCACGAAGCCCATTGCCAGCAGCACCATGTCGGCCGGCAGCGCGAACTCGCTGCCGGGGATTTCTTTAAATTTGTCATCCACCCGCGCGCAGACGAGCTTCGTCACCTTGCCGTTCTTGCCCTCGAAGCGCTTGGTCGTGACCGCGAATTCCCGCGCCGCGCCCTCTGCCTGCGACGACGACGTGCGCATCTTCAGCGGCCAGTGTGGCCACGACAGTGGCTTGTTCTCCTTTTCGGGCGGCGCTGCCATGATCTCCAGCTGTGTGACGCTCTTAGCACCCTGCCGGATCGACGTGCCAATACAGTCAGACCCCGTATCACCGCCGCCGATGACGACGACATGCTTGCCTTCGGCGAGCTCATCCGTGCCGAGGCCGAGCGCCTCCTTCGCGACCCGCCGGTTCTGTTGCGGCAGAAAGTGCATAGCATAGTGGATGCCGCGCAGATCGCGTCCCGGCACGGGCAGATCGCGCGGCTTCTCCGCACCGCCGGCCAGCAGCACAGCATCGTACTTGGCTTCGAGGTCTTCGATCTTGTGCGTCACGCCGACGTGAGCGTTACACACGAACGTCACGCCTTCCGCTTCCATCTGTTTGACGCGGCGCTCGATGATGTTTTTTTCCATCTTGAAGTCGGGAATGCCGTAGACCATCAGCCCGCCCGGCCGCGCGTTCTTTTCATACACGCTGACAGCGTGGCCCGCCCGCGCCAGCTGCTGCGCGGCCGCCATCCCCGCCGGACCTGAGCCGACAATCGCAACCTTTTTGCCGGTCTTCATCTTCGCAGGCTGGGGCACGATCCAACCTTCGTCCCAGCCCTTATCGACAATCGCCGCCTCGATCGTTTTGATCGCCACCGGGTTGTCATCGAGGTTCAAGGTGCATGACGCTTCACAAGGTGCCGGACAGATGCGGCCCGTTACCTCGGGGAAATTGTTGGTCGAATGTAGGTTGGTCAACGCCTCTTTCCAGTTTCCGCGATAGACCAGATCGTTCCAGTCGGGGATCTGGTTGTTGACCGGGCAGCCGCCTGTGACCCCGCTGTGGCAATAGGGAATGCCGCAATCCATGCAACGCGCGGCCTGTTTTTGGACAGCCGCGTCGCCCAGCGGGACGACGAATTCTTTCCAGTCTTTCGTCCGCTTGGCGACCGGCTCATACGCCCGCTCCACCCGCTCAATTTCCATAAATCCAGTGATCTTGCCCATGGTCGTCCGTCCTTGTCATCCTCGGGCTTGTCCCGAGGACCCAGCCAACAACTTACTCTGACGTCTGCATTGAATAAGCATCCGCTTCCACCGCGCATCGCACTTGTCGCTCGATGGGTCCTCGAGACAAGCCCGAGGATCACATCGGTGGGGCGGAGACGCTTATTTGATTAGCTCCAATTTCTCTTCACACCCTCCAATCCACCCGCGCACATTCGGCCGGCAGCCGAGATCAAACCCGCCCTCAGGCGCCAGCCGCGTGTACGCGAGCAGCGCTATGTCGGCGATGGTGAGAGAGTTGCCGACGAGGAAGGTTTTTCCCGCCAGCTGCTGTTCCATTAAATCCAGCGCCTTCTCGCCGCGTTCCACCCGCACGGGATCGCGCGTTTCCTTCGGCAGCTTTTTGTAGACCATATGAAACCGGCTGACGGCCACATAGGGCTCGTGTCTGTATTGCTCCCAGAACAGCCACTCGTCGATCTTGGCTTGCGTCCACGCATCATCCGGCAGCAGTGACGAGCCACGCGCGAGATATCGGATGATCGCGTTCGACTGCGCGAGATATTTGCCGTCAGCCGTTTCCAGAACCGGCGTCTGGCCAGCCGGGTTCATCGCGCGAAACGCATCTGACTGCGCCTCACCCTTCATGATGTCGACGGGCACCCAAGTGTACGGCAGACGCAGATAGTCCGCCGTATACTTCACCTTTAGGCAGTTGCCCGACCCTATGTCACCGTGGATTTTCATGGACGCGGCTCCAATAGGGGTTGGCGAACGCGGCCGGGAGAGATCGTCGTGAGCGACCCGACAAGTGTACCGCCGAGCCGGTCAATTTGATCGCAGATGTCCTCCGCGGCGTCCTTGATTCCGCCACCAAATTCGGAAGCGTGCACAACAACGATGCCGGTCGCCGGCATGCCGTCACGAACAACCAAGGTTCCAAAATCGCGATCCTCTGTAATCACCACGCGACCCTCAGCTGTGGCTCGTGCCAACACCAGTTCGTCAACTGCCGAGCGGCAGACCAAGCTCGCCCACGTCACATCGTGGCCGCGCTGCTGCAGCCCACGGACAACACTCTTCGGAAAACATTCGTCGACGAGCAGCAGCATATTCACTCTGCCGCGGTCACGAGGCGATCATTCGCGATCAGGTCAGCAGCAAAGGTCTGCGCGGCCTGAATGTCTTCGCGCGTGAGCGTTGGATATTCGTCCACCAGCGCTTCCACACTCTCGCCTTTGCCCAGCCAGCGAAGGATCGTTTCAACCGGAATGCGCGTTCCCTTGATCACCGGCTTGCCCGACATGATCTTCGGGTCCCAGACGATACGATCATGAGCCATGTTGAAGCTCCTCAGTCAGATTATCGGGTGCGTCTGTACCACACTTGCCCACTCGATGAATGTCGGGCCACGGCTAGCGCCTTGACCCAACCTTGCACCCTCACTCCGCAGCCTTCACCTTGGGCTTCTGCTTGCGTACGCCAATATCGAGTTTCTCAACGCCCGTTGCATCCGCGTCCTGGTGCTTGCTCATCTCAGCAAGGGCGCGGCGGTATTCGACAGGCATCACTTTGCGGAACTTCTTCTGCCAGTTCTGCCAGTCGGCCAAAATGGTCTTGGCCTTGGACGAGTTGGTGTAGTGGGCATGGCGCGTGATCAATGCGTGCAAGCGCTCGGCATCTTGCCCGGTCATGTTCTGCATGACGTCGACCATGCCGTGGCTTTCCAGATCACCACTCTGGTTCGAAAGCCGGCGCATGACTTCTTCTTCGGCTGCCACCGGCTCCAGCTCGACCATGGCAAGGTTGCACTTCGCTTCAAAGTCACCGGCTTCATCGAGCACGTAGGCGATGCCGCCTGACATCCCGGCCGCGAAGTTGCGGCCTGTCTGCCCGAGCACGACGACGACACCGCCGGTCATGTACTCGCAGCCGTGATCTCCCGTGCCTTCGACGACGCACACCGCCCCCGAGTTACGTACGGCGAACCGCTCACCCGCCACACCACGAAAATACGCCTCGCCGTTGATTGCGCCATAAAGCACAGTGTTGCCGACGATCATGCTCTCTTCCGGCACGATGCCGCTCTTCGGATCAGGTCGCACGATGATTTTACCGCCCGACAAGCCCTTGCCGACGTAGTCGTTGGCTTAGCCGACGAGATCGAGCGTCACACCAGCCGCCACCCACGCACCAAACGATTGTCCCGCGATGCCGTTGAGCGTCACGTGGATTGTATCTTCGGCAAGGCCAGCATGCCCGTAACGGCGCGCCACTTCGCCGGACAGCATGGCACCCGCCGCGCGATCACGGTTGGAGATGGCATGTGTGATCTTTACAGGCGTCTTCTTCTCAAGCGCCACCTTGGCCTGCTTGATCAGCTCCTGATCGAGGACTTTCTCAAGCCCGTGGTTCTGCCGTTCCGAGTGGCTAATGCCAACGGAGGCCGGCACGTCCGGCCGCTCGAAGAGCCCTGAGAAGTCTAACCCGCGCGTCTTCCAGTGACCGATGGCAGTGTTGGTGTCGAGAATTTGCGATTGGCCTACCATGTCGCCGAACTTCGCGTACCCCAGCTCCGCCATCAGCTCGCGCACCTCCTCTGCGATGAAGAAGAAGAAGTTGATGACGTGCTCAGGCTGGCCCTGGAACTTCTTGCGCAGCGCAGGGTCCTGCGTTGCGACGCCGACGGGACAGGTGTTGAGATGGCACTTGCGCATCATGATGCACCCGGCGGCGATCAGCGGCGCGGTGGCAAAGCCGAACTCGTCGGCCCCCAGCAACGCTCCAATCACAACGTCGCGCCCTGTGCGCACGCCGCCATCGACCTGCACGGCAATGCGTGAACGCAACCGGTTCATTACCAGCGTCTGATGCGTTTCGGCCAACCCGATTTCCCAGGGCGAACCCGCATGCTTGATCGACGTCAGGGGCGACGCGCCCGTGCCGCCTTCAAAGCCCGAGATGGTCACGTGATCCGCGCGCGCCTTCGCAACACCAGCAGCCACCGTGCCAACGCCCACTTCGGACACCAGCTTGACCGACACATCAGCTTTCGGATTGACGTTCTTCAGATCGAAGATCAGCTGCGCCAAGTCTTCAATCGAATAAATGTCGTGATGCGGTGGTGGCGAGATGAGGCCCACCCCCGGCGTCGAATGCCGCACTTTTGCAATGGTGAGATCCACCTTGTGGCCGGGCAACTGGCCACCTTCGCCGGGCTTGGCACCCTGCGCCATCTTGATCTGCATCATATCGGAGTTGACGAGATACTCCGTGGTCACGCCAAAGCGGCCGGATGCCACCTGCTTGATCGCCGAGCGCATGTTGTCGCCGTTGGCCTGCAGCTTGTAGCGATCGCTCTCTTCGCCGCCTTCGCCGGTGTTCGACTTGCCGCCGATGCGGTTCATGGCAATCGCCAAGGTTGTGTGGGCTTCGCGGCTGATGGAACCATAGCTCATTGCACCGGTCGCGAACCGCTTAACGATTGAAATCGCCGATTCCACTTGCTCAATCGGAATCGGTTTGCGGCCCATTTCTTCTGCACCCTTGATGCGGAACAGCCCGCGCAAGGTCATGAGTTGCTCGTTCTGATCGTTGACGCCCTTGGCATAGTCCCGCCACTTTGACGGCACTTTACCAGCCATGGCATCCTTCACGTCTGTGCCGCGGACCGCGTGTTGCAGATCGGAAACCGTCTGCGCGCGCCACATATGCGCTTCGCCGCGCACGCGCTGTGCATACTCGCCGCCGACTTCGAGTTGTGTATCCAGGTGCGGCACGTTGCCGAAGGCCTGCCGATGACGCTCCACCGTCTCACGTGCGATCTGTTGCAGGCCGACGCCTTCGATCTGCGTCGCGGTGCCCGTGAAATAGCGCTTCACAAACGAGCTCTTGAGACCGACCGCATCAAAGATCTGCGCGCCGCAATAGCTTTGATAGGTTGAAATGCCCATCTTGGACATCACCTTCAACAAGCCCTTGTTGACTGCCTTGATGTACCGCTTCTTCGCTTCCTTGTAGGCGAGCTTTTCGTCCAGCTCCGGCAGAATTTGCTCGATCGTTTCGAAAGCCAGA
>JANNEU010000009.1:0-4692 GCA_031379035.1 Hyphomicrobiaceae bacterium | reverse complement strand
CAGCACCCTCATACCAAGGTCTTATCGTTTGACCCGTAAGTAGAATGGCGGCGTTCAGCCACTAGCTTATCCTCGGAAGTATCAATTCAGACGCATCAAGCCGAAGGATTCTGCATCGTGATTTCACTCGATTCCCCGCAGATCGCAATGCGTTCCGTTGCCAATACGGTCGGCAAGTTTCGTGTGCATGTTGAACCACGCCGGTTCTGGCTGTCGGTCGCAGGCGGTCTGATTGCGTTCAATGCAGCGGGCGCAGTCGCTGCTATCAGGGGCAAGTCAATCATCGAAGGGTCGCTCTCCACAACCCTTGTCTGCCGGGGCGTGTGATGCGGGCCGCAGCAATCATTCTCAGGACAGGAATCTGGTCTATGATCGCCACAGCCATTGCTGCGCCCGTATCTGCCCAGTCGGCAAAGGAAATTCGCGGATCAACACCGCTAATCGAGTTACAAAACGAGGCTCCGCCTCGACTAGTCGTCGACGAACCGCTCGCTGGCCCGCTTGCAGAAGGGCGTGTCTACATCCAATACCGTGCCGAAAATATGCGCATTGCACCGGTGTTCGGGAGCGGCGCTTTGCAAGTGTCGCCGCGCGTCGGCCACGTGCACATTACAGTCGACGACGCCCCCTGGCACTTTGTCGATGCAAGTGGCGAGACGATCATCGTGGTTGGCCTGCTTCCTGGTCCGCACAAAGTGCTGATCGAGCTCGCTGGTCCAACTCACAAAGTTGTCGATCGTCACGAGGTCAGGCTCATCATCCCGCAGCCGCAAAACTCCATGTCTGCCAAATGAACCTTTTCCATGCCGACCAAGCCGCGCCGCACGGTCGGTTGAGCTAACGTCGCGGCACCAGTTTCAGGAGAATAATTATGGAAACGATCACCACCAGCGACGGCACCCGCATCTTTTTTAAGGATTGGGGTCCGAAGGATGCTCACGCCATCGTATTTCATCATGGATGGCCGCTCAGCACGGACGAGTGGGACAGCCAAATGATGTTCTTCTTGGGCCAAGGTTTTCGGGTGATTGCCCATGATCGCCGCGGGCATGGCCGTTCGAGCCACAGCGACACTGGCAATGATATGGATACCTATGCCGCTGACGTGATTGAGCTGGCGCGAGCGCTCGATCTCCGCGACGCCATCCATGTCGGTCATTCAACCGGTGGCGGGGAAGTTGCGAGCTATGTCGCCAGGGCCGAGCCAGGTCGCGTATCAAAAGCCGTTCTGATCAGCGCGATCACGCCTGTGATGATCAAGAAAGACAGCAACCCGGATGGACTGCCTAAGGCGGTGTTCGATGGCTACCGGGCGTCGGTTGCCGCAAATCGCTCGCACACATATTTGGAAATCGCGGCTGGTCCATTTTACGGCTACAATCGCCCGGGGGCCGTTGCGGACGAAGCAACGATCCGCAACTGGTGGCGGCAAGGCATGATGGGCGGCATCAAGGCCCATTATGACTGCATCGAGGTCTTTTCGGAGACCGACTTAACCGAAGACTTGAAGGCAATCCGCGTTCCCGTGCTGTTGCTGCACAGCGATGATGACCAGATCGTTCCCTATGCGGTCTCTGCGCCACTGGCGGTGAAGCTGCTGAGTGCAGGCACGCTGAAGACCTACAAGGGGCTTCCGCATGGCATGCCGACCACGCACCCGGACATCATCAATCAGGATATATTGTCGTTCATTCGGGCGGAAACCGTCCCGGCTGCCCGGACAATGGAACGCGCTTTGTCCGCATAATCGATCACCACTGTTAAACGCTAAGAAAAGGATACTAGCCATGAAAGTTCATATTGCAGCCCTTGCTTTTGCTTGCGCGCTCTCAGGACCAGCAGAGGCGCAAACGCCGAAGCCAGACGAGAGCAAACCGACGGTCGTGCTGGTCCACGGAGCCTTTGCCGATTCCTCAAGCTGGAACGGAGTGGTGTCGAAGTTGACCAGCGACGGCTTCCCCGTCGTGGCGGCGGCCGTCCCGCTTCGCAGTCTCAAAGGCGATGCCGACTATGTGAGCAGCCTTGTTTCTAGCATTTCCGGTCCGGTGATACTGGTTGGCCATTCCTATGGCGGTAGCGTGATCTCCGTCGCAGCGGCAGGAAGGTCCAACGTCAAAGCGCTCGTTTTCGTCGCCGGGTTTGCACCCGAAACGGGGGAGAGCGCAGCAAGCCTTGGCGCAAAGTTCCCAACCGGCACATTGGGTGCCACGCTTGCCCCGCCGGTCTCGCTGACCGACGGAAATTCCGATCTCTACATATTACAGGCGAAATACTGGAAGCAATTTGCGGCGGATGTGCCCGAAAAAGATGCGATCCAGATGGCTGCGGCACAACGGCCGGTTACCCAATCGGCGTTGGGCGAACCGGCGACTGCGATGGCGTGGCGGACGCTACCCTCCTGGTTCGTCTGGGGTTCGCTTGACCGGAACATACCCGCTTCGCTGCACAAGTTCATGGCGCAGCGTGCGGACGGGCGTGAGGCTGTCGAGGTTCCGGGCGCGTCGCATGTGGTCATGATCTCGCACCCGGATGTTGTCGCCAAGATGATCGAGCGCGCAGCCAAATAGACAAGCAGGGCGCGCAAACTGTCATGCTTGGCGCACTAAACGTAAAAGTTGCACTTATCACCGGCGGAACGCCTGGCATCGAGCTGCTTGTCGATGGCGGCTTGGCTCGGGTTTGAAAGGAACGGCCATGCTGAATTCTAAAGACGCAGTTCTGGTGCGCGAGACCGGTGTGGGTCGTTTTCAGGTTCGCGTCCAGACTGGCGAGCAAGAGTTTTTCGCGGATGAGCCCATTGCATTCGGCGGGTTGTCATCCGGCCCTAGTCCGTTCGATCTCATGTGCGCAGCACTTGGCGCATGCACTGCAATAACGATGCGGCTCTATGCCGAGCGTAAGGAGTGGAACGTCGGCCCGTTCGGGGTTGGTGTTACTCACCACAAAGGCTCGCCCAAAACGTGCGACAGATTTGAACGCGTTCTTGATTTGGGGGATGTCTCTGCTGAACAGCGCGACCGGCTGATCCATATCGCTGAGCGATGCCCGGTGCATCTGCTGATTGAACGCGGCGCTGATGTAACCACATCGCTTGCCGTGGGGGAATTGCTAACTGGAGTCGCCGAGGGGCTTCATGCCCAAATAATCGAGAAATTGTGCGACGAGGCCGCGTGAGGTGGCGCAGTATAGGTTCGGAGACAGGCCATGACACATCGCTTTTCGGAATTGATGTTCACCCCCGATGTGAAGCAATTGCAAGAGGCCGATGGGTCGCGCGCATCTTATGCCCGGTTCGAAGCACTTGGTTTTCCGGCTAAAGACCAGCTCACTCAGGGCGAGGCTGAGTTTATCGCACAGCGCGACAGTTTTTATATCGCAACAGTGTCGGAAAAGGGATGGCCCTATGTACAGCATCGTGGCGGCGCGCCGGGTTTTCTGAAGGTTCTCGACGCGCGAACACTCGGCTTCGTCGATTATCCCGGGAACCGCCAGTTCATCAGCTTTGGCAATATCGCAGGTGATGATCGGGTGTCGCTTTTTCTGATGGACTATCCAAACCGCCGACGCCTCAAAATCCTGGGTCACGCGGGCCTAGTCGATCCGTTGACCGATCTGCGTTTGGCAGAAGGAGCGGCAGGCACGGAACGCGAAACGACAGGGCGCGGCACGATCATCGCAATCGAGGCCTTTGATTGGAACTGCCCGCAATACATCACGCCGCGCTTTACAGAGGTCGAGTTGGAACCGCTTCACTCATCCCTGAAATCGCTTGAGGCAGAAAACGCCGCGCTGCGTCGCGAACTTGCTAAGCATGCAATATGAAGCATGCAATATAAAGGTGACGGTCCGTTCTCGGAGGAGTTGGCAATCAGACCTTAAATGTGCGCATTGCCCTGTGAATCGATCCAGATGCCGCCGCTGGTGCTGCGAGACAATCAGGCGAGATCGAAAATCAGGACTTCTGCACCAGCGGTCGAGGCCAAATTGAGTAGCCCGGCTTCATCGATCGCCAGACCGTCGCCTTCGCGCATTTCCCGCCCGTCGAGCTCGGCAATACCCTGGGCAATTTGTACCCAAGCATGGCGTCCGGCACCGATGGGAACAGCGAGGCCTCCACCCTCGGCAATTACTGCCCTATAGAGCTGCACATTCTGGTGGATGGTAACGCCGCCATTTTTCCCGTCGAACGATCCGATGACATCAAGCCTGCTCTCGCCTTGTTGCGCGGCGGGCATCTCGATCTGCTCATAGCTTGGGGCGATGCCCTTCCGGTCTGGCAAGATCCAGATTTGTAGGAAATGGACGGGTTCGGTTTTCGATGCGTTAAACTCGCTGTGCGAGACGCCTGTGCCAGCGGACATGCGTTGGATTTCGCCGGGCCGGATAACCGCGCCGGTCCCCAGACTGTCCTTGTGCTCAAGCGCGCCTTTCAGAACATAGAAGATAATTTCCATGTCGAAATGGCTGTGGGTCTGAAACCCCGCGCCCGGAATGACGCGATCCTCGTTGATGACACGCAGTGAGCGGAAACCCATGTGCTTTGGGTCGTGATAATCCCCGAAAGAGAAGCTGTGGCGGCTCGACAGCCATCGCAGTTCCGCTTTGCCGCGTGCATCGCGATCCCGAAAGTCGTGCTTCTCGTTCTGAATGACTGCGGACTGCATTTTGGCTGCTCCTCAACTGCTGGATAAG
>JANNEU010000075.1:0-9395 GCA_031379035.1 Hyphomicrobiaceae bacterium | reverse complement strand
GTGCGCGAGGTGATCGCGCGGCTGGTCGATGACAGCGACTTCCTGGATTTCAAGGAACTCTATGGCGTGCACACGGTGTGTGGCCACGCGAGCATCGAAGGTCATCAGCTCGGGATCATCGGAAACAACGGGCCCATTGATTCGGATGGTGCGACGAAGGCCGCGCAGTTCATCCAGCTCTGCTGTCAGGCCGACATTCCGATCCTCTACCTGCAGAATACGACCGGCTACATGGTGGGTCGCGAGGCCGAGCAGGCCGGCATCATCAAGCACGGCTCGAAGATGATTCAGGCGGTATCGAACGCCACGGTTCCGCAATTGACACTGCACATTGGCGCGTCGTTCGGCGCTGGGAACTATGGCATGTGCGGCCGCTCGTTCGATCCGCGCTTTATCTTCGCCTGGCCCAACAATCGGGTCGCTGTGATGGGCGGCGCGCAAGCGGCCAAGGTGATGTCGATTGTGACCGAAGAGAAGTCGAAGCGCGAGGGCAAGCCCGTTGATCGCGCGATGCTGGATAAGATGGAAGCTGGCATCGTCAAGCGCATGGATGGCGAGAGCGCAGCGCTGTTCGCCACCGCGCGGTTGTGGGACGATGGCATCATTGATCCACGTGACAGCCGGCGTGTGCTGGCGATGTGCCTGTCGATCTGCCGCGAGGCGGCGATCAGACCGCTCAAGTACACGACATTTGGTGTGGGGCGGTTCTAAGGGCAGTCTGAAAGTGCTAACTTTCAGCAAGTTTGCTAGTAGAGGACACGATGGGTACAGCGCAGCGTAAACCGCCCGAACAGATGACAGCCAAGCAGTTCCAGGCCTGGGCCGGTGACGGCATCGGCGGCCGTTACCAACTCATCGACGGCGAAGTTCGGACCATGTCGCCAGCCAGCACGACACATGGAACCATCCAGGGTGAACTTTACCGATTGATCGGAAACCACTTGAAGGCGAGCCGGTCGAAGTGCCGGGCATTGGTCGAGCCGGCGGTCGAAGTGCGGATTCGCTCGGATGTCAATCTTCGCGTTCCTGACATCGGCGTGACCTGCATCCCGGACAAGCCGAAACAGGTCGCCATGCCCGATCCACTCCTGCTGATCGAGATCTTGTCACCCACCAACATCTCCGACACCTGGAAGAACGTCTGGGCCTACACGACGATTCCAGGCCTGAAGGAAATCCTGATCGTTCATTCGACACGGATCGCCGTGGAGCACCTGCTTAGACAGCCGGACGGCTCATGGCCCGAGACGACAACAAAACTTGGTGCACGAGGCGCGCTCGACCTTTCGTCGATCGGTTTCAAGGCGCGTCTGAAAGCCGTCTACGACGGCACCCATCTGGCTTGAACCACAACCCTCCCGTTGCAATTACCGAAGACCTTTGAGGAACTCATGCAATTCACACCTGAACACGACCAACTGCGGACCAGCTTGCAGAAATTCATCGCGGCCGAAGTAAACCCGCATGTGGATGCATGGGAGAAGAAGGGCATTTTCCCCGCGCACGAGTTGTTCAAGAAAATGGGCAAAATGGGGTTTCTTGGGCTCACGAAGCCGGAGAAGTGGGGCGGCGCGGGGCTTGATTATTCCTACTCGATGGTGATGGCCGAGGAACTGGGCCACATCAACTGCGGTGGCGTGCCGATGGCGATCGGCGTGCAGACGGACATGGCGACACCGGCGCTGGCCCGGTTCGGCTCAGATCATGTGTGCAAGGAATTCCTGGCACCGTCGATTGCTGGTGACTTTGTGGCGTGCCTCGGCGTCTCGGAAGTCGGCGCGGGATCAGACGTGGCCAGCGTGAAGACGACCGCGCGCAAGGATGGCGGTGACTATGTCATCAACGGCGGCAAGATGTGGACGACCAACGGCACGCAAGCCGACTGGATGTGTCTGCTGGCAAACACGTCGGATGGCGAACCGCACCGCAACAAGTCGCTGATCTGCATTCCCATGAAAACCAAGGGCGTGCAGGTTGCGCGCACACTCGACAAGATGGGCATGCACTCGTCTGACACGGCGCAGATCCACTTCGATGACGTGCGCGTACCGCAGCGCTACATCATCGGCGAGGAAGGCAAGGGCTTCACCTATCAGATGCTGCAATTCCAAGAGGAGAGACTATGGGCGGGCGCGCGCGGGCTCATTGGGCTCGAGCGTCTGATCGAGGAAACGATTGACTACACACGGACACGCGTCGCGTTCGGCAAGCCGATCCTCGACAATCAGGTGGTGCACTTCAAGCTGGCGGAACTGGCGACCGAAATCGAGATGCTGCGGTCGCTGGTCTATCGCACGTGCGATTTGTATCTGCGCGGCCAGGACGTGACCAAGCTCGCGTCAATGGTGAAGCTGAAGTCCGGGCGGCTCAGTCGCGAGGTCGCCGACAGCTGCCTGCAATACTGGGGCGGCATGGGGTTCATGAACGAGACGCGCGTGTCACGGGCCTATCGCGATGGTCGGTTGGGGTCGATCGGTGGCGGCGCAGACGAAGTCATGCTGACGATCATCTCGAAGCTGATGGGGATTGCCCCGGGGACGGGGAACAAGGAGAAACGCAAGCAGTAAATTGTGTATCCAATAGGGGGCATCATGTTCTTCTCGTTCCACCGCAGGCTTGCAGCGGGTGTTGGGCTCCTGGGGGCCGTTTCTACTGCATATCTAATCTGGCGAAACCGGAAGCGACTTGCTGTTATCCATCATGCGCTAGCCGAAGCTTTGGTGATCAGTATTGTCGCGATCCTAGCTATCACTCTTGGTCTTTATCTGGCTGTGGGCACATCGCTTTTCAAGCCGGTCTCCAAATTCGACATTGCGACAGAGATGCTCACAGCCGTTGCCCTTCTCGCGATATGTACGTTGCCGATGCTCATCAGTGCCCTAAGCGTGAGCCTACCGGAAACAGCTTATAAGACATTCCAACAGTCTCCCGAAATCTCGGAGCCTGTCATTGCGGACCGTTCCTCGGATACTTCGAGCAATTCAACTCCAGCCAAAGCGACGGGAAGAGCGTTTGGGAAAGCGGTGAAATGGACAGTCAGGAAAGCTAGAAGAGCCCAAAAAAATGTTGAAAAGACCGTGTCCGAAATCAGCGCAGGGGTCAACGAAACACTACCCAAGGCACCGGCGATACCACCAAAATTCCAATGGGGCTCTACTTTGCCTCTGCTTATGCTTATTGGGGCGACGTCAATTGCTACTTTGTCAGCGTCGACCGCGTTGGCAATGTTTGCCGTTGCGTTAGCCATCGTTGGATTTGTCGGGCTATTTGTGCGTACCGGGGCAGTTGTGCTTGCGGCATCGTTCCTGTTTGCGACTGTTTTTGGTGTGCAATACGGAATTGAACTAGTTGGCCGCGCGCCAGATACGACTGTTTTGTTGGAGAAGGACGTTGCGCCGTTGCGCGGAACTATCGCAGCGAACTCGTTCGCCGGACTTCTGCTCGTTGGTGAAGACAAGCGATTTCTCCTTCTGCCATGGTCGCGGGTTTCATCGATCCAATATGACGTTGGCAAACCGCCTCTTGAGACCTTGGCCATCCTAGCAAAGAGACTCATGCCGTCTCCAGTGACCGTGACCTTAAAATAAGAGTATAAGAAAGTGCTTGATCAACTTTCCCAAACGCACATCCGGCTCGAACGGAAAGGGCCCGTGCTGCATCTGTGGCTCAACCGGCCGGAGGTGAAGAACGCGCTATCGGCACAGATGGTGCGGGAGATCCAGGCGACGTTTGATGCGATCCGCGATGACCGGAGCGTGCGCGTGGTGGTGATCCGCGGCGCGGGCGGCACCTTTTGCGCGGGCGGCGACATCAAGAACATGCAGGCGGCGAGTGCGCCAGAGCCCGGAGCGGTTGACGAAACCCGCGCGGGCAATCGGCGCTATGGCGCGATGTTGCAGACGATTGACGAGGCGCCGCAGGCGACGATTGCAGTGGTGGAAGGCGCAGCACTGGGTGGAGGCATTGGCTTTGCGTCAACGGCGGACATCACGATTGCGAAAGCCGACGCGCAATTCGCGATGACGGAGGTGATGCTGGGCGTGGTGCCGGCGGCGATTTCGCCGTTTGTGGTCCGGCGCATCGGGCTGACGGCGGCGCGGCGCGTTGCCGTTTCGGGTGCGCGGCTGGATGGACACGCAGCCAAGGCGTTTGGGTTCGTGCATGAAGTTGCTGAGACGACGGAGATGCTCGAAGCGCTTATCGCCGCGACGATCAATCAAATCCTGAAATGCGCGCCGGGTGCGGTGGCGGAGACAAAGCGGCTGATGCTGCGGGCTGCCACAGCGATGCCGATGACGGAATTGCTCGATCATGCGGCGGACAGCTTTGCGGCCGCAGTGCGTAGCGACGAGGGTCACGAAGGGACGTCGGCGTTTGTCGATAAGCGCAAACCAAGTTGGGTGGAGAAGATCGGCTCGTGACTGTCCAGTTTACAAGAGTGCTGATCGCCAACCGGGGCGAGATTGCCTGCCGCGTCATGCGCACCGCGCATGCGATGGGCTATCGGACGGTTGCGGTGTTCAGCGATGTTGACCGCGATGCGCGGCATGTCGCGATGGCCGACGAAGCGGTGGCGCTCGGTGGCATCACTGCAGCGGAAAGCTACCTCGATGCGGGCAAGCTGATTGCGGCGGCCAAGCGGGCAGGCGCGGATGCCGTACATCCGGGTTACGGGTTCTTGTCGGAGAACGCGGCGTTCGCGGCCGCCTGCCGCGATGCAGGGCTAGTGTTCATTGGGCCAAGCCCCGAGGCCATCGCCGCCATGGGCAACAAAGCTGCTGCCAAGCGGCTCATGCTCGAAGCCGGCGTGCCGTGCGTCCCGGGATATCAAGGCGGCGATCAGAGCGACGCACGACTGGCCAAGGAGACGCGCGCCATTGGCTTTCCAGTGATGGTCAAAGCGGCGGCAGGCGGCGGTGGGCGCGGCATGCGGCTGGTTGCGAGCGAGGCTGAGCTTGCCAACGCATTGACTGCCGGACGTCGGGAGGCGCTGGCGGCGTTCGGGTCCGACGAGCTGATCCTGGAGAAAGCGATCGTCGACGCGCGACATATCGAAATCCAAGTGTTTGGCGACAGCCACGGCACCATCATCCATCTCGGCGAGCGCGATTGCTCGATCCAGCGGCGGCACCAGAAGGTGATCGAGGAAGCGCCGTCGCCAGCCGTGGATGCTGAGCTGCGCGCACGCATGGGCGCGGCGGCGGTTGCTGCGGCGCGGGCTATCAACTATGCGAGCGCCGGAACGGTTGAGTTCCTATTGGACAAGACGGGCCACTTCTATTTTCTTGAAATGAACACGCGCATTCAAGTCGAGCATCCGGTGACGGAACTGATAACCGGCCTCGATCTAGTGCGCATGCAGCTCGAAGTCGCGGCCGGTGCGCCCCTGGCACTGCGGCAAGAGCACGTGTCGTTCACGGGGCATGCCATCCAAGCGCGGCTTTATGCGGAAGACCCACATGCAGGCTTTCTGCCACGCAGTGGGCGCATTGCATCCTGGTCGATGCCGGATGGCGACGGCGTGCGCGTGGATCACGGACTGGCACCGGCACCCACTGCGGTCAGCGACTTTTATGATCCCATGATTGCCAAGGTCATCGCTCATGGTACGACCCGAGAGGAGGCGCGCCGGCGATTGGTACGCGCGCTGGAGGCGACACATACGCACGGCGTCATGACCAATCGCGCGTTTTTGCAAGCGGCGCTGCGGCATCCGGCATTCGTCAACGGGGCGGCGACGACGGGCTTTATCGCGCAGCATTTTGCACCAAAGAGTGCAGCGATAGCGCGGCCCTTGCCCGATGCGGCGACATTGGCGCTGGCGGCAGCGTTGCTGTTTGCACGGGGCGCGCGGGCCGAGGCGTGGCGCTCAAATGGCGCACGCGCGGTGCAGCTGAAATTGGCGATGGGTCGCATTGTGCACGATTTGCGCGTGGCGGTGACAGCACCGCAGACGTACCAAGTGCGTGTTGGCGAAACCGAGATCGTGGTCGGTTTGCCGCACGCCTCTGCAGGCGGCGTGGTGCGCTATGGGATCGATGGACACGCGCGCACCGCGCACGCAGCTTGGGATAGCCAGCGCCTGCATCTGGATGCGGGCGACGTATCGCTGACGGCCGACGACGTGACGCTGGCTCCGCGAGTAGGCGATGAAGCGCAAGGTTCGGCGACGCTGCGCGCGCCGATGAATGGGCGCATCGTGCTGGTCGAGGCGAAGGCGGGAGATGCGGTCAAGAAGGGCCAGCGGCTCGTCGTGCTCGAAGCCATGAAGATGCAACACGAGATCACTGCCGAGCGCGACGGAACGGTGGAGAGCTGTACGATCAAGCCCGGCGATCAGGTGGCGACGCGGCAAGTGCTGGTGAGTTTGGCGGCGGTTTGAGCTGCTCGATAAGAAAGCGAGACGACGATGTCCGAGAAAGTCATCATTTCATGTGCGCTGACGGGCGTTCTGACGGACCCGAAACGATTTCCGGTGCCGGTGACACCGGAGCAGATGGCAGCGGAAGCGCGCCGTGCGTTTGATGCGGGCGCGGCCATCATGCACGTGCATTTCCGGGATCAGGCACCCGGCAAGGGGCACCTGCCGTCATGGGAGCCGAAGGTAGCGGTGGAGATCATGGATGCGATCCGGGCAGCGTGTCCCGGTGTGATCCTCAACCAGTCGACCGGATTTCGCGGGCCGGATTATCAGCCACCATTGGATTGTTTGCGTGCGGTCAGGCCGGAGATCGCGGCATGCAATGCGGGCACGTTGAATTATCTCAAGATCAACAGCGATGGCAGCTGGTCGTGGCCACCAGGTATTTTTGATAACGCGCCGCCGAAGGTGCATGACTTTCTAAAGGTGATGGCCGAGACCAAAACGCAGCCAGAGTTTGAATGCTTCGATACGGGGATCGTGCGGTCGGTCGGAATGTACGTGAAGAATGGCATGTATAAGGGTACGCCGAAGTACAATTTCGTGATGGGTGTCGCATCGGGGCAGCCGGCGGATGCCGACCTGCTGCCGATCCTACTCAAGCTGATCATCAAGGGTGCACCGTGGCAAGTCACCGCCATCGGCCGCGCTGAGATTTGGCCGCTGCATCGCCGCGCGTGTGAACTTGGCGGGCACATGCGCTCGGGGCTTGAGGATACGTTCAATCTGCCGGATGGGACGATGGCGCAGTCCAATGGCACGCTGATTGCGGCGTTGGCGGCAATTGCGCGCGACGTCGGGCGTCCGATTGCGTCGCCGGCTGAGGCGCGGGTGATGATGGGCCTTGCCGCGTGAACACGTCACAAAGCGACTGCCTGGCTTGGGGCGAGCGACAACTTGGCCGCGCCGGAGAGGCCGCCGCAGTCGCAATCGTTTTGGTCAAACGCCGCGCGTGGTCGACCGTCTGGAAGCTTGAAACGCCGAGCGGCCGATTTTACCTGAAAGAGGCGGCTCCAGGGTTTGACGTCGAAGCATCCCTATTGAGGGCCCTGTGCGGCTGGCGACCGGCAGCGATTGTCGAATTGGTGACGGCGGATGCCACGCGCGGATGGGTGCTGACGCGTGACGCAGGCCGTCTGCTGCATGACGTGATGTTCGACGATCCCGAGAACGGCCGCGCGCATTTGCATTCCGTCCTGATGGCGTACGCTGAGATCCAGGCCGACTGTCAGCAGGCCGACGCGCCGCCATTTGCGCACATGCTTGAGGGCCGCAGTCCTGCCGCGATGTCATGCTCGTTTGCAGCCATTGTCCAAGACGATGAACTTTTGCGCGCCGGTGGTGCAACGGTAGACGACTTCGCGCAGCGCGACCGTTGGCTTCGCCGTGTCGATCAACTCTGCCGCGAACTCGCGGCATTCGGCCTGCCAGTGACCCTTGAGCACGGCGACCTCCATATCAGCAACATCATGATCTCCGGCGATGGCGCGCCCCGGATCGCCGATTGGGGCGACGCCTGTTGGGCAACCCCGCTGCATGCCCTGGTGATGTGTCTGGACGACGTTGCGGGCCGCCACAAAATCGCGCGCGACGATCCCTGGTTTGTGCGATTGACCAGAGACTATGTCGCGACTTTACGACATGGCGGCACCGTGAGCGATTTCAATCGGGCGTTGGCGGTTGCGCGAGCGCTGGCGCCAGCATCAGGGGTGCTGCAGTGGTCGCGCGGGATCAGCCACATGACAGCCGACGCGCGTGCGATCATGGCTGGCCACATTGTCAAGCATCTGCGTTCGCACCCGCTTACCAGGGAAACAATATGACCGAGGCCGTCAACGCATCGCCGTTCTACACGCCCGAACACGCGGCGTTCCGCGAGATGATGCGCCGCTTCGTTGAGCGCGAGATTGCCCCGAACGTGAACGCTTGGGACGAGGCCGAGGGATTTCCGCGTGAGCTTTACAAGACGGCTGCCGCCGCGGGCCTGCTGGGCATGGGCTATCCGGAGGAATACGGCGGCACGCCGAGTGATTTGTTTTTTAGCATCATCGCGTCGCAGGAGTTGGCGCGCGCGGGCTCCGGCGGGCTGATCGCCAGCCTCAAGAGCCACACCATCGGCACGCCGCCTATTGTCAGGTCCGGCTCTGCAGCGCTGAAAGCGCGTGTCGTGCCGGAGATACTGGCTGGCGAAAAAATATCGGCGCTGGCGATTACCGAGCCCGATGGCGGCTCGGATGTCGCGTCGATCCGCACGACGGCGCGGCGCGAGGGCGATCACTACGTCGTCGACGGCACCAAGATGTTCATTACCTCGGGCGTGCGCGCCGACTACGTGACGACGGCGGTGCGCACTGGTGGCAAAGGGCGGGGTGGGATTTCGCTGCTGCTCATTGAGAAGGGCACGCCGGGGTTCACGCAGACACCGCTCAAAAAAATGGGTTGGTGGATGTCGGATACAGCGGCGCTGCATTTTGATGGGGTGCGTGTGCCGGTTGGGAACTTGCTTGGCGACGAAGGTCAGGGTTTCCAGGCCATCATGCACAACTTCAACGGCGAGCGGATCGGCATGGCGGCCGGCTGCAATGGATTCTCACAGGTCTGTCTGGACGAGGCGTTGAGCTGGGCGCGGCAACGGCAGGTGTTCGGCGGACGGTTGGCGGACAGCCAGGTGATCCGCCACAAGCTGGTCGATATGGCCATGAAGATCAACGCGACGCAGGCCATGCTGGAGCTGCTGGCGTGGCGTATCATGCAAGGCGAGAACCCGGCGGGCGAGATCGCCATGCTGAAGAACCAGGCGACGCAGACGATGGCATTCTGTGCCTCCGAAGCCGTGCAGATCCACGGCGGCATGGGCTTCATGCGCGGCACCAAAGTGGAGCGCATCTATCGCGAAGTGAAGGTCAACGCCATCGGCGGTGGCGCGGAAGAGATCATGAAAGATCTGGCAGCGCGTCAGATGGGAATTTGATGG
>JANNEU010000071.1:0-4896 GCA_031379035.1 Hyphomicrobiaceae bacterium | reverse complement strand
ATGGGGAAGTGCACTTTTCCGTGCCGCTCTTCGACGAGTTCATGCGCCGGGAATTGCCAAATTTTAAATCCCGCGCTCCGAAACGGCGTCCGTCCGCTGACTCAAAACGCCCATCGCCGACGTGACGGCTTGGGTCGGTTGATGTGCTTGGAGGCCACGATCAGTAAAGCTGGCAAACTTGTTAAACTTATTAAACTCGGCAAAATCTAAGAGCCGCCTCTGCGACCCTTGACGTGCTGTGGCGAACGGCCGATGCGTGCAAGCTCATCTGCCCGCCGGAGACGCACGCGATGCTCACTCAATTCACACCGTTCCAATCTCTCGTCGGTGGCATGTTGATCGGACTGGCAGCGACGCTGCTCATGCTCCTGCACGGCCGCATCGCTGGCGTCACCGGCATTCTTGGCGGTCTGTTGCCGCCTTATGCGCGTGTCGGTGTGGGTGATCTGGGTTGGCGCGCGGCTTTTGTCGCCGGGCTGATTGCTTCGCCGCTGCTGTACGGGATCATGTTCAAGTCGCCAATCGCGGTGCAGGTGGTTGGTTCGCCGCTGCTGCTTTTGGTGTCAGGCGCCATCGTCGGGATCGGCGTGACGTTTGGATCCGGATGTCCGAGCGGTCACGGCGTCTGCGGGATGGCACGATTGTCGCTGCGATCGTTCGCTGCCGTGGGAACGTTCATGGCCACCGCCGCAGCCACGGTGTTCGTCGTCCGCCACGTGATGGGAGGCTAAGGATGCAGGTTTTCTCCGCACTCCTCGTAGGTCTGCTGTTCGGCGTCGGCATTCTGCTCTCTGGCATGGGCAACCCCGCCAAGGTGCTCAACTTCTTCGACGTTGCTGGCACCTGGGACCCCAGCCTCGCGTTCGTCATGGGCGGGGCATTGCTCGTCAACGTGATCGGCATGCGCGTTGTGCTTGGGCGCAGCAAACCGCTGCTCGGCAACGGCTTCCATCTGCCTAAGCTGACGCGCATTGACGCGACGTTGTTGGGTGGCGCGGCGGTGTTTGGGATCGGCTGGGGGCTCTCCGGATTCTGCCCCGGTGGACTGCTGCCGGTGCTCGGGCTCGGCCGCGTCGAACCGCTGTTGTTCTTCGCTGGGCTGGTCGCCGGCATGCTGGCCGCACGGTTTGCGCAGGCCCGCCGCGTCGCACCTGCGCCTCAGCGATAGCCCGCTGCAATCTCTGAGACACGATCCAGCGGCGCGGTATTGCGGATCAACATGGACGGCACCGAGAAGTGCCCGCGATCCCAGATGAACGCGCTGCGCTCCGGCACGCCCCAACGGGCCACCAGTTGCCGGCCACTTTCGAACGGCAGGATCACATCGCGCCGGCCAAGGATCGAGACAATGTTCTCTGGCTTCATCGGCATCGTATTCACTGGATTGACCAGCGCCAGATAGGGGCGGGCGAGATCGGGCGTCCAGCCGAAGGACTTCACCACTTCGGGGCTGGCCCACAGGTTGGCCAGCGCGCCCTCCATGATAGCTGCGGCCATGTCACCGGTGTGCGTGACGAGGAACAACGCATCGGGGCGCAAATGGGGAGCCCACGTATGCGAGCGGTCGGCCGCGAGTTGGCTTGTCATGGCACCGAGACTTGAACCACCGAAGACGAGCGCGCCGGTCGAGCGCTTGCGCGCCCAATCGGACAGAACCGCCCATTCCTGAAGCGCGCCGGAAAAGCTGTCGAGCAGGCCCATCGGAAAAGCGCCGATCTGACGCTCGCCACCAAACCGGCCGGCGGGTGCCCTACGGCCATGCCAAGGGGCTTCAGGGCGGATGATGCGGAACCCCCGCTCGGCCAAGGCCTGGCTCTCGTCGATCAGGCCTTTCCAGTGATCGAAGTCGACGCAGACGCCGTGGCCGAAGATCAGCGTCGGTGCATTCCTGGCGTCATGGGGTTCGTGCACGTGCGCGTAGACCGTATCGCCGAGACGCGCGGATGGACTCTTAAAGCGCAGCCAGAATTCGCTGCCATGCGCCGTCGGCAAAGCGCGTGACTGCTCGATTAGCGGCAGCACTGCGGGCGGTGTCGCGCGTTTGTCGAAGGCTGCGATGCCGCCACCATACACGGCTTCGACAGCGTCCGGCGTTTCGATGGCGAGTTTGGCACGCGGCAAGGTCGTGGGGAGTTGCAACCGCAGGCCCCAGCGGGTCGAGTTGTAGGCGTGACGCGCGGTGAGGCGGGCGGATTCCAGCGCACGCAGTTGGATTGGGTCCGCAGCGCGCGTTCCAAAGAAGGTCTGCTCCCATGCATCCTCGACGGCGAATGCGATGGTGCGCGCCTCGGCGATCTTGGTGAGGGTGTTTGTGATCTTCTCGCGTTTCTCGTGCCGCACCGGCGTCGGCACTGCGGCGCAGAACGCAGCATAGTCGGTGCCGGCGTCGGCCGCCGCCGCCCACACGCGCGAACCAGGAAAGAACATGTGCTTCAGGCCGAACAAAGTCGCGTGGTCGAACCATGGCCGCGCCAGGAGCGTGCCGACAACGAACCTGCGGACGTTTGTGCTGAGCGCGGGTTGATGCACAGCGACCGTCTCGGCGACCGGCCCGGAAGGCATCTGGTCCTGCGCGATTGATCCGTCCCTCATCGGCTGGCGCTCTCAGTCGGTGGCTCTGGCCCAGCGGTTGAGGGCTTCCTCTTTTGCCATAGCCTAGGCCTGATGGCCAAACCATTGCTTAAAGCGCAGCGCAAATTAACCTTGCAGCGGTTGAATTTACCGAGGTGGGTGCCCTTTTGGCGGTTTGGGCGGCTGCGCCGAAGTCGAGGCGAGGTGCCACCGCTGGCATAGCTGCCAGAACGCTTAGGATGGCCGCTGGTGGCCGACAATGGCGACCCCGCTAGGGTGGTAGACACGAAGGCCAAAAACGCACAGAATCGCAAAATTAGCGCGGCGTTCGCATTAACTGTTTTCGTCAATTTCTTAACCATATCAGACGCTTATGGAAAGCGCCGCGCAAAATGTGACGGACCGGACAAGCCGAACGTCTGGTTTGCTCTCGCGCGCTTGCTGCCACAGCGAAGCCAGCAAGTGCTTTCCAAAGTTGCACGCCTACGGCACGGTGACAGTCCAGCCGGTGCGGACTGGACGGCGAGGGAGGGCTGTGTGGATGGACCTGTGGAAGGACCTCGGGACCGAGATGGTGCTGCCCTTCTGGGGGGTAGCTCTGTTGAGCGTTCTGGCGGCGCTGGCTATTCTTGACCGGCTGCTGATGCCGTCCGTCCGCTGGGCCATCCAGCGGCAGGCCAACCGCGCCATCGATAAGCTGAATACGCAACTCCGGCTGCAGATCCAGCCCTTCAAGATGACCAAGCGTAGCCAGTTGATCGATCAACTGCTGCACGATCCGGACGTGCTGACGGCAGTCGAGGCCAATGTGCGCGAGACCGGGCGGCCCCATGCGGTCGTGATGACGCAAGTGCGCGGCTATGCCCGCGAGATGGTCCCGTCTTTTTCAGCCTATGCCTACTTTAAGATCGGCACCCGGCTGGCGCGGCGGATCTCCAAGTCGCTTTACCGGGTGCGGCTGGGTGCCGTGCATAGCCATGCGCTTGAGCGCATTCCACCAGACGCGACGGTGATCTTCGTCATGAACCACCGGTCCAACATGGACTACGTGCTGGTGACGTATGTGGCAGCGACAGCGTCGGCGCTCAGCTATGCGGTCGGCGAGTGGGCGCAGGTGTGGGGCTTGCGTCAATTGATCAGTTCCATGGGCGGCTACTTCATCCGCCGCAATTCGCGCGACCCACTCTATCGCAAAGTGCTGGCGCGCTATGTGGATATGGCGACCAAAGCCGGCGTCGTGCAGGCGGTATTCCCCGAAGGCGGTTTGACGCGGACCGGCGCTTTGCAGCCAGCCAAACTCGGATTGCTCTCCTACATGGTCTCGAACTTCGATCCGCACGGCCAGCGCGACATCGTGTTTATTCCGGTCGGCATCAATTACGACCGCGTACTGGAAGATCGCATCCAGCTTGCCGCCGGTAAGACCGCCTCGGGCGCGCCCGTGCGCTTCAAATTCAGTTTCAGCGTCTTTGTCCGCTACAATCTTCGTCGCCTCTGGCAACGGCTCAACGGCACCTGGCACCGCTATGGCTACGCATGTGTCTCCTTCGGAAAACCGATTTCAATGAAGGCGCTGCTCGCGCCCCGCGCACTCGATCTGCGTGGCCTGCCGCCGGACGAACGCCACGCTGAGATCGAGGCGATCGGGCAGCGGCTCATGTCGGCCGTCGGTGAAGTCGTGCCGGTGGTGCCGGTGCCGCTTGTCGCGACGGCCTTTCTCGAGGCTCAGGGCCAGCCGCTGACGCTGTTTGAGCTCAAGGGCCGCGTGTTCGATCTGATCAACGCCTTTGAGCGGGCCGGTGCTTATGTGCACGTCCCTCGCAAAGACCGCGACTACGCGATCGATACTGGATTACGGATGTTGGTTGAACGCCAACTCGTCGTCGCGAAAGACGATACCTACGCAGCCCATCCGGACGGCCGCGAACTCTTGCAATATTACGCCAATTCGCTGGCGCATCTGCGCAAGAGCGTATCGCCAGCTCAATTGGCCGCAGCGGAATAGAGCGCGGTCACATCACTCCAAATGTCTCAAACGCCTCGACTGTCGACATGCCGTTGCGAATGGCGATAGCGACTTGGTTTTCGGTTTCGGCTTTTTCAATGGCGCGCCGGATGGCTTCGTCCTCGGCAGCCCGCGGGATCACCAGCACGCCTTCTCGATCACCATAAATGAGATCGCCCGGTTCGATCCGCACGCCACCGATTTCGATAGCGCAACGATAGTCGATGACTTTGCCGCGTGGACCTTGATCCTGCGCATACAGTCCACGCGAGAACACCGGCAAGCCCAGCGGCTCGATTTCACTGGCGTCGCGGACAAAT
>JANNEU010000420.1:0-40510 GCA_031379035.1 Hyphomicrobiaceae bacterium | reverse complement strand
CTCCGCGCATAACTGCGGCGATTGAGGCAACCGCTTCGTATGCGCAGCGAGGACGACAGGTGCGCAGCTAGGAAGACGGGGCGAGGTGATAGTGCCTCGACCCCGCCCACCAGACGACGGCCGTCAACCCGCCTTGATGACGAATTTCGACATCACTGGCGCTGGTTCGATGACCAGCGACGCCTTCTTGACCACTCGCGGTGCTTCGAGCCAGTTGTAGCGCTCGGTGCTCAGCAGAATGAAGTGAATGGTGAAAGCCAAGATGGCCAAGAACACATGCAGCATGATCAGCAGGCGTTTTGGATCATACCACTGCCAGACAATCCACAAACCGTTCATTGTCATATTCCTTGTTGGTTCGAGTTAAATGGACTGCACTCAGCACAGCATCGACAGGGTCGATGTGATCGCTTCGCTGGTCGCCTTGTAGCCGGGGGTGCCCGGGAACCAGGGGCGCCAGGCCCAGACGAGATAGTGCGCGATGAGGGCGATGATGATGTAGATCGTCATCGTGGTCATGAAGCCGCGATGCAGCTCCTTTGCCTCGTTGTTTGTCAGCCCGGATATCGGGCTTCGATAGTCCTCTGCCATGTTTCCAGTCTCCACGTCTTCGACCTTGCGGCCATTACCGCGCCTATCCTGCGCGACAGGGATCACTACGGCGCTTGGCCCCGCAATGATCTTTCCACACGGCATCACCGCGCGAAACTTGATGCGTCACCTCAGCCTTGAAAGGCGATCGAGGTGTAACGATGTGCTGTTGACCGGGCTTCCGGCAGGATCGATGTCACGCCCGCCAGATCAGAGACCTTCCGCCAGCTTTTTGGAATGAGTCGCTCGAGCGTGAGCACGCCCACGAAGACCGCAAAGCAAACCGAGAAGACCAACCGGTATTCAAGCGAAGTCCCTCTGGTTCTGCGACGCGCCGCCGATGGCGGGGTCATGCGAAGTCCACGGGCACGGGCCAGCACTGATGCCGGAGCCGAACTATCAATGCTGTCAAAGCTGCTGTGAAGTGCGCTCATTTGCCCGCGATCTCCAGTTTGGACTGTGCCACATGCGCTTCTGTTACAACGCCGTCGCCTTGTTGCCGTGCACCGCGTTCGGCGGCGTCACGGATTCGCTTGGCAACGGAAATACGGATGAGAACGGGTTGCGCATCGACGAAGGTGTCGAGGAGTTCCTTCGCGCGGTCATCCCAGTCGAGTTCATTGCGGCCGCGTGCCAGCGTCGGCTCGACTTTGTCGAGGTCAGTGCCAAGCGGCAGAATATGGAACAGCGCGTCAAACAACCCATTGCAGACTTCCTGCACGAGATAGGTCGCGCCGGCGTAACCCATAAACGGCGTGCCCGTATGCCGCCGGATCGCGGCACCCGGAAAGGAGGCCGGGATGAAGATGCTGCGGCCACCGATTTCGGCCAGGTACATCCGCTCGTTGTAGCTGCCGAACAAAATAAGCGGCGGCGTTTTGCTGATGGACGCGCGGACGCCTGCGTTATCGGGCTTGACGCCAGGCTTGCGGCTGACGGCGAAGGTACAGGGTAGACCCAGATCATCGGCGAGGAACTGCCGGATGCCGCGGGTGTAGGTTTCGTTGGCCACGATGGCGAACGAGGCGGTGCCGAAGAAGTCTTGCGTGACCGAGCGCCAGAGGTCCCAGAGCGGCTTGATGGTGGTATGCTTTTCGCGCTCAATGAACGGTTCAGGGTCAAGGCCGAGCAGCTCTCCCAAGGTGCGCAGGAACTGTGTTGTGCTGTGCAAACCGATAGGGGCCTGCAGGTAGGGGCGCTCCAGCCGTTCACACAGCTGGCGACCGAATTCGCGATACATGCAGACATTGACGTCGGCATTGGCCAGCTTCGGCACGTCAGCCAGATGGCAGCCGAGCGGGAATTCGAAATTCACCACCGCGCCGATGCCCTCGATCAGGCGGCGCACTTCCGCGACATCGCTGGGCATGTTGAACATGCCATAGCTCGGGCCGATGATATTAACGCGCGGCTTTTCACCCTCAGCCCGCTTCTTGCGCGCCGGAACCTTTTTGGAACCGTACTCTGACCACAACCAGGTCAGCGCACGATCAGCGCACTGCCATTGATCTTCATCGATGGTGCGCGGCAAAAAGCGCTGGATGCTGGTGCCTTCTGGTGTCACGCCGCCGCCAATCATCTCGGCGATGGAACCGGTGACAACGACGCTCGGTTGACTCGGATCAAGAGCGCGGTGCGCCCGCTTCATCGCGCCTTCGGTGCCGTGCTGGCCGAGCTCTTCCTCGCCGAGGCCGGTGACCACGATCGGCAATTCATGCGGTGGCAGCGCATCCGTGTAATGGAGAACGGATGTCACTGGCAGGTTCTCGCAGCCAACGGGCCCGTCAATAATGACTTGCAGGCCCTTCACGGCCGCAAACACATACACCGCACCCCAGTAGCCACCGGCCCGATCATGGTCGAGGACGAGCATCAGATCATCTCCTCGGCTTTGCGGGCCTTGATCTGGGCTTGCATTTTGCGCTGGTAGGTCTCGCGGAACTCTGGCCGGTCCTTTGGTTGCTGCGACCAGACGCCGGCGGTTGGACCCGTGCCAATGCCAGCGAAGAATTCAGTCATCCGCTCGAAACGTGCCTTGCCGGCGAGTGCCGTGTTGACGACCTGTGCCAATGAGCCGGCACCGGCGGGTCCCATCAGGGGGCGTGCCGAGATGAGATTGGTGAAATAGAGCGACGGAATCGAGCGTTCTTTGGCGCGCTGGACCACAGGCGTGGTGCCGATCACCAGATCGGGCTTGAATTCTTCCATCGCAGCGTAGTCTTGCTCAAGCGAGGCGCGGAAGTGGACACCGACGCCGCGCGCTTCCAACCACTGCCGATCTGCATCTGACCAAGGCGTCTTTGGGCACGCAGTTCCGACGTAGCGCACGTCAGCACCGCTTTCGACGAGTAGCCGCGCGACCAGCAGCTCTGAGCCTTCGTAGCCGGAGAGTGTGATGCGGCCTTTGACCGGCATCGCGGCCAATGCACCCGAAATCGCCGGCAGGATCGCGTTCAACGCCACGCCGACTTTGGCCTGCGGAACGCCGAACGCGTCGCCGATTGCTGTCAACCAAGCCGCTGTCCCGTCGCGGCCGACGGGTGCCGAGCCGATGACTTTGCGTCCAGCGGTTTCGAATTCACGCACAACGGCCGTGTAAAACGGATGAATGGCGGCTGCCACGGGGCAGTCGAGTGCTGCATAAAGTTCGCGCCATTCGCGCGTTGGAACGGTGGGGCCAGCGGCAAGACCGAGCGGCTCCAGCATCCGGCCAATACTGATCGGATCGACCGGGAACATTTCACCGAGTAAGGCCACCGAAGGCCGCACGGCACGGCCAGCTTTTGGTGCCTGGACCGGTCCCTGTTCAACTTCCCGCCGCGCGTAGGCCAGCATCGCGCCGGCTAACACATCTTTCGCTTCGGCATGCGTCGGGACGCCAAAGCCCGGCACGTCAATGCAGATGATGCGGACGCCATTGATCTCTTTTGGGAGCAGCTGCAATGGCACGCCTGAAGCCGTCGGCACGCACAGGTTCGTCACGATGATGGTGTCGTAGTCAGCCGGATCGGCGAGCTTGAAGACAGCCTCGCGAATGTCCTCAAACAATTTACCGGTGACCAGCGATTCGCTGTCGAACGGCACATAACCCACCGTGCGACGCGCACCGTAAAAGTGGGAGGTGAAGGTCAGTCCGTACACGCAACAGGCCGAACCGGAGAGGATCGTGGCCGTGCGCCGCATCCGCAGGCCGACACGCAACGAGCCAAACGCTGGACACATGCTCTGCGGTTTGTCGTGCGGACCGGCCGGGTAGTCAGCGGCGTAACGGTCCAGCACCTCGGACTTTCCGGCAGCAATAGCGGCACTGCGCAGTGTTTCCTTGCCGCCGTGGCAGCCAACATCCGCCGCACCTTTGCCGATCAGTTTTGGCACCGCAGCAGCCTGATCATTCACGATCGAACCTGCGAAGCCGTCTTCGGCTTCGGCAGTCTCATCGGCGGCTGGTACATCACGTTCAGTCATGAAACGTCAGTGCTTTCTCTGAAACGATACTTGAACTTTATTTGGCGCAGGAGGTCTCGTGTTGCTGTCAGGCGTTGTCGTAGACGACCTCCAGAGATTTCTTCTGTATCTCTGCAACGCCGCACATATCCTCGAGGGTGGCTGGCAGCAGGGCCACGTTGCGGCCGACTTGTTCGCCCTTGAAGAGGCCGAGCAGACCATCCTGGGTCAGCGGCGTGGGGCGCAGTGGCGGCGCGTCTGCTACGCTCTGAGCGAGCTGTTCAAACACCGACGCCCATTGCCCGCCTGGCTGGCCAACGATCTCGTAGTTGGCGCTTTTGCGCCGGATATCTTCGTTGGCGGGAATAGCCGCCAAGACGGGAATGCCAACAGCGTCAGCAAAGGCCTGCGCTTCGCCTGTCCCGTCGTCCTTGTTGATGACGAGGCCAGCCACACCGACGTTGCCACCAAGCTTGCGGAAATAATCGACCGCCGAGCAAACGTTGTTGGCCACGTACAACGACTGAAGATCGTTTGAACCAACCACGATCACCTTCTGGCACATGTCACGCGCGATCGGCAGGCCGAAGCCGCCGCACACCACGTCGCCGAGAAAATCCAACAGGACGTAGTCGAAGCCCCAATCATGAAAGCCAAGCTTCTCAAGCAATTCAAAGCCGTGGATGATGCCGCGGCCACCGCAACCACGCCCCACTTCCGGACCGCCCAACTCCATGGCGAAAACGCCATCGCGCTTGAAGCAGACGTCGCCGATCTTGACGGTATCGCCCGCCAACTTCTTTTTCGCCGACGTTTCAAGAATGGTCGGGCAGGCCCGCCCACCGAACAGCAGTGACGTCGTATCTGATTTCGGGTCGCAACCGATCAGGAGGACTTTCTTGCCCTGCTGCGCCATCATGTAGGAGAGGTTGGCCAGCGTGAAACTCTTGCCAATGCCGCCTTTGCCATAAATGGCGATGATCTGGGTTGTCTTGGTCGGTGCCGCCGTTACGACGGCCACCGGCTCAAGGGCAGCCTCCTTGCGCAATTTGTCGATCATGACTTCACGCTCAAGGATCGCCGAGGCTGTGCCGCAGGATGCACTCATTAGATCTGACTCCAATCCAAAACCATTTTCAGGCAATCGGCATTACCGAAAGCCGTCTCATAAGCGCGCGCGGCGTCTGCTGCCGGCGCCCGATGCGAAATCAGTCCACCCAAGCTTAGACGTCCCGACTGAACGAGGTCCCGCACCGCCACAAGATCGGCAGGCTTGAACTGCGCTGCGATGCGAAGTCTTACTTCCCGTTGGAAAGCAGCCGGAAAACTGAACGACAAAGCGGTGCTATAAAAACCCGCGAGCACGATCTCTCCACCCGGCGCGAGGTGCTGGATCAGAGTATCGAGCAGGGCCGCGTCGCCGCTGACATCACAAATGCAGCGATAGTCGCGACGCGTGTCGAGGGCGGGATCAAGAACCGGGTAGCCGTCCGCGCCGCTGCGGCGTGTCGCGTTGGTCTCCCAAACAATAGGTGCGGCACCGCCCTCAGCCACGATCAAGCGTGCAAGCAACCGGCCGAGCACACCATGCCCGACGATCAGATCGGGCCGCGTCGCGCCATCCGCCAGAATGTGTTGTGCGGTTGCGGCCAGCGCCAACAGAACCGCTTCGGCACCATCGTCTGCGCCCAGCGGTACGGCGCGCGCGCCAGCGACAATCAAATTGCGCGCCGATCCACCAAACAGACCGCGCGCGGACTTAAAGCCACTCGATCCCGGCACGAAAACCCGGTCGCCCACCGAAAAGCTCGTTTCGCGGCCACAGGCTGCAACGCGGCCCACGGCTTCGTATCCGGGCACCAGAGGATAACCCATCCCAGGGAAGTGCGGCATGCGCCCCTGCCAGAGCAAGCGCTCGGTGCCGGTGCTGATGCCGCTCCACTCAATGCCGACCATGATATCGCCCGGACCCGGTTCGATGAGCTCAACGCTCTCAACCGCGATCCTTTCCGGCTCTGTCATGACCACTGCGATGGTCTGCATATGCACGCCCTGCGCCCGGTTTTGATAAGAGGCACTCGGCCTCACTTGAGTGTCAGATTATAGTGACAATAAAAAGCGTCAACTGTTTTTTACACTTTGTTGGAGTTGTTACGCGGTTGCGACCACCGCCCGGACCAAAATCGGCCGTGCGGTCCGCAGCATTTTCGACTTCCGGAAGCCGGCCGCACTGAGCAGGGCGGCGATTTCAGCAGGTGTCCGCGGGCGTCCGCTGCCCATCGCCAACAGATAGAAGCCGAAATAGGCATCCCCCATCGTTTCCCCGCCCGGGGTGGCCGACATCGGCTCGGCCAGCAGCAACGTCCCGCCCGGCGGGAGCGCCGCATGAATGTTGCGCAGCAGCGCGAGGGCTGCACCATCGTCATGATCGTGCAGAATGCGAATCAACGAAATGAGGTCTGCTCCACGCGGAAGCGGCGTGTGGAAGAAGTCTCCGCCGAACACTTTGATCTGCTGGGTGTCGCGGTTCTCAGCGAGCGCTCGCTCCGCCAGAGCGGCGACCGCTGGCAGGTCAAAAATCGCGAGGTCCAGATCTGGCGTTGCAGCGGCGACTGCGGAAACAAAGGCCCCCTCTCCGCCACCGACATCGAGCAGTTGGCGATGCTTCCTAAATGGATAAGACTCAATGATATCGTGCGAAATCATGACCTGCGACTGCGCCATCAAACGTGAGTAATTCTTGACGCTTTCTGCTTGCAGCTCCGTTGGATCGGCACTGACGGCATAGGGCCAATAGCCCGCGAGATGAGTCTCGCGTGTACGACCACGCAGCAGCGCGACCGGGTCACGCAGATCCGCATAAAACAGCGCATGATGCTTGATCATGCTGGACAAGCCAGGCGTCCCGGCGATGCCAGCGCCCGTCGTCCCCAGCCCCCACCGTTGATTGGTGCGCCGCGATACGAGATCGAGCGCCGCCGCCGCCGCGAGCAGCCGCTCCATAGCCGGTAACGGCACAGCAGTCTCAGCCGCCAGATCAGCCGCCGTCCGTGGCCGCTCAGAAAGCAACTCAAGCAGCCTCAGTTCAATGCATGCCGCCAAAATCTGCGAATAGACAAAACCGGCACAGATATCGAAGGCGGCACGTGCATGACGGCGCGCCGTCCGGCGCGTCAGAGGAAAGGTGGCAATCCAGTGCTGGAAGCGGCTGCTGGCACACATGCGGTCGCGCCAGGCAAAAGCCCGATCTTTCCACGTAAGCTCGGACTCCGGTCCGCTTGCGGCGCGCGCGAACTCAGGGGTCTGTGGCTGCATACCGCTCTCCGATGCGTGATCTGAGCAACCGAGAATTTTCCGGCCGTGGCGCTCTCGAAGAAAACTAAACTAGACAATTAAAAATGTCTCGATAAATTGACACATTCGAAGAGGCGCTTTGGTTGGAAGGTGCAGACTCACGTGCTGCGTAATCGCGTCGTCATTGTTGGGGCCGGCATTGGTGGCCTGACTGCCGCAGTCGCGCTTGCGTCGCGTGGGTGTGACGTCAACGTCTTGGAGCGCGCGGCAACACCGGGCGGAAAACTTCGCGAGATCGAGATTGCGGGTCGCCGGATCGATTCGGGTCCGACCGTTCTCACCATGCGATGGGTGCTGGAAGAAATCTTCGCGGAAGCCGGCACCACGTTGGCCGACCATCTCACGTTAGAGCCGCTGGACATCCTGGCGCGCCACTACTGGGGCGAGACCGCGCAATTGGACTTGTATGCCGACAAGGCGCGGACGGTCGATGCCATCGGGCAGTTCGCTGGCACGGCCGCGAGCGTGGGATACGCCCAGTTCTGCGAGCGGGCGCAAAAGATTTTTGAGACCCTTGAGCAGCCCTTCATGCGTGCGGCGCAGCCGAGCCTGTTTGGACTTGTCCGCGACATTGGCTTCTCCAGACCTTCGGCGCTCTTCGGAATCGAACCGTTTTCCACCCTGTGGGGCGCGCTCGGCAGCCATTTTCAAGATCCGCGCCTGCGGCAATTGTTTGGCCGCTACGCAACGTATTGCGGTGCATCGCCTTATCTCGCGCCCGCCACGCTCATGCTGATTGCGCATGTTGAACGTCTCGGTGTCTGGAACGTGGTTGGCGGCATGCATCGCATTGCAACAGCGCTCGCGGATTTGGCAGCCAAGCACGGAGCCAAGTTTCATTATGGCGCGCACGTTGCCGGGATCGAAACACCGCGCGGAACCGCTGGCGGCGTGACACTCGCCGATGGTCGCCGGTTTGTTGCCGATGCCGTTGTGTTTGGCGGCGACGTGGCGGCTCTGGGCGCTGGACTGCTCGGTCCTGCCGTCACAGGCGCTGCCCGCAAATCGCGCCCGAGCGAACGATCACTGTCGGCCTTCACCGTGTCTGCACTTGCCGATCTCGAGGGTTTTCCGCTCACCCGGCACTCGGTCTTTTTCTCGTCTGACTATGAGGCTGAGTTTCGCGACATCACACAGGCGCGACGCTTGCCGGCCGACCCGACCGTTTATGTGTGTGCGCAAGATCGGGATGGAACAGCCGGCCCCGCCACGGCGAACCCTGAACGCCTCTTTTGCATCGTTAATGCACCGGCTTGCGGCGACACCGCCCCCTTTGATCGCAAGGAGATAGAACAATGCAAGACAGCGACCGGCCAGACACTGGCACGCTCCGGGCTCCGGCTCACGATGCAACCGGATATGTCGACGATCACGCAGCCCGCGGATTTCGAACGGCTGTTTCCAGCGACCGGTGGGGCCCTCTACGGAATGGCCTCGCACGGCTGGCGGGCGTCGTTTCGCCGGCCGTCCGCCCTGAGCAAGATTCCGGGTCTCTACCTGGTGGGTGGCAGCGTGCACCCCGGACCGGGCGTCCCGATGGCGGCGATGTCGGGCCGACTTGCCGCGTCAAGGATCATGCAGGACCTCGCTTCGACGCGACGGTTGGCTCCGGTGGCTATGCGTGGTGGTATGTCGACGCGCTCAGCGACGACGGGCGCTATGGACTAACGCTGATTGCGTTCGTTGGCAGCGTTTTCTCACCGTACTACGCGCTGGCGTGCCGCGGGCAGGGAGCCGTGGCGACCAATCATTGCGCCATGAATGTGGCCTTGACCGGCCGCAGCGGCCACCGCTGGGCGATGACGGAGCGTGATGAAAGCTCGCTGTCGCGCGGCGCGCGTGACATCTCCATCGGTCCGAGCCGCATGTCCTGGAACGGGCAGTCCCTGGTGGCTGATATCGACGAAGTGACGGCCCCGATACCGCGCCGGCTGAGGGGGCGCATTACAGTCCATCCAACCGCACTGACCGACACGCTCGTCCCGCTCGATCTCGGTGGTCACCACACGTGGAGCCCCATCGCTCCGCTGGCCCGTGTCGAAGTCAAATTGGACGACCCTGAACTCTCCTGGAGTGGCCTCGCTTACCTGGACAGCAACTTCGGCCGCGCGCCGCTAGCGTCAGCATTTACGCACTGGTCCTGGTCGCGCACGATTGAGCCGGATCGCACGCGCGTTCTCTACGATGTGACCGGCCGGCGCGACACGGCCACATCCCTGGCCCTGGAATTTGATCGGCATGGACATGCTCGCCCCATTTCCGCACCGCCGGTGGTAAACCTGCCATCGACGTTTTGGCGGGTCAAACGCACGACGCGTGCGGACACCGCCGAACAGGCGCGTGTGATCGATACATGGGAGGACGGCCCTTTCTACGCACGCTCGCTCGTCGAGACGAGCTTGGGTGGCGCGCCGGTCTTAGCGGTCCACGAAAGCCTTTCGCTGGACCGCTTCAGCAAGCCTATTGTGCAAGCGATGCTGCCGTTCCGGATGCCGCGCCGGCATCACGCGCCGCGTCCGCGCGCGATCGGACCGAAACATCAATGACGGTCTTTTCGCCGATCAGGAGCCCAAGACCCGACTCCGTGAAACGTTGCTCTGCGGGCCACTAGATGTGCTTCCGGGAAAAGCATGCCCTCGGACTTGATCCGTGAGTGTGCAGCGGTTTTCCCAAAAGAAGCACGACCAAACAAAGAGCTGGGGTCGTTCCTCGATTCCATCAAAAGCGGAACGACCCTAGAGTGCTTCCGGGAAAAGTGTGCAGCGGTTTTCCCAAAAGAAGCACGACCAAACAAAGAGCTAGGGTCGTTCCTCTATTCCATCAAAAGCGGAACGACCCTAGATTTCATCTTGAGCCTTGGGCGGCACCGCAGTGATCGTGCTGCGGACATGCCGGAGCCCACTGGCGACAACCAGCGCGACGATCGGAATGCTCAAGGCAATGACAAGATCGGACTTCAGCGATAGGCCTGCCGCGCTGAGCCCTTTGACAACATAAGCCACCAGACCGACGACGTAGTACGTCACCGCGGCAATCGACAGCCCCTCCACAGTCTGCTGCAGCCGCAATTGCAACTTAGCGCGACGGTTCATGGATTCCAAAATCGCCTGGTTCTGCTCTTCCCGCGTAATGTCGACACGCGTCGACAGCAATTGCGTCGCCCGTGTCACGCGCAACGAGAGCGCATCTTGCCGGGCGGCAACCGTGCGACAGGTGTTGATCGCGGGGACCAAGCGCCGTTCCGTCAATTCCTTAAATGTCTGCAGCCCGGGCAAGCGGCTCTCGCGCAACTCGTCGATCCGGCGTTGGACCAAATCATAGTAGGCACTCGCTGCATTGAACCGGTTCACGGTCGTCGAGCGACGACTTTCGATCTCGGCCTCGAGCTGAATCAACCGGTCGAGCAGCATCGGTTCATCCGCCGTGCGCGCGGTTGTCATTGCCGATGTGATTTCAGCCAGGTTGACTTCGGAGCGCGCCAGAAATGGTGTCAAATCGCGTGCCACTGGTAGCGCCATGGTCGCCAGCATTCGATAGGCGTCGATTTCCAGCAATCGCTGCACAGTGCGGCCAGCCTGCCGGGGTGCCATACCGTGATCAAACAGCAGCACACGACTGAAGCCATCCTTCTGAATACGGAAATCGGTCAACGCCGTCGCCGCGCCATCGGCCACGCGCGCGCCGATCAGAACATTGCCCGCGAAATACTGTGCCGCGATGGCGTCGATGTCGGGCATGGTACCGCGATCACGCACAAGCACCAGATTGGCGGCGACAAGTGTGCGACCTGGCAAGGTCGATAACCAATCACGCGGCACCAGCCGGGCGGCTGAGACCTCAAATAGTGATGTGCCTTCGGCCTGCTCGATGAAGCTGTAGCGCGAAAATTCGGTGTGGCGTTCCCAGGTTACTCTGAACGGCCCGAGGTCGGCACTGAAGTGATTGGCCTCCACGTCAGGCGGAACCAGTCCATAGCGTTGCGCCAAGTCCCGGATAGGCGCACTCCCAGCTTCCCGCGATAGCCCCTCATTGAACAACGCCAAAAACGAAGTTCGCGTCGGCGCAACAAAGGAATCGGGCGGCCTCGCATGCACCTCATTATTCAAGAGGAGCCGCTGTTCGTGATCGAGAGGCAATAAAATCATTGGGGGCATCCTCGTCTCTCGTAGGCACACGCGGCTGGCCTCTCAAGCTCCATTGCGCAGAGCATCACCGTCCATAATACGCAGCAGCAGCGCAGCAATAGCGGCTGGCTGCTCTTCGTGGGCGAGATGTCCAAGGGAGCGAACGAATTCAACCATCACGCGGGGTGCCTGATCCTGTATTTTGAAGGCGTCATCGGCACGAACCGCTAGGTCGCCGCCGCACGCGACTAAAACGAGCGCCTGGCGAAGCCGAGCGATGTCGCTGGCCATGGAATCAAGATTCCAGTTGGCCATCATATCCAGTGCAGCGCCGACGTGGTCCGGATTACGAAACAGCTGCGCATAGTGGCCCAGGCCGACCTGATCGATATTCGAACCCGTCGACGCAATGACACGTTCAACTGTCGCCACGTCTTTGGCGCGCCACGTAAAGGCGCGTGCCAGCAGTGGATTGGTGGCCAACGCCTGTGCAACGGGCAAGAAGAATCGCCCTGGGAAGCCACCATATGGCAACAAGGCGGCATTGATCCCAAGAAGACCGGTTGACGGTGCGAGCGCGCCATCAAGGCCCATACGGATCAGTATTGCAGCACCGGCACTGTGCCCGATCGCCCAGGCGGGCATCACACCGAGCGTTCGCAGGAGGCCGGCAACTGCTGCGGCGATATTAACGAGTGAATTGGCGGACGCCGGCAGCCGTCCGGTGAACCCGTGCCCCGGCAGATCCAGTGACAACACCGCGTGGTTGCGCGCGAGCAACGGCGCTAAACCGCGCCATGAATGCGTCGCCGACGCCGTTCCGTGCACCAGCAGTACCAGCGGTCCGGAGCCAAACTCCTGGACGTGCCACTTCAATCCGCCCGCTTCCACAAACCGCGACTGCTCCCGATGAGGCCAGTCTCGTCCATCGGTCACAAAGTCTAGTGATGTTGTCATCGAGCAATCGCGGCGGTTGAAATGTGCCGCACTGATGTTTCAACGGGCCTGCATATGCCGTCGAGATCAAGCCCGCGTCCTGCAGCGTTGTCCCGTCTTACGGCTGTGATGACACCAACTCCCTCTGCACAGCGGCCGAAATGGCCTCCGCTCCAGCAACGGGCAACGGCACATAGCGCCCGCCCATCTCGACCGCCAGTCGCCGCGCAAAAGGATGCGGCTGCGGCGACGTATCGAGCAGCACGACTGCCAGTCCCGCAAGTTGTATGGCACGGGCTGCTTCAAGTGCCTGCTTCTCGGCTTCCCCGCGTCCGGCCTTGCCATCGCGCGAGACGTTCGCGCGGCCATCCGTTAGAAACACCATCAGGGGTGTGTCGCCTTTTCTGCGCGCGGTTGCGGCAAGCTCAGCCGCTGCATCGATGCCGGCGGCCATCGGCGTCCCGCCGCCGCCGGGCAAACCAGCCAGGCTCCGCTTGGCGCGAACCAACGACCGCGACGGTGGCAAGCGGACTTCAGCAGCCGTGCCACGAAACGCAACCAGAGCGACCGAGTCGCGGCGCGCGTAGCATTCTGCCAGTAGCAGCTCAACGGCACCCTTGGCCTCCGTCAACCTATGAAGCGCACTCGATCCCGAAGCGTCCACCGCAAATATGATCGTCGTGCCGGTGCGGAGTTTGTAGTGATTGACACGGAAGTCTTCGCGCCGAACTTCAATTCGCGCCCGGAGGCCTTGATGGCGCGCGACTGCCGCCCGACGCAGACGCTGCCAAGGCGCTGCAGCACGCAAAGTCGCCAAAACGTTGAGCCGTGCACCGCGCGCGGCCGACGCCAACCGGACGCCCGTAGCGCGGCCACGATTGACAGATTTGCGATGAGCACCGGCGCGCCCCTCCCCGCCCGCGCGCGACGCTTTTCGCTCACCCTTTGCTAGCGTTTGGAGAAGACCCGGTGGGATTGCCGCCAGCGCTGCCGCGAGAATGATGTCTTCGGGCGTTGGCCCTGATTGAGCATCGTCGAGCCCATCGTCAGGTTGACGTGCGCTATCATTTTCCGCCGCTTGCTCCGGCGGTGGCTCGGGCGCAGCGTCTTGTTCTTCTAGGCTGTCGGCGGGCAGGCATGTTGCGCGCGGTGCCAAAACCAGGCGGGCTGCAATGGCTGCATCCTCTGCCACCACGGCAGTGCGTCCGGCGAGCGCGGCGTGCGCGCGCGCGACTGCCAGCGCGTGAACCGGCGCGCGCAGTGAACCAACGCCAAGCTCCAACGCCGTGTGACACAGCGCACGCACGATCTCTGAATTGACGGGTGCCATCGCGGTCACACGCGCTCGTGCCGCTGCGGCACCCATGGCCACCGGCGCTGTGTCGGCCAGGTCACCGGCGCTGACGCCATCGAGATCTATCCTGAACGCGAGGCGATCGACCAGAATTGCCGGTGGCCCGGTCTCGTCGCCCATGCTTTCGTCGAGCGCGACAAGGCCAAACTGGGCGGCAGTCCGCACCGCAAAGCCATCGCGTTCCAGCACAACTTCACCAGCATCAATCACCGACGTGATCAGCGCCGCTGCTGCCGGCAGCCAGCGCTCGGCCATAGCCAGTATCGCAATACCGCCGTGCGCCCGCACCAGCACGCCATCTTCCTGCACGCGCCGTCCGGTGCCGAGCGTGGCCGCAAGATCGATACCACCGAGTAGGCGGTCAGCTGACGTATGCAGCGGCACGCGCAGCATGGGTGCCGCATGATCAAGTTGGATGCGGACCCGCGCCAACCATGCGTCACGCGCCGGACCTGCCATGCCATGAACAATTACGCCACCGAACGCATGGGGATCCAGAGCGAGCAAGTCTGCCGTCAGGACGGCATCGTTCCAGGCCGACTGTTGCTCATCCCCGGCGTGTGCCGTCATGCGGTGAAAATCTCCGAAACAGCGCGCTCAATCCGGACAGTCGAGCCGGCATCGTCCAAAGGACTACGACGCAATCGATGCCGGAGACAGGCTGGTGCGACACGTCTCAAGTGAGCATCGCCGGCCACCGTGTCACCCTCCAAGCTCGCGAGGGCACGGGCTGCACGCATCAAAGTCAACTCACCACGGAGGCCATCAGTTCCAACGCGCACACAGAGTTCAGCGGCACGCCGAAGCGTGGTTGCCGGCACATCGGTGCTACCGAGCCGTTCCCGTGCGGCGATCACAGTGCGTCGCAGTGCCTCTTCGGCTGGCTGCCAGGTTTCGAGGAAGCGCTCCCGATGGCGTTCAAAGGCATCCCGTCGCTCAACAATGGTGACGCGCGTATCAATATCCAGGGGCGTTCGGACATCAGCGGACAAACCAAAGCGATCCAACAACTGTGGTCGTAGTTCGCCCTCTTCCGGATTGCCACTGCCGACCAGCACAAAGCGCGCGGGATGCCGCACGCTCAAACCCTCGCGCTCGACGACATTCTCGCCGGACGCTGCGACGTCAATCAACAGGTCAACCAGATGGTCCTCCAGCAAGTTGACCTCGTCGATGTAAAGAAACCCGCGGTTGGCGCGCGCCAGCAAACCAGGCTGAAAGACCTTCACGCCATCGACCAGCGCACGTTCAATGTCGAGGGCACCGACGACGCGATCTTCGGTGGCTCCAAGCGGCAAATCGACCATCGGCACCGGCTTGATGAGTGCGCGCCGGGCCGTTGCTGATGGGTGGGTGCTGCAGACCTCGCAGGCCCCAGATGGATGCTCCGGATCGCAGTTATAGGGACAAGAAGCAGCGACGCGGATTGGCGGCAACAGCGCTGCAAGTGCGCGCACCGCGGTCGACTTACCCGTGCCTCGGTCACCCAAGGCCAGGACACCACCGATGGACGGGTCAATCGCGACCAGCATCAGCGCGAGCTTCATTTCTTCCTGGCCGGCGATCGCCGAGAACGGAAATTCACGCGATGGCACAGTTCCAGTTGCAATAACGTCCAAGCCCTCAACAGCGCCGCGCCGCATTTCGCTTTCCTCAATACTTTGCGCAACACCTGCAGGCCTTGCGAATGGGCCGTCGTCATCCAGCGCCATTAAAACACTCCCTGCGACGCGCGCAATTTGGCCGACTGCTCTGCGCACCGGCAACTCACGCGGGACCTACTCCGCAGCGAGCTTGACAGAAACACCTTCAGATACTGGGCATGCGGCCCAAAGTTCACTCAGCGCACCAACAAGGTGATCGATCTGAGCGTCGCTGTGCAACGGTGTCGGTGTAATCCGCAGCCGCTCGGTGCCGCGCGGAACCGTTGGATAATTGATCGGTTGCACGTAAATGCCGTGACGATCCAGCAAGGTGTCACTAAGCGTCTTGCAATGCACGGGGTTGCCGACCATCACCGGCACGATGTGGCTTGGATTGTCCAACACCGGAATGCGCGCTGCAGCAAGGCGCGCCTTGACCGCGCGAGCCCGTTCCTGGTGCTGGGTTCGTTCCGCCGAACTTGTCTTCAAATGGCGGATACTGGCGAGCGCACCGGCCGCAACCACTGGTGCCAACGATGTCGAGAAGATAAACCCCGCCGCATGCGAACGCACAGCGTCGCAGCAGCGGCGGCTGGCGGCAATGTAACCACCCATCACGCCATAACCTTTGGCCAGCGTACCATTGATGATGTCGACCTGGTCCATGACGCCGTCACGTTCACCGATCCCACCACCGTGCGCACCGTACATGCCCACTGCATGGACTTCATCGAGGTAGGTGAGTGCGCCATATTTTTTTGCCAAGGCGCAGATCTCGGCGATCGGCGAGATGTAACCATCCATCGAATAAACGCTCTCGAACGCGATAATCTTCGGCACGCCGACCGGGGCCGCCCGGAGCTTCGCTTCCAAATCACGCACATCGTTGTGCCGAAAGATCTGCTTGGGACCACCGCCGTGCCGGATACCGGCGATCATGGACGCGTGGTTCTTCTCGTCCGAAAACACGATGGCACCGGGCATCAGCTGCACGAGGCTTGAAAGCGCTGCGTCGTTGGCAACGTAAGCGGATGTGAAGAGCAAGGCCGATTCCTTGCCATGCAGATTCGCAAGTTCAGTTTCGAGTTCGACATGGAAGTGGGTCGTCCCGGAGATGTTGCGTGTGCCACCAGAACCAGCACCGGCGGCATCCAATGCCGCATGCATCGCAGCGAGCGGGACCGGATGTTGGCCCATACCGAGATAGTCGTTGGAGCACCACACGACCACGTCGCGTACGCCGCTTTCGGACCGTCGCTCTGCGCGCGGAAATTCTCCGCGCCGACGTAAAATGTCGGCAAAGACCCGATAGCGGCCCTCTGCGTGCAGTGTGCCGAGATAGCGGTCGAAGACCTTTTCGTAGTTCATGCCCCGTCTCCTCGTCCATTCAATGTCGCAAGATCTGTGTTCACGCCGGCGTCTGCACATGCGGCAGTAAAGGTGCTCGTCGCGGAGGCTCACCGCCGCCCAAAGTTCCAGAAGACGTACCCTCGCTATCTGAGCTGCCTCCGAGGCTCCAACCCCACAGCGCCTGTGCCGGAATCGGCAACACGAGGAACCAGTGTTCGATGACACCGAGCACCGCCATTACAGTCAGAATTGCAGCGGCAGACGCTTCAAACCCGCCGGAAGGTGCCGCGTAGGCGCGCGCCAAGAAATACCCAGTCGCAGCGGTCGCCAGTGTTACCGAAAGGGGAAAGAAAAAACTCATCGGCGCCTGGCGGAAGTAGCTTTTGAGGTATCCGATCCGAGGTGGCAGCAATTCTGCAGCCGGGTTGGGCACGCCAAAAAAGATGTTGAGTTTGGTTGATAAGCGCATGAGCCACAGGAGCATGAAAGTTGTGATACCAAGTACATTGGGCATGCCCGCCGTCAGCCACCAGAGAACCGCCATGGCGAGGATGAGCGCTGCCTCGTGATAGGCCATCGCTAGAAAGGCCGCCTGGAAGCGCTGCCACTCAGTTGCGTGCTGCGGACAGGCGAGCCGGCGGGGACCGGTTACAATCCCCATCAGAAAACTCATCTCGACTAACGCCCAAACCACAATCGTCGCCACGAGCGTCAGCGCGGCGTCCATTCGGGTGGTCCCCGATGCTGTCAGCCACAGGGTCCCTAGCGCCAAGGCTGCCAATACCGCGGCAATGCTGAGGGACGTCGCATAGGTTCGCTCTGGCAGGCCGTTCAACGCGAAGATGAGCCCAGTGCTAGACCACCAGACGAAGATCACGAAGAGCGCCGGCAGCGCCATATCGAGTAGCATGCTCATTCGAATGCCCTTACCACGCCGGTTCGAGACGGCTACTTGCTGGCAATTCACTCGTCTTCGGTGGAATGAAGTACATCCGCACAAAGATTGCCCCGGCTCTCGCGGCCAGTGCGGCCTTCTTGAGTTTGGCCACCACGCCGGTCTTATGCTCCAACAGGCCATAGGCCTCGCTGATATGATGCAAGCGCACCAGACCAGAGCGGAAGGCGGGATGGTCGAGATCCAGCGTCACGGGGAAGACCTGACGAACAATTTCAGTGGTGATGCGGAAGACGCGCATGTCGTATTCGGTCGGGTCGATACCGATCGCGTTATGAAACGCCGGCCGGGCGTGATCACGCACATACATGGTCGCGAACACCGCGAGTTGGAAAAACCGGATCCAGTAGCGGTTGATCCCCGTCAACAGATGCGGATTGGCGCGCATCAAAAGCGCGAACGCTTCACCATGACGGAACTCGTCATTGCACCACTTTTCGAACCACTTGAAGATCGGGTGAAACCGCCGATCCGGATGGCGCTCAAGGTGGCGGAAAATAGTGATGTAGCGCGCATAGCCGATTTTCTCCGACAGGTAGGTCGCGTAGAAAATAAACTTTGGCCGGAAGAAGGTGTATTTTTTTGTCTTGGTAAGGAACCCGAGGTCGACACCCAGGCCATTCTCGCGCAGGGCGTCGTTGATAAAGCCCGCATGACGGGCCTCGTCTCGGCTCATGTACTTGAAGAGCTCAACGATATCCGCATTCTTACCGCGTTTGCGCATCTCGGAATACAGCACGCAGCCGGAGAACTCGGCTGTCAGTGAACTGATGAGGAAGTCGCGGAATTCGGCCCGAAGCTCTGGTGGCAAATCCGCAAGCAGGACCGGATCCCAATCCGGCGTGCGGCGGAAATGGGTTTTGTTGGGATCTGCGCGCATCTCGGCGATCAGTGCATCCCATTCGCGGCGCACCGAGGAGACATCCATACGATCAAGCTCGGCGAAGTCGGTGGTATAGAAACGCGGTGCCAGCAGCGCATCTTTCGTGGCTTCTTGCGTCGCATCGCTGGTACGCCGGCCAAGGGTTTCGATGGTCACAGCTTGCTCCCTGACGAGAAACTAACTTCATAAAGTTCGGTCAACTCGAGCCGCGCGGCGAGCTTTGTCATGGCCCTGCCGATCGCGCTTGCTCTGGTCACCGTCGCCTGCCGACGCAGCACCACTTTTTCGCCAAATGGCACGCGAATGGGATCGCCATGCACCAGCACTTCGTCACCAGGCCCTATCGCTACGTCGCCATCGAGATCAACGTGTGCATGCAGACTGTCAAACGTGTTCTCAATTTCAATCGTGCAAGGCACTTCGAACACGTTACGCCGGCTGAGTGCGCCGAATGGGATCATAGTGTGGGCTTTCTTTCTACGAAGAACCTGGTTTTCTACGAACAACCTGGCATCAAGGCTTCTGGACAACGGAGACTTTGGCATCGAAGAACTTCGCAAAGACTTTGGCATTGCCACTACCGAAGGCGTCAAGTGTTAATCGCCGGTTCGTCGCAAGATCCTCGAGCCACAGGCGGCCGTCGCCCTGGCGCATGAGACGAAGATTAAGCTCAGACTTTATCCCGACGGCATCACGATCCCGGATAAAGGTTTGCAAGGCAACTTTCACAAAGCCCTCGTTGCCACGGGCTGGCACGATATGAAGAACTGCGGGTCTTGCCGGCTCGCGAACATGCACTGCACCATCTGCACGAATTTCGAAGGTCAAATCCTTGCTTTCCGTTGCAGTCACTGGCGACAGGCGCACCGTTCCGACATCCGTCAATCCCGACACCGCTGTTACGAGCAGAGTGAAAAGGATCAAAGCCGCGCCAGCCAGGACAAAGCCCCGCGGCATTGAAAGGTCTGACTGTGACGCGTGCATTGTCGCCTCCTTCACTCGGCGGCGGCGAGCGGTGTCGCCGGGTGGTAGGTTGGCGATGAAACGGTTCCGCCAACCGGCCGGACCCTGACGACCGAAGTCGTTGCGTAGGATGCAGTCGCTTGCAGCGCTTCACCCAACAAAACAGCCACCTGATCTGCGTCGGGTACGCAGCGCAATGACGGCTCGGGATGCGACAGATGCCATGCCCGCACATGCGGCCACAGCATGATGTAGGCTAAGCGCGTGCCGGCCTCGGGTTTCAACACGATATCGCCGGTCGCATCCTTGCGGGCCGCAAGACTGGCGTTCGAAATACGTGTCAGCGGAATATTGAGTGTCACCGGCAATGCCATGCCGTAGCGCATGACCACACGCCGCGTGGTGAGCGTGTAGACCGTTGTGCGCGCGGCCTGCCATGCCATAGCGCTGATAATGGCAAGTGCCAGCGCGGCGGCTATCGACAATGCAACGATTGTTGCAAATACGTCGCTCAGCGGGAGCCCATCGTACCATGCCACGATGAGGCGTGCAGCAATCAGCACGCCAAAGTATGCAACGATCTTGTCGGCGTGAAAGACGTGGCGCACCAGGGCCGCCCAGCGGGGACTGCCCTGCCACATGATCCGCTCGCCGACCGGCAGTTGATCAGGTATGCCGGTCGGTGTTTCAAAATCGAAATCGTCGCTCATAGCAGCGGTTCCGCGCGTTGGGGTGTCGCATAGAGGGTGCCGCCGCCGTAGTAACCGCAGATGCGGTCCTCTTCGCGACGCGTCACTTGATCTGGTTCCTGTGTCGTCGGAACGTTGGCAAATTGGCCGGCTAAGATTGCCGTCACTTTGACCTGGCGCATCCGCCCATCGATGGCTGCAAAGTTGATCGGGAGCAATATCGTGCGGCTACCGCCAGCATCGACCTCCAGATAGCGAATAAGACATTCCGACATATCCACCCAGGCATCAAGCACCGTGCCAGCCTGCTTTTTGTCGGCCCCGATCACTTTCATGCCGCGCGGATCGGGATCACGCCCTTCAATCGCATACCCTTCGGCGCGGCGAAGTGGAACGATCCGCGGCTTGCCGCCCACTGTCAGGTCAGGCTTGTCTGAGCGTTCTGCCCACGCGGCCGGGCCCACACCATCGCGCATAGGATCACCCGTCGGCACCAAAGGGGCTCCAGGTGCGCCCGAAGAGGGCGCAGCCATGATTGGGCGCTTGTCATGTTCTTGGCGCGGCGACACCTGTGTTCCGCCATGCGGTAGAAGATAAGTTTTCGGTGCTGGCATCGCCGGCACGCCCTCAACCGGGCGGCGCCCTGGCTGGTCCGACTGGAGCGGATAGCCCTCACGCTTGCTCTCACGATGCAGATAGTAAATCAGGCCGGCGAAGAATGCCCAGAATACGTAGAGAGTGACCTGAGCGACGTCTATGTAGCCGGTAATTGAGCCCTTCATCTTCCTTCTCCTATCTCTTATCTCTTATCTCTTATCGCTGCGCTAACCTCAGCCGGGTAACTCGGCGAGACCAAAATTGTTCGTGTGGGGGGTGCCCCGCGTCTCAGCGCGACGGACGAGTGGGCCGATGGCAATCAGCCCAGCGAAGATCAATATGATCTCCAATTGGTAGACGAACGCATAGCCTGTTGCAGGGCCATTGAGCGCAACGCCGAGCGATCCAGCGGACGCGAGAGACGACACCCCATCGCGAATAAACCCACTGAGCGCGATGGCGAGACCGCCGGCCGTTGCCTGTACGGCCCCCCAGGCTCCAAGTGCCAAACCGCTGCCACGCCCATCATCACGGGCGGCGTCCTCCATGGCGATGGTCAGCGTGCAGACAGTGAACAGTCCACCGCCAAGCCCGATCAGGAAGGCACCGCACCGGAACAGCAATGCTGATTGCAAGGGCGCGGCCATCGTGACGGCGACGAACGCGGGTAAACCGCACAACAACCCATAGGCCGCCAGTCGGGCCGGGTCGAAATTAAAATCGAGTGCACGTGCGGACATGGCAAAGCCGCACAGCGTCCCAAGCGATAACAACGCGGTCAGATAGGTGGTTTCGCCAACCGTCAGTTTTAAGATTTCGCCGCCGTAGGGCTCCAGCAAGATATCCTGCATATTGAACGCAGCGGTGCCGAGCCCAACGGCGACAAGCAGCCGCCGCGAACGCCCGCCGGCGGCAAACTTCTGCCAATTCTCGCGGAAGGAAGGGGCCGCCTCAATCGTATGGATGCGGTTCGGGTCGCGGGGCTCTTGCTTCCACAGCGCGATGACATTGAGCCACACCGTCAGAGCCGCCGCACCCTGAATAACTTGTATCAGCCGGATTTGTGAAAAATTGGCCAGCAGCATCCCGAACACCAGCGAACTCAGAACCATGCCGACGAGCAAAACGACGTAAAGCAGCGCCACAATCCGGTGCCGGTTATGGGGCGCGGCGAGATCGCTCGCCAGGGCGAGACCGGCCGTCTGCGTCGTATGAACGCCGAAGCCGACCAGCAGAAACGCGAGGGCTGCCGACACATAGCCGACAAATGCCGGCGCGTTGGAATCACCCGACAGCAAAATAAGCGCGAACGGCATGATGGCGAGACCGCCAAACTCCATCATTGTGCCCATCCAGATATAGGGCACGCGCCGCCATCCCAGTACTGAGCGGTGATTGTCGGAGCGGAAGCCGAGCAAGGCCCGGAAAGGTGCCGCGAGAACGGGCAACGCGATCATCAAGGCAACCAGCCAAGACGGCATGCCCATCTCAACAATCATCACCCTGTTGAGCGTGCCATTCAAAAGCACCAACGCCATACCGACCGAAACCTGGAACAAGGCGAGCCGCAGAATACGGCTCAGCGGCAGCTCTGGCGTTGCCGCATCGGCGAACGGCAGAAAGCTGGTGCTCAAATTGGACCAAATGTTCACAAGTTTCGGTGTGATGGGCTTCATGAGCGCTGGAGCTCCATGGCCTGTGATTTGTAGAACCCCCTGGATACCCGTTCCGTGCGGCCGATATGACCGTTGGCAAACTGCGGTTCCGCCGCGAGGAGGTAGCGCAAGGTCGACTCTGCAAGCGGCTCCAGGGCGGGGGACCGATCCGATCTCGGAAAGAGACGGCCAACCGTATGCATTGCAGCGAGCAGCGGTGTGCGCGGCGCGAAGGTAAACAACACCGTCTGACTGGTGCGTGCAATGAGACCACCGAGCACATGGACCGCGTCCTTGGCATCATAGTGGATCAAGCTGTCCATAGCGACGATGTGGTCGAAATTGCCATGACGCGCATGGAGCATGTCGCCGGCCTTGAACGTGATCTGGCCCTTGAGTTTTTCGTCGGCGACGCGGCTCTGCGCCAGCGCGACAAGCTTTGGTGATAGGTCAACGGCAAGGACGTCTGCGCCGCGGCGTGCTGCCTCAACCGACAGCGCACCCGTCCCGCACCCGGCGTCGAGAATGCGGCGACCGGTCAGGTCATCTGGCAACCATGAGAGCAGCGTGTTGCGCATCTGATCACGGCCGGCGCGCACCGTCGCCCGAATGCGGCCGACTGGTGCATCAGACGTCAATCGCGACCACGCTTCGACGGCTGTCCGGTCGAAGTACGTTTCCAGCTGCTCACGGCGCTCAAGGTAAGATAGTCCAAGCATCATTCATACCCCAGAAAATCGAAGATCTCGCGGTCCTTCATGGGCTTTGGTTCAAGTGGCTCACCACCCTCCCAAAGCGCCTCGGCGAGCTGCAGGTACTCCTGCTGCACGGCGAGCAATTCCGGCGTATCGCCCATTTCGAAGAGCGTCGACTTCTTCAGCCGGCTGCGGCGGATCACATCCAAGTCCGGGAAATGGGCGAGGCGTTTGAGGCCTGCGGCTGCGTTGTAGCGGTCGACCTCATCAGTATTCTTACTGCGATTGGCGATAACGCCGCCAAGCCGGACCTTGTAGTTCTTGGACTTTGCCTGAATGGCCGCGACGATCCGGTTCATGGCAAAGATGCTGTCGAAGTCGTTGGCGGTGACGATCAAGCCACGCTCGGCATGCTGAAGCGGTGAGGCGAAGCCGCCGCACACGACATCGCCCAGGACGTCAAAGATAACAACGTCGGTATCATCGAGCAGATGGTGCTCTTTCAGAAGCTTCACGGTCTGACCAACGACGTAGCCGCCGCAGCCCGTACCCGCAGGCGGGCCACCGGCCTCCACGCACATAACGCCGTTATAGCCCTCGAATACGAAATCCTCGACGCGAAGCTCTTCGGCGTGGAAGTCAACGCTTTCGAGTACGTCGATGACGGTCGGCATCAGCTTCTTGGTAAGCGTGAAGGTCGAATCATGTTTCGGATCACAGCCGATCTGCAACACGCGCTTGCCGAGCTTGGAGAACGCCACGGACAGGTTCGACGACGTTGTACTTTTGCCGATACCACCCTTGCCATAGACGGCAAAGACCTTGGCACCGGTGTCGATCTTCAGCGACGGATCAAGCCGCACCTGCACGCTGCCGGAGCCGTCGCCACGGGCGCCTCCAGAGTTTGACTTTGAACGTGTGTCGAGAACGATTGTCATGCGGCAACCTCTACTTGGCCCACACCTTCGAGCCGGTCTTCAAGTTCGTCGTTGGCATTTCGCAATGCGGCGAGCATGTCTTCACTCGGCTGCCAGTATCCGCGCGAGTGCGCTTCAAGCAACCGATTGGAGAGTTTGGCGGAGGCGGTTGGATTCAAGGCGGCGAGCCGCTCCCGCATGGCATCGTCGAGCACGAAGGTCTCGGAGATGCGCTGATAGACCCAGGGCGAGACCTGGCCGGTGGTGGCGGACCAACCCACTGTATTGGTCACATGGCTTTCGATCTGGCGGACGCCTTCGTAGCCATGTTTCAACATGCCCTCATACCATTTCGGATTGAGCACGCGCGTCCGTGTTTCAAGATTGATCTGCTCGTCCAGAGTTCGAATGCTGCCTTCGCCACGGGTCTGGTCGGAGATGTAGACAGGTGTCGCCTTACCCTTCACGCGCTTGACGGCGCTGCTGATGCCACCAAGCGTGTCAAAGTAGGTATCAACGGTGGTCACGCCCAGTTCGACGGACTCAAGGTTCTGGTAGGCGAGATCCACGTTCTGCAAAACGGACTCGAGCAGCTTTTGCTGCACCATGGGCCGCCCGGCAACGCCATAGGCGAAGCCTTTGCGCTTGGTGTAGGTTTCGGCCATCTCGTCACTATCGGACCAGCGACCATTTTCGACAAGGTTATTGACGTTGGCACCATAAGCCCCGTCCGCGTTTCCAAACACCCGCAGAGCGGCTGTTTCCATATCGCCGCCGTGCGCGCTGAGATAGGCGAGCGCGTGCTTGCGGACGAAGTTCTGATCCAGCGGTTCGTCTGCTGATGCAGCAAGTAATGCAGCCTCAGCCAGCAGCTTAATCTGCAATGGCAGCAGATCGCGGAAGATGCCGGACAGCGTCATCACAACGTCGCAGCGCGGCCGCCCCAATTCAGGGAGCGGGATGAGCGTGGCACCACAGAGGCGGCCGTAACTATCAAAACGCGGTTTGGCCCCGAGCAGCGCCAAGGCTTGCGCGACGGGTCCCCCGCCAGACTTCAGATTATCCGTGCCCCAAAGCACAAGCGCAATGGACTCCGGGAACGCGTTACCGTCCTGCATGTGGCGCTCGATCAGCCGCTCTGCCTGGCGCGCGCCATCGGCAACCGCGAAGGCGGTCGGCAAACGGAACGGATCGAAGCCGTGGATGTTTCGCCCCGTCGGCAAAACGGCCGGCGTGCGGATGATGTCGCCGCCAGGAGCCGGACGCGTGAAGCCGCCATCGAGAGCATGAAGGATCGCACCTAACTCGTGATCTTGGCTCAGAAGCCGGTCAATTCGATGCAACTCTGTGAACTTATCGACAAGACCCTCTGCCGGCGCATTCGGGCACAAGCGGGCAACGTCGGACGGCGCGGCACCATCGACCAACGCCTCTACGATGCGGCGATCAAGCTTCAACTCGAATGTCGCCTCAGCCATAGCCAACAGAAAATCCGTCCGCTCCTCGGGGGTGGAGGCTTCACCAACAACATGCAGCCCGTGTGGAATCAATGTACTTTCGAATTCTATGACAGCGGTGCGAAGGCTCTCGATTGATGCGGTGGCGGTCGCTGCCCACACGGGCTCTGGCTTTGCAAGATCCAGTGTTGCTGCCTGTGCCTGAATGAGGCCCGCGAGGTTCGCATCTGCGGCCTGATCGGACGGCGACATCTGGCGCCATTGCTCAATTGAAGCTTTGAGGTCGATGAGGCCGCGATAGAGCCCCGCCTGTGCAACCGGTGGAGTCATATAGCTGATTAGGGTGGCAGCCGCGCGACGTTTGGCAAGCATGCCTTCTGACGGATTGTTGGCTGCATACAGGTACAAGTTCGGCAAGTCGCCGATCAGACGGTCAGGCCAACACGCCGCCGACATCCCCGTCTGCTTGCCAGGCATGAATTCAAGTGCGCCATGCGTTCCGAAATGCAGCGCGACGTTGGCACCGAAGTCTTCCCGGATCCAGCGATAGAAGGCGGAGAAGGCATGGGTGGGCGCAAAGCCCTTTTCAAACAACAGGCGCATGGGGTCGCCTTCGTACCCAAAGGCGGGCTGAATTCCGACAAAGACATTGCCGAAACGCTCACCGAGTACGTGGATGGACGTGCCATCCGTCTGCTGGCGACCTGGGGCGGGTCCCCACTGGCTTTCAATCTCGGCCAAGTAGCGCTCCCGCCGCACATGGTCATCGGCGGAAATGTGAGCATGAACGTTGGCAAGCGCGCCATAGCGCTTGGCATTGCCTTCGACAATACGTTCGCGTAGCGCGTCGACCGTTGCCGGCACTTCGACTTGGTAACCTGCGGCAGCCAGTCCCGTCAGCGTGTTGTGCAACGACTGGAAGACCGACAGGTACGCGGCCGTGCCACTATTCCCTGCATTGGGTGGGAAATTGAAAATTACTATCGCGACCTTTCGATCCGCACGCGACAAGTGCCGCAACTCAACCAGATGTGCGACGCGGCGCGCAAGCATATCGGCGCGCTCTGCATGCGCGCCCATCGTCATCGATTCACCGGTTGCATCGGAGGGAACGCGGCCACCGTAGACCATTGAACCCGTCGCGCCATCCAGCTCCGGAATAGCGACCATAATGGTCGCCTCAACCGGCATGAGGCCTTGGTCAGACTTCTCCCACGTTGCCAGCGTTTGGAACTCGACCGGTTGCGCCGCGACATACGGCACGTCAAGCGCGGCGAGTGTTTCTTCTGACGCCTGTTGGTCGTTATAAGCCGGGCCACCGACTAGCGAAAATCCCGTCAAGGAGACCAATGCGTCGACGGTCGCGCGACCGTCTTTCATAAAGTATTGCGCAATGGCCGGGCGTGCATCGAGCCCGCTGGCAAAAGCCGGGATGACGTGTAAGCCGCGCGCCTGAAGGGCTGAAATCACACCGTCATAGTGGCCGGAGTTGCCAGCCAGAATGTACGATCGCAGCACCAAAACTCCGACAGTGCCATTGGGCGTATTCACGGACGCTGGTAAGTCGCCCACATCAGTGGCGATCCTGTTCGGCAGTTGCGGATGGTAGATCCCGACATCCGGATAGTCGATGGGCGCAGGCACGTTCGCTGTGCCGCGCAGATGCCGGCGCGGACCGTCGGCGTAACGGGTGACGAGAAAGCGCACCATGTTGATGATGTTGTCATCGGAACCGGCAAGCCAGTACTGCATCGTCAGAAAGTAGGCGCGCAGATCCTGGGCTGTTCCAGGAACAAATTTTAGGATTTTTGGGATGCGCCGCAGAGCCCGCATTTGATCAGCGCCGGCACTCGGCTGGCCAGTTTTTTTGCTACCGCCCCGCAATCCTTTGAGAAACTTGAGAGCGCCGCCGGCCTCAACACCCATGTTGAGGCGTCCAAGGCGGGTCAGCTTCACGACCTCGCTGGCAGCCATGGTGCACACCATAGCGTCGCAGTGCGGCTGCCGCTTTTGTAACGCCGGCAGCACCGCTTGGATCTGGTCTTCCAGAAACAGCATGTTCGCAATGACGATGTCAGCAGTCGCAATATCAGCATGGCAGCGCGCGAGAGTTGTTGGATTGCTCCCCCAATCGGCTGCCGCATGAAGCTCCAGGGTCAGCCCCGGCCACTCAGCACTCAATGCACTGCGGGCACGCTCCACCGCTGCGGCGAGATGATCGTCAAGGGTGACGATCACAACCCGGACCGGGGTCATGTCAGCGGCTGAAATGCGCTTTTGCATCGTACAATGTCTCGATGGTGATCGTGGACACGCCTTGTTCGGTGGCGAAACGCTCTGTATTACGGCGCGCTTTGCCGCGCACAAAGAACGGTATTTTCTTGAGTTCGATTTCGGCCTCGGGTGCCCAGGCGGCGGAGCCCGTTTCTGAGTGACTGACTAAATTATTCGCGGCGACGGCTTGCTCCGGCTCGACGTCGACTTTGGCTGTGGGCGGCGGCGAATGACCATGACCGACGTGCGAGGGCGCTGCACCGTTGCGGAACTCTTTGTCTTCGCGGAACATCGCCAACAGGTGCTCCTCGAGCCCCATCATCAGCGGATGCACCCAGGTGTCGAAAATGACATTGGCCCCTTCAAAACCCATCTGGGGTGAGTAGCGGGCCGGAAAATCCTGGACGTGAACCGGTGCCGAGATCACAGCGCACGGCATGCCGAGGCGCTTGGCGATGTGGCGCTCCATTTGCGTGCCGAGTACAAGCTCGGGCTGCAGCGCGGCGATGGCATCCTCGACCTCCAGGTAGTCGTCGGTGACAAGGGCCTCCAAACCGTAGATTTTGGCCGCAGCGCGCACCTCACGGGCAAACTCGCGCATGTAGGTGCCGAGGCCGACCACCGTAAAACCGAGCTCTTCGGTCGCTACACGCGCGGCAGCGATCGCATGCGTGGCGTCGCCAAACACGAAAACGCGCTTGCCCGTCAGATACGTGCTGTCGACTGACCGCGAGTACCACGGCAGACGCGAGGGTACGCCCTCCAGCGCTGGAGCTGGATCGAGCCCGGTCAGGCTGGCGATCTCTTCAATGAAGGCACGGGTTCCACCGACGCCGATAGGCGTCGTAGTGACCATCGGCTGGCCGAACGTCTTCTTCAGCCACGTTGCGGCCTGTTGGGCGATTTCCGGGTAGAGCACGACGTTGAACTGCGCATCTCCAAGCCGCGCAAGATCAGCCGATGTCGCCCCCAGCGGCGCACACACATTGACGTCGATGCCAAGCCGGCCAAGCAAACCGGTGATTTCCTTCACGTCGTCACGGTGACGGAAGCCGAGCGCTGTCGCGCCGAGGAGATTGCAAGAAGGACGCTGGCCGGCCGGCGCAGGGGAGGGAGCCGTGCCGCGCGTTGACGGCGAACCGGCCAGCGCCCTAACCAATTGATAGAAAGTCTCGCTGGCACCCCACGTTTCTTTCTTTTGATAGGATGGCAGATCGAGCGGAATGACCGGAATTGGAAGGCCTAGGGTGGCTGCAAGGCCACCGGGATCATCTTGTATTAGCTCAGCCGTGCAAGACGCGCCGACCAACATCACCGCCGGTTTGAAGCGCGCATAGGCGGCCGTGCAGGAGGTCTTGAACCCTTCGGCCGTATCGCCGCCAAGATCGCGGGCCTGGAAGGTTGTGTAGGTGACTGGCGGACGCTCAGAGCGGCGCTCGATCATTGTGAAAAGCAGATCGGCATAGGTATCGCCCTGGGGCGCGTGCAGCACATAGTGCACGTCTTTCATGGCCGTTGCGATGCGCATCGCACCGACGTGCGGCGGGCCTTCATATGTCCAGACAGTCAATTGCATCGCTTAAACCCTCAGCCGCGAATTGCGATCAAGCGGGCGGGCAAACAATTGAGCAAGATCGCCCGCTTGCTCGTAGCCTTGGATCGGCGTGAAGAGGAGTTCGATGGACCACTTTGTGGTCAGTCCTTCGGCTTCCAACGGATTGGCAAGCCCAAGGCCACACACGGTGATATCAGGCCGCGCAGCACGGCAGCGGTCGAGCTGGCTATCGACGTCCTGGCCTTCGCTGAGCTGCACAGACGGCGGCAGCAGTGCGAGTTCGGGCGCAAGCTGTTGCTGATTGAGAAATGGCGTGCCGACCTCAACGAGTTCGACATCGAGCTCGCGAGATAAAAAGCGGGCGATCGGTGGTTCCAGTTGCGAATCTGGGAAGAAAAACACCCGCTTGCCGGCAAGTGCGGGGCGGATTTTCGAGACCGCGAGACGAGCGCGCGCTTCAGGGGCTTCGATGGCGGCAGCGAAACGTGCACCACTGACGCCCATGGCATCGGCCCCTGTCCCGAGCCAAGCCGTCGTGCCCTCGGCACCGAGCGGAAAGGGAGATACCAAAATTCGCGCACCACGACCAGCCAAGGCACGGGCGGTATCAGTCAGGAAAGGCTGTGCCAGCAGCACAACCGTCTCGTTATTGATCGCTGGCAATTGGTCGGCCTGGCGTGCCGGCAGGAATTGGACAGAAGGGAGCCCCATTTCGGCAAAAAGCCGCCTGAACTGATCCTCCACCACATCCGCGAGCGCACCCGCGATGAGCAGATTTGCACCAGCTGTTGCGGGCGCATTCGGCAGATGGGGCACCAGCGCCGCAAGGCACGCATCCTCGCCCTGGGTAAAGGTTGTTTCGATGCCGCTGCCGGAATAGGCCAATACGCGAACGCGTGGCATGTGCTGGGATGACAGCCGCGCTGCTGACCGCGAGAGATCGAGTTTGATGACTTCCGATGGGCAGGAACCCACGAGAAACAGCATCCGGATATCGGGGCGCCGGGCCAGCAGTTTTGCAACGACCCGGTCAAGTTCATCGTCGAGATCGGCGAGCCCTGCTAGGTCACGCTCGCCGATGATGGCCGTGGCGAAGCGCGGCTCTGCAAAGATCATCACGCCGGCGGCTGATTGAATAAGATGGGCGCACGTGCGCGAACCGACGACGAGAAAAAAGGCATCCTGAATTTTGCGATGCAGCCAGACGATACTGGTTAATCCGCAAAACACCTCGCGCTGGCCGCGCTCGCGCAAGATGGACGGTGCCGCCTGGGCGGGCGCGCGCTGTGTGCGATCAATAACCGTCGCATGGCCCATTATGCCAGCCCCCAGGTCTTGGACGAAGGGGCGGTCGAAGCAGCAGGCTCTGAACTCAGCCGTGCAAGCCGTAACTTATACAGAAACTGAGCGGCATTCACGACGTAGCTGGCGTAGGCGGCGAGTGCCAGCACCATCAGCGCTCTAGGGCTCAACCATGCGAACGCCAATGCGACGAGATAAGCTGTATGCAGCGCCAGCACCAACATACTGACTACGTCTTCCCAGAAGAACGCCGGCGCGAACAAGTACCGGCCAAAAACAACCTTCTCCCAGATCGAGCCGGTGATCATGATCACATAAAGCGCGAGTGTCTTGACGATGATCGAGATTGTTGCGGCGGCATAGTCCTGGCCGGTCGCAAGATAGCGGGCAACCAGGACGAGACTGACCAAGAAAACCAAGAACTGGACCGGCGCGAGCAGCCCCTGAACCAACGTCCAAGGCGTCGCATCGCGCAACCGACGCTGCGCTGGCGTGTAAAGGGGCTGCCTTAGGTGTGATCGCGTGCTTGCAGCGCTCATGCGTCCTGTGCCCCAACAGGCCGGTTGCGTCCGGCCATCGCTTGCTCTGGGCCAAAGCTAGACACGCTCATTCCGAGTGTCAACTCGTCCTGACGTAAATTTTAAATGACATAAAACTTTCGTTGCGTAATGATTGCAAAAGCATCAAAGTCAGAAAGTACTTCGTCGCATGGGAGTGGAGACTGCTCGGGCGCAGCGCACCTTTAGAAGTGCCGCGTAAATTGGGTTCATAAAAAACAAGGCATCTGCGGCCCGCAACCAGCCGCCAACGAGGCCTGTACCAGTCCGCACGCATTTTCCACCTCAAGGGAGCAATGCTAGCCGCCGTGCTTTAGAGCGGCGTCAAGGGAGACTGGTCATGTCGGATCTTTCTCGGGGACAAGACGCCGGGCAACCGTGCTGGCCGTCTGGGAACACGAACTCTGAACCGCATCAGCCGCGTCGCAAACAACGAAAACCGACGCGGGCAGCGCTGGAAGCTGAAAACCGTGTCGCGCGCCTGACACGTACCATCGAGGCGGAGATCATTCCTCGGCTCCTGCTGGCAAACAGCCACCAGCCGGAACCGGCTGTGATCCTCAAAAGCGGTCGGCAGATTGATGCCGCAGACATTGCCAACCTCGTCACAGCGCTGCTGGAAGACGATATGACGAGCGCGGCGCGTCTGTTTGAGACAATTGAGGCGGAAGGCGTCCCGCGAGAGCAGCTGTTCCTCGAACTGCTCGCCCCGGCCGCGCGGCGACTGGGCAATGCCTGGGAAGATGACACGCTGAGTTTCGCGTCAGTGACCATGGCCTTGGCCGGCCTGCAGCAGGTAATGCGCCACCTCAGCCCTCAATTTGAAGGCAACCTCGGCGTACGCCCGCACGGACGCCAGGCTCTGCTGTTCATGGCTCCGGGCGAGCAGCACTCGTTTGGCTTGTTTATGGTGGAAGCATTTTTCCGTCGAACAGCGTGGAGCGTCGCCAACACATCGGCGATGCCGATCGCGGATATTGCGTCGATGGTGCGCAAGAACTGGATCGACGTGATCGGAATATCAAAAAGCACGGACGCCTTGCTCGGCGAGCTGGCTTCGGATATTACGATGTTGAGACGCACGAGCTGTAACAAAAATCTGACAGTGTTGGTGGGTGGCCCCACGTTCATTGCGCGCCCGGAACTGGTCATTCAGGTCGGTGCCGACGCGACAGGGACTGACGCCCGACAGGCTGTCTGGCAGGCAACGAAATGTGTTTTGGCCATCGGCAAACGCTGATGGCCGCAACCGGATAATGGATGAGCGTGGCCCTGCCAAACGCGGGACAACTGATCTAATATCCTGGCGAAGTTGAATGTGCGCGAAAGCAGTAAACTTGATATGGCAGCGGCAAAGCTTGCGATCCCCGACGATGTGGTGGGCCTTGTGAAATCACTCAAGAAATCCATTGGGACCCTGGACGGGGAAGTTGCGTCCACGCTGATCTCCTCCACTATGGATGTTGCGCTGGTGCTCGATCGGGCCGGTGTCGTCCAGGATTACTCAGTCTCTGATGAAGGGCTGGCACGCGAACAAATGTTCACCTCGATCGTGGGCAAACCTTGGGTTGGCACTGTCACAACAGAAAGCCGCATCAAGATTGAGGAAATGCTCCGCGACGCCTTGGCCAAAACCCCGCCACGGTGGCGGCAAGTCAATCATCCCAGCGCGTCCGGCCCCGATCTACCCGTTCGCTACTCGACCGTATCGCTCGGAACCTCAGGCCGCATTCTCGCAGTCGGCCGCGAACTGCGCTCAGTGTCACAGTTGCAGCAGCGGCTGATTAATTCGCAGCAGTCCATGGAGCGTGAGTACGCTCGGATGCGACTGGCGGAGACGCGGTATCGGCTGCTTTTCCAGACCGCGAGTGAAGCGGTTGTTATTGCCGACGCGCAATCTGCCAAAATTGTCGAGATCAATCCGGCAGCTGAGTCACTGTTTGCGGCCTCAGGTAAACGCAAACTCGGCAAGTCGCTGTTTGATGCCTTCGATGCGGCCGGCGCGCGTGATCTTAAGTCACTTTTTGAACAGATCCGCGCGACTGGGGGCGGCGAGATGCTGCGAGCAACGCTCGCCGGCAGTAAAGTCAGCGTCACAATTTCGGGGTCGCTGTTCCGGCAGGATGCGTCGGCGTTTGTGCTGGTCAGGCTTGGAGCGATCCATGCGGGCGTACCGACGCGCAGTGACAATCCAGCAGCTGCACGTCTCAGGTTGGCTGTGGAACGGATGCCGGATGGCTTTGTAATGATCGACAAAGATCGCCGGGTGCAGACGGCCAATTTAGCATTCTTGGAACTGGCGCAGCGCGCGACGGAGGAACAGGTGCGGGACGAGCCCGTCGAGCGTTGGTTGGGTCGCACACCTGTTGAGTTGGAGACATTTTTGAACAATACAGCCGAACACGGCTCGGCGCGCCAATTCGCCACCATTATACGCGGCGAATTTGGGTCCATCGAAGAAGTGGAAGCATCAGCCGTGTTCGTGGATGATCGTGAGCATCCCTGTTTCGGGCTCACCATCCGTTCAAGCGGTCGGCGGACCACCAGCAGGATCCTCGGTGAACATGAGTTGCCGCGCTCGGTTCAGCAAATGACCGGACTGGTGGGCCAAGTTCCGCTCAAGAACCTGGTTCGCGAGACGACTGATCTGATCGAGCGCTTGTGTATCGAGGCCGCGCTTGAACTCGTCGGCGACAATCGCGCTTCAGCGGCTGAAATGCTCGGCCTCAGCCGACAAAGCCTCTACGTTAAACTGCGGCGCTACGGGCTGGGTGATCTCGACTCGGATGACTGATCCAGCGTGCGCTTGAATTGGCGTGTCGCAACTGGCAATCACCGACATGGCCGCGTCGTGCGGCGCACGCGTTGCATCCGTCCGGCGCACCAGGTGGCAGGGCGCAACGATGATGGTGCCGGGGCCATGACGGCGTTGTGGGGATGGCCTGTCAATCCCAACACGCGCGGGCATGACGGATCGGCCGTCCCTGGGGCGGATCACCACGTGCCTTCCGGACAGACGATGGCCGGACTGACGATGGCCGGACTGACCAAGCTATGAAGGTTATCAAGCGGTCGACCTCCGGCCTTTTGCATGACACTGTGCCCCCAACAGCCCCGATAGTGCCGACGCCCCACGAGAACCAACCATGACAACCGTTGTCCCAGCTACCGCGCTGCAGCTCCTGTCACTCGTCAAAGACAGTGGCCAACTTGAGATCTATCTCGCCAACGCGCCGGTGCCCGAGCCGGGCGACAACGAGGTGGTTGTGAAAGTGTTGGCGACGCCGATCAACCCCTCTGATTTGGGACTGCTCCTGGGTGCTGCCGATATGGCCACGCTGCGTGCCTCCGAACGCGGTGGCTTGCCAGTCGTTACTGCCGACATTCCGCCCGGTGGCATGCGGGCCATGGGCGGACGCATCGGGGAAGCGATGCCGGTCGGCAATGAAGGCGCAGGCGTTGTCGTAAAGACTGGCACGTCACCCGAGGCCAAAGCGCTGCTCGGCAAGACGGTCGCAATGCTCGGTGGCGCGATGTATGCGCAGTATCGCTGCCTCTCGGTGTCGCAATGCATGCTCCTGCCGGATGGTACCGATCCCAAGGACGGCGCCTCCTGCTTCGTCAATCCGCTGACGTCGTTGTCCATGACCGAGACGATGCGCCGGGAAGGCCATAGCGCCCTCGTGCATACCGCAGCCGCTTCGAACCTCGGGCAGATGCTGGTGAAGATCTGCGCGAAGGATGGCATTCCGCTGGTCAATATCGTACGCGGCGATGCCCAGGCAGCAACGCTGCGTGGCATTGGTGCAAAGTACGTTTGCAATTCGTCCGCGCCGGCATTTATGGACGACCTGACAACGGCCCTCGTCGAAACCGGCGCGACCATCGCCTTCGATGCCATCGGCGGCGGTAAGCTGGCGAGCCAGATTTTAGGCTGCATGGAAGTCGCAGCCGTCAAGCGCATGAAAACCTACAGCCGGTATGGCTCCGACACCTTCAAGCAGGTCTACATCTACGGCGGGCTCGACATAGCCCCCACAACGCTCAATCGCAGCTTCGGCTTTTCGTGGGCCATGAGTGGCTGGCTGCTGACGCCATTCCTGCAGAAGATCGGCCGCGAGGACACTCAAAAACTGCGGGCCCGCGTGGTGGCTGAGTTGACCACAACATTCGCCAGCCATTACAGCCACGAAATCTCATTGGCTGATGTGCTGCGGCCCGCCGTCATCGCCGCCTACAACAAGCGGGCCACGGGCGAAAAGTATCTGGTGCGCCCCCAGTCAGTCTAATTCGAACGACCAAAGTCTACGGCACATGCTGACGATTGACGGGTCAATCGAGTGAACGACGCTGGGCTGATTTACTCCCAGCGAGTCGCCACATCCACAAGATGAGCAAACAATCCAACCACCAGGAACGCCGACACAATCTCCCATCGGGCCCCCGTGAGGGCCGCTCGAAGAGCAAGCATGAGAGCCGCGCCGGAGGCGAGGAGTGTCGCAAGTGCCCGCAGTGGAAGGCCGCGCCCATAGCGCGTTCGGATGATCCAGAACACGATGCCTTCAAGCAACATCAGCGCCAAAATTGCGTCTATGACCCTTCCATTCGCGAACCACTCGCTCATGCGCCGACGCCCATGAACGGGGCATTGCGGTGGACGACCGACCGATTGAGCACGCCAGCAAACGTCACCCACGCAAGATAAGGGGCCAAAAACCATGCGGCCGTCGGGTGCCACTGAACCGTAAATGCGATCAAAGCTGCAATCGACAGCCACAGGGCGACCAACTCTGCCAGCGCCCAATCGGGCCGTCGCAGGCGAAAAAATAGCGCGCTCCAGGCAACGTTCAGCAGGCAGTTGGCGGCGTAAAGAGCAATCAAGGCCGTGCGCGGCTGACCCGATGGAAGCACCGCCCACGTCTGTACGGCCGCCACGACCGTGAGCGTGAAGATCAGTGTCCAGGCCGGGCCAAACGCCCAGTCAGGTGGCTGCCAAGAGGGCTTGGAGAGATTGCGATACCAGGGGCCGATTTCGGTCAACAGCGCTCCCGCAGCACCCACGATGAGCGCCACGGAAGCCGCCACCAGCACCGGCATCCAATCTGCTATCACGCCTGCCACCACGCCTGCGATCATGCGCGCGCAAAACCCATCAAATGAGCCAGATCCTTGAACAAGATCCGTATGTGCGCCAAGGGTCGCGTCTTGACCAGTTCTTTATTCATGTAGGCGTCAAACGTCAGTTTTTGCACGTCTCGATCACGACAGATCTTGACGAATTGTTCCCGTCGTTTGTCCGTGTGGTACCAGAAGTATTGCAGTAGTCCGAGCACCCAGAACACCCGCCCGTGCAGGCGCATGAATTTCTGCCGCGCTTGGCGCAAAGCGCGCACATTGCCGGTCGCCAGGAATGTTTCTGCCGCTTCCGCCGCAAGCCTCCCACCAAGCATGGCGTAATAGATCCCTTCGCCTGACGCCGGTGCAACGACGCCCGCGGCGTCACCAGCCAACACCACGTCACGCCCGTTGTCCCAGCGGCGCAAGGGTTTAAGCGGGATCGGTGCGCCTTCTCGGCGGATGGTTTCCGACTCTGTCAAACCGTTGTCAGCACGCACGCGGGCAACAGCGTCTTTCAGCGAGAAGCCCTTCTTTGCGCTGCCCGTACCGACACTTGTTGTCGCGCCGTGCGGGAACACCCAGCAATAGAAGTCTGGGGAGGTTGTGCCCTGATAGATCACATCACAGCGGAGTGGATCAAAGTTGGTGGCCGGCGCTCCCTCGATGGGAACCGGCGATTTGATGATTTCGTGATAGGCGAAAACATAGGCGGGGCGCTCGCCGCCAGGAATTTCCTGACGTGCAACAGACGAGACGGCACCATCAGCGCCGATGATGGCGCGCGCGGCAACTTTCTTGAGCGTCATCGCGCCAGTGGCGTCTGCCGAGCGATAGGCGACAATGGCCGGGCCTTTTCCAGCCCGCTCCACGGCGGAAAAGGTACCTATCCGGAGTTCGGCGCCAGCGGCAACCGCGCGCGCTCTGAGCCAAGCGTCGAACTTGTCGCGATCGACCATGCCAACGTAGCCGTTATCAATCGGGATATCGACTGAAGTCCGGGAGGGCGCCACCATGCGCGCCGATGTGATCCGCGCCACAATCAGCGACTGCGGGATCTCAAATTCAGCGATGAGGCGGGGCGGGATAGCACCGCCACAGGGCTTCACGCGGCCAGCCCTGTCGAGCAGCAGCACGCTCCGGCCGCTGCGGGCAAGATCCCACGCAGCGGTGGCACCGGATGGACCACCACCGATGACCACTGCATCGAACGTCTGTAGTTCGGTTTCCTGCACGCCGAATACCTCCATCACCTGTTGTCAACGCTTGTTGCCGGCCATCGCAACGCTCGAGCCAACCGCGCCCGGATCTGTACTTGACCCGTCGCCCTCGGTTGGCTGACCACGTGGTGCCAGCCTCGTCTCCAGACTCATCTGTAGTGCCATGATCCCTGCCGCGAGAAACAAAACGGCCTCAAGTGCGAACACGCAGGCATAAGCCTGAGAGGGCGATCCAATGAGCAGTTTTGCAAGATCACTCGCCGCCGCGCCGAACAGTCCGCCACAACCGAACGCGATGCCTTGCGCGGCACCCCAGAGCCCCATGCGGACACCCTCACGGCCTTTGTGACCCTGGCTGGCGAGCGTCATCATTTGGCCAATAGCGGCGATCGCGAACACGCCATTGGCAACGCCGAGGGCCCCCACCCATGCTTGCACCATCGCACCCTGGCCGGTCAGGCCCACACCAACCAATCCGAACAGCGCGATTGCGGAAGCAACGCATCCACCAACCGCCCAGGTCGTCAGTGAGGCGAACGGCGTGCCTTTGCCGAGGCTGGCGGCAACCGCCACGATCACCATCCCGACGAGCACCGCGCCATGTTGCAGTCCCGACAGCCGCGTCGATTCACCAGGCGTAAAGCCGAAAATCGCCCCTGCAAACGGATCGAGAATGAGTTCCTGGCCGCTGTACGCCAACATCGACACGAAGACGAAGATCGTAAACCGCCGTGCCTTCGGCTCGGACCAAACTTCGGCCAACGCTTCCCGATAGTTCGTCGTCTGACCGCCATGTCCACCAACGGCACCTGCGGCCTCGGCCCCATCACTTTCCACGCCCCACACCGCAGCCACCGCCACTGCAAATGCCAACACCGAGACGACCGTCATGACGGTCACAAGCCGGCCCGGCGAATAAGGCTCAAGCGCATAGCCCGCAACGGTCGCGGTGATGGCAAATCCAGCAATCATCATAACCCACACGACGGTTGCTGCCGCCGCGCGCTGATGCTGCGCAGTCCGTTTTGCCAGAAGCACGAGCAACGTCGTGCCCGTTGCACTGACGCCCGCACCGATGGCCAGGAACGCGACTGTCGCGATGGCAATGCCGGCCCACAGATGCGTCACCATGAGTGCCGTGCCGACAGCCGCACCGATGCCGCCCAGTGCCAGAACGGCCATGCCGCCCACAATCCAGGGCGTGCGCCGTCCACCCGTATCAGAACCAAATCCCATGCGCGGCCGCGTCACCTGCACCGCATAGTGGAGACCCACGAGAAATCCTGGCAGAACGGCTGGCAACGCGTACTCGACAACCATGATGCGGTTCAGCGTCGAGGTCGTCAGAACAACAATCGCACCGAGCGCGGTTTGCACCAGCCCCAGTCGAAAGATTCCGAGCCATCCAAGCGGTTCAACCGTCATTGTCCTCCGGTCCTTCTTTCTATGCCGCCCATCTCACGCATCGGATCTCAGAGCGCCCGAATTGCAACGGCACTGATCATCATGCCGAGGACAAAAAGGCTGATGCCGGTCGCGTTGTACCAAGGGGCCAGCGCCGCTGGGTCGCCCAACAGGCGTCGCATCAAATGCGTTTGGGCTACGACCAGTGCCCCGATGGCCACGCCGTAAAACGGGCGATCCCATGCGAACAGGCACGCCATCACCAGCAATTGCGATGCGACCATCACCACACAAGCCACGCGCGCCGCGCGTTCAGCGCCGAGCTGCACCGGCAAGGTGCGCACCCCGGTTTGCCGGTCGCCATCGATGGATTTGAAATCGTTGAGTGTCATGATGCCATGCGCCCCGAAACTATAGAGCGCAGCCAGGACCAATGTCGGCATCGACAAATGTCCGCCGGTCATTACGGCTGTGCCGGTCACCCAGGCGAGGCCCTCATAGCAGATGCCGCACGCAGCGCCTCCCCACCAGCCATTCAGTTTGAGCCGGAACGGCGGTGCGCTATACGCCCACGCGAGTGCGAGGCCGACGCTGGCGGCTAACAAGACCGTCGTGCCGAGAGCCGCCGCGACGAGCAGTGACAGTGCTGACCACACAATCGCCATGTGCAATGCAAATCGGCCGGGCGCGCGTCCTGAGGGTATCGGTCGTTGTGGTTCGTTGATGGCATCGACGTGACGGTCAAACCAGTCGTTGACGACCTGACTGCTGCCGCAGACCAGCGGCCCGGCGAGCAACACCCCGGCCGCGATCAAGGGCCAGTGGCCATGCGTGGATGCGCCAGAGGCCACCACACCGCAGGCAAACGCCCACATCGGCGGGAACCATGTCACGGGCTTGAGCAGCTCAAGCGCAACGAAGGGCGACACTGACGTTAAGGAGAGCTTGGCGGACATACCACCATCATCGACGATCCAAAAAAAGTGTCAATTATAATTTACGCTATCGCCATCAGAATAAGTGACACTATCGGTCCGATGACGGATCGATCCAGCGTCAACTTGCCAGCCTCAACTTGCCAGCCTCAACTTGCGAGTGTCGGCTTGCGAGTGTCGGCTTTGAGGTGCTGTAGCGGTTTTCCTGCCAGCGAGAAATTGGCCCGCGAACAGCCGCGCGACGGGCCGGATCAGGGTGCGCCCTCCACCCATGCTGAACACACACGGTTAACACCCGCGGCCACCCGCGCGCAACGGCACCGCCCGCGGCGGCCGGCTCGCGGTTACGCGTGTCGGCGCGGGCCAACAAAGTTAACGCGCGCGGCGGCCGGCTCGCGCGTACGCGTGTCGGCGCGCGCCAACAAGAACCTGTCGGCGCGGGCAAAAAATACGTAGAGCGCGATGGCGCCGCCGCAGGGCTTGCACCCGCTTCGCTTGTCAGGGCTTTCACCTGCTCGCTGGTCAGGGCTTGCACCTGCTC
>JANNEU010000407.1:0-4862 GCA_031379035.1 Hyphomicrobiaceae bacterium | reverse complement strand
GACGCGCACCGCACAGGCAGAGGCGTTGCTCGACTTTCTACGTCACAACGAGGCCGACACGATCTATCTCGTCGGCGATATTGTGGACTTTTGGCGCGTCCGCCGCGGAGCCCATTGGCCACAGAGCCACAATGATGTCCTCCAGAAATTGCTGCGACGTGTCCGCAAGGGCGTACGTGTGGTCTTCATTCCTGGCAACCACGACGAGGCAATCCGCGATTTTTGCGGCATGCATTTCGGGGGCATTGAGATCCAGCAGACCGCCACACATCACACAGCAAACGGAAAGCGCTATCTCGTGATGCATGGTGACGAATTCGACGTCGTCGTGCGGACCGCCAAATGGTTGGCCTTCCTCGGCGACCGTGGCTATGAGCTCGCGCTTTGGCTCAATAATCCTCTGAATTGGCTGCGGCGACACTTCGGTTTTGGCTACTGGTCGCTGTCGGCTTACCTCAAGAACCGCGTCAAGCAAGCCGTCAGCTTCATTGGTGACTATGAAGACGCGGTTGCGGCCGAAGCTGTGCGGCATGGTGCCGATGGAATCATCTGCGGTCATATCCATCATGCATCTGATCGCCGCATCGGGTCGGTTCACTATCTCAACTGCGGCGACTGGGTCGAGAGTTGCACGGCGGTCGGGGAGCAAATGGACGGCACTCTCCACGTCATCAAGTGGTCAGCCGAGCCAATCCGCGCCTCACGAACCGACAGGCAGACTCCCGCCTCAACGCCGACCCATCCCCAGTTCTCTGCTGGCCAAGACATTGGAGCACTTCGATGAGCCTTGCCGAATTATATCCCCGGGACACGAGCGCTTCACTCCTTGGTCGGGCAGTCCATCGTCATCGGCGGTGGTCGTCGGACGGCATACGCGAGCGCCTCTTCACAGCTGCCTTCAAGAGGCTCGTCTATGCCCAGATCTGGGAGGATCCCTCCGTCGATCTTGAGGCAATGGACGTTCAGGCCGATTCCAGGATTGTCACCATTACATCAGGCGGCTGCAATGTGATGAGCTACCTTACGGCGCGACCCGCCCACATCTTCGCGGTCGATCTCAATCCGACGCATATCGCTTTGTTGAACCTGAAATTGGCTGCGGCGCGGCACTTGGAAAATTATGCAGAATTTGCGCGCTTCTTTCGTGCCGCCAATGAAAGATCAAACGTGGGCGTGTATGACGCCGTCTTGCGCCAGCATCTGGATAGCGCCACGCGCCGCTATTGGGAGGGCCGCGACCAATTTGGACGCCGGCGCATCACGCGGTTCGCGCGCGGCTTCTATCGCTACGGTTTGCTCGGGCGCTTCATTGGCATGGCGCATGTGCTGGCACGGTTGCAGGGGCGCGACCCGCGTAAGCTGTTAGAAGCCCGTTCTCTGGCAGAGCAACGGCGGATTTTCGAGACCGAATTGGCACCGCTGTTTAACCGGCCGTTCTTGAAGCGCTTGGTCGACAGCCCGCTGTCTCTTTTTGGTCTCGGCATTCCGCCGGCGCAATATACAGAGCTCTGTGCTGGCACTACGAGCGCATCCGCCGTCGTTCACGAGCGGTTGCGTCGCCTTGCCTGCGACTTCGAGATTGGCACGAACTATTTCGCCTGGCAGGCGTTCAATCGAGGTTATGCGGCTGCCGAACACGCCCCTGTACCACCCTATCTTGAGGCGGGAGCATTTGAGGTCGTACGCCAGGGCACAGCACGCGTGACCGCTCAGCAGATCAATTTTATCGAATTCCTTATCCAACAACCAGTGCACAGTCTCGACAGGTACGTTCTGCTCGATGCTCAAGATTGGATGACGGACGAGGATCTTAGCTCGTTGTGGCATGAGATCACGCGGACGGCCCGGCCGGGAGCCCGCGTGATCTTCCGTACCGCTGCCGAAGAGAGCCCATTGCCGAGCCGCGTTCCGACCACGACCCTTGCGCGTTGGGACTACACGGCAGAACGGTCGAAGGCACTTTATGCAAAGGATCGTTCGGCCATCTATGGCGGCTTCCATCTCTATACGCTAAAGGCTGTCTAGTGACGTCGGCAGAGAACGATACGCGCGCGCGGATGGATCGGATGTACCGTCATCAGCGGCGCGTCTATGACTTTACGCGCTGCTACTATCTGCTTGGTCGGGAGGGCCTCATCGAAGGGCTTCGACCACCGAACTACGGCTCAATCCTCGAAGTCGGCTGTGGTACTGCATCCAATCTGATAGCGGCAGCAAAGTTATATCCGACGGCTCGGCTCTTTGGCTTTGACATATCGAGCGAGATGCTGCGGACTGCGCAGCAGTCTGTCACTCGTCGCGGCTTTGCCGAGCGGATTACGCTGACCGAGGGCAACGGCACCGCTTTTGACGGCCAGACCTTGTTCGGCATACCTGCGTTCGACCGGATCTTCACGTCCTATACGTTGTCGATGATTCCAAACTGGCCGGCCGTGCTCGACGAAATGGCACGCCATCTCGCGCCCGGTGGGTCTATCCACATCGTCGATTTCGGCGATTGCGCTGGCCTACCAAGACTTGCCAAGACGGCGCTTTACGGATGGTTGGGCAAGTTCCATGTCAGCCCGCGGCAGAACCTGCACGCAATTGCGAGCGCAGCGGGTAACCGGGCAGGCCTTCAAGTAAAATACCAGTCGCTGTTTGGTGGTTACGCCCAAACTGCCATCCTTCAACGGGCCTGACGGTTCCACAAATGACGTTTCAACGAGCGATGCACTGGGTTACAGCGACGCGGCGTCCCGCTCTTTGACGCGCATGGCATGGCCCTGCCATTCAAAGCGGTTTTTGAAGATGGCCATTACCCAAAGTGGGACGATCAAGAGATCCCGAAGCATCAACAGCGGCAATGTCCACAGCGACATTGGCCATCCGTAGCGCGCTGCCAAAGCAAATTCTGCTCCGTACCAAGCGGTCAAATAGACCAGCGGCAGAAAGTTGAACGTGTCGCCCAATCCGTACGATAGCAACAGCGTCGGAAGAACCGCACTTGTGGTGATCTCAAGGTAAAAATATCTGGGAAATGTCGCGCGTCGTAACTGCGACCAGCGGATTTGGCGCCGCCATACTTCGGCGAAGCTGCGGTGGCTCAGCGGTTGCTCGAATGGCTTCGAGACCAGCCGAACACGAAGTCCTGCCGCCCGCACGACTTTCGTTGCCGCCGCATCTTCGGCAGGCTCAGAAGCCAATGCAGTGAGGCCGCCCGCTTGCTCAAGTAGATCTCGCTTGAAGAACATGACCTTGCCCTGCGCGAAACCCATCCCGAGGGCCGCCGCTGCAATTTGAAAACGCGCCTGATAGGTATTCAAAAAGGCCGTTTCCAGTTCGGCAGCTAGCCCCGTCGTGTAGGCGCCGATCGGTGGCGCACAGACCATACCACACCGCTCATCCCAGCATTCCAACAAACGAGCGACAGCGTCACGCGGCAGCAAAACGTTGCTGTCGACGAAGGCAACCCATTCACTGGTTGTTTTCTGCCACCCCTTAACGAGGTTGTTGAGCTTGGGATTGGCGCTGATCGCCTCATTGGCGATCAGTAGCTCAGCGTTGGCGCTCGGGTACTGAGCTATGACCCGCTGCAAAAGACCCACAATCGGATCATTGGCGCGGGCAACACAGAACAGCAGCCGAACGTCAGAATGGTCCAACTCGAATGTTGAGCGCAGCGTCGCCTCACTCCAGGCTTCGACGCCGGACAGCGGGCGAATGATCGTCAGCTGACAGGTCTTTGGCCGAGTGCCTGATGTGAACACGCTTTGCTTACGCGGCCACGCCACAGCAACGGACGTCAACTGTCCCGCAAGAAATGTCGCCGCGGTCAGTAAAGCGAGGCTTTCACTCGTCACCATAGCGTCACCGGACCATGGGTGGGTTATCGCCCCGCATGTCAAGCAGATGCGCGCCTGCATCGAGAATGCTGTCTTCGACCAAGATCGGCAACGGCCCTGGCATCGGATCACGCAGCCGCCAGCCAATCAATGCTTGTGCTTGCCGCGCCAACGTCCGCCGATCATGTCCATGCGCATTGCTTGGGGTCAGAAAGCAGAGGTCAATATTGATCGGTTCAGCGCTGGCAAGTTTCCATATCGATTGCGCGAGCGTCATGTCGCCCGTAAAAGCGGCTTCTGTTGCGCGGTTGCCAGTGGTCCGAAAATACCGGATCGCAATGGGCTGGACGGGCGCACCGGTCATGATTGCTGCCTCGAACAGAGCACCATGAAACGGTTGAAGTTCGCGGCCTTCGGTACTTGTGCCTTCAGGGAAGATGCAGACCGACCGGCCCGCCGACAGTACCGCCGCAACGGCTTTGACAGCAACTATGGCATTTGACCGTTTGGATCGGTCGACAAAGATCATCCCCAGCCGCCGCGCCAAACCGCCAATGACAGGCCAGCGACCAACTTCCATTTTGGCGACAAATACTGAGTCTGTGACTGCCCAGATTGCGATGATATCCAGCCAAGACACGTGATTTGCGACCATCAACCTTGGCGACGGTTCAGGGTGTTGGGTGTAACCGGTCGTGACCAAGCGCAAACCGAAAAGCGCCAGGACCTTGGCCGACCATGCTGAGATCTGCCGTCGTTTCTCGGGCGGTGCACACCTGGGAAATAGCGCCACCACCCGAACGAACGCGCTGGCAACAAGCCCCGCGGCCCGAACAATGCCGCAGATGCGGATGAGCGTTTGGAGCATGTCGGGCTCAGCCTTGCGATGACGTCAGGTAATGCCGCGCATAACGATGGTTCAGCGTGCTCAACTGCAGCATCATCAAGAAGTCGGCAGTATTGAAGTCAGGATCCCAATGCGGGGCGCCGCAAACAGTTGCGCCGGCACGGAGATAGCCCTTCATCAGTGGTGGCACG
>JANNEU010000403.1:0-46794 GCA_031379035.1 Hyphomicrobiaceae bacterium | reverse complement strand
CAATTCGACATTGGCGACAACATCGCTTCCCGGCTCGCCCCGGTGTTTACCCTGCCGCCGGGGGTGCTTGTGGCCTTGCAGTTTGCACATGACGCGACACGGGACCGAATACGATAAGCGGTAAACAAGCGCCCGCCGGGGCAACTCGGCGGGCGTTTTGCGTTCAGGTCAGGCGGTCGTATTCGGCGTGGGTACCGATCCAGAACCACGTCACCGTATCGCCGTCGAGGTAGCCGAGAGCCCGATAGTTGCCGCCGATGCGAACCGAGTAGGTCGCGTCTATCGGATCAATGAGCTTGAATTGCAGGCCAGGGTGGCGGGGATTGTCGCGCCATAGCTCGTAGGCTTTCCGCGCCAGTTTCTGCACATCGTTTGGCAAGGCGTCGTAGCCTTTGCGGAAGGCCGGTGTCGTGCGCGACTTCATTCTGTGAAGGTTGCCGGATCAGCATTGATTGCGCGGCCAGCCGCTACGTCAGCGCGGGCCTCTGCGGCCAACCGGCTGAGCGTGGCCTTGCCCTTGGGGCTAGCCAGCACGGCATCCCAACGTGCATCAGCCTCGATCTGCTCAATCAGCGCGCGCGCGATAGCGTCCTGCGCATCAGCCGGGAGGGCGGATGCTTTTTTGAATGCCTGTTCGAGTAGATCGGTCATGCGCGCTTGTACCAGAATTTTTCGCGCACTGCAAAATGGGACAGCCTATTTGATCGAAGCGGCGAACGCTGGTATTCATTTGTCAATGGGGGATTTGTCGTAGCGTGCCCGTAGCAAACGAGGAACGCGCATGTTCAAGATTTTCCGCAAAGCTCAGTTGAGCCCACTGCCGGCGACTATTGCCGAGGACACCCCGTCAATCGCCCCAGGATCGCCACCAGCGCGCGAGATTGCAAGCGCGTCTCAATTGAGCCCGTGGCCGCCGGAAGCCGTTGCCGCCCGCCCTGGTGGCGTACCGGCACACCCGCTAGCTGACCTGTTCCCGTTAATCGAAGGTGAGGCGTTCGATGCGCTTGTCGCCTCCATCAAGCGCGAAGGGCAGCATGACCCAATCACGCTGCACCCGGATGGCCGCATCCTCGACGGCCGCAACCGCTATCGCGCCTGCCTTGCCGCTGGTGTTGAGCCGATCTGCGAGGAATACGCCGAAACAGATCCCGTTAAACTTGCTCAGTGGGTCGCCGCCAAGAACATGCAGCGCCGCCATCTCACGGATGGGCAGCGCGTGCTGATCGCTGTGGAACTTACCGAAAAATGGGGGGTGACTGTAGGCACAGCGGCCAAACAGATGGCCATCAGCACGCGCTCTGTGAGGCGCGCCCGCGTCGTGATTGCGGATGGCAGTTCAAACGTGGTGCAGCTTATGCGACACGGCAAGATCAGCCCGGCAGCCGCTTACGAAGAAGTGAAAAATCGCAGGAAGGCGTCCGGTCAAGCGCACCAGATCAAGGCACCGGCCGCTGATCGTGCGCTTGCGAAGGCATTCGACATGATCGAGAAGGCGCTTGCGAGTGGCGAGCCGATTAGCGCCGACATGCGCCGCCGGGCTGCCTCGATTGGTGCGCAGCTTTCGAAGTTTGGACGCGAGGCCGCAGCTTGACCGGCGCAGTTGCGAGCCACGCCACCGCGCGCACAGATCGTGAGGCGTTGGCTGCCAGGGTCGCCGGAATGTGCCGTGCGCTCGCCGACCTTGAGGCGGCCGGCATCACCGCTGATGAGCTTGACGCCGACACGCGGCTTAAGCTGCTTCGGGCGCAGCGGTTGCTTGAGCGGCTTGCGCAACGCGGCGTCACACGCGGGCGCGGGCACTGCTGAGCGGCACGAAAGCCGCAGTCCAGCGAAAATATTGATCACAAGAATACGTAGGAGCGCGGAACTGCCGCTCCGCCTCGGACTGGACGTTATCGGTGGTCTCCGCTTTCGTCCTGCGATGCAATGCAAACTCGACAAATTGCGTGATGCCGCCGCCGCTGGTGATTGGCCAAGCGCGCTCCGCATCGCGGCAAAGTTCCCGCGCCTCGGCGAGCACGCCACCGCGATCATGCGCGCGCATCAGGCGGCATGGCATCCTCAGTGGGCGCGGCAGTTGGGGCGCGATCCACAAGCTGACATCGCGGCCGGCGTTGCAGCGCTGCGAGAGCGGTACCGGCTGGAATAGAAAAGGGCTGTCCAAATGTGGAGCGGCCCCGATGTTGGCGCGGGCGGACGTGTCAGCCATCGCGCTTCACTATGGCGGCCAGTTCCGATGCATAATTCCGTGCGAACGAAATTTGAGCACCGGGCGCGTAGCCTTCGCGCTTGGCGTCAGGCCCAAAGGCAAGTTCAACGTCAATGCTTAGAGTTTCGAGCTTGTACTTGGCGTTGTCGGTCTTGAGCAGCGCGCGCGCCTGGTGGATTGAGCCGCGCAGCCGTTTCAATAGCGCCGGGTTGTGCCCTTCCGTAGCTGCTTCGAGAAGCGCGATGATTTCGGCGACGTAGCTATCTGCTGTTGGCATTTTTGCCCCCTGTTGAGTTGAACGCACGTGCACACGTCACGGCATGCGCAGCAGCACCACGCCGTCGCGATGCGTGTTGAAGCCGCTATCGGCCAGCGTGGCCAGCGCTACCTCGCCGTGGCGCTCGTATTCGTCGAAGCCAAGTTCGGCAGACTTAAATGGTTGACCGAACGGGCGATTGAGCGTGGTGAAGCGCTCGGCGATGTTGCGCGCGAGGCCCTTCGCCGGATGCGCCTTCAATACCGGGCACGCCTCAACGGCTGCGAGCCAGCGGCCAACGTCGCTAGCGGGACCGGCTGGCGTGAGGCGGCGACCGTACCGCCGGATGGGTTGTCGCCGTAGCGGGTCATTGCAGATCACCGCGTGCCAGTTGCGACGCGGTGGCGAGGCCCGCGAGGTGCGTCTCGATCTCGGATTGCAACCACCCGGTGCGCCCGCTCATCCGGCGACGCTTTGGAATGCGGCCTTGGCGCTCCATGCGCAGCAACGTGGTACGATGGCAATTGAGCCGCTTACCGGCTTCCCGCATCGTGACGAAGCGCTCGCCCTCGACTGACGCCGGGGCGAAGGGCTGCGGTTGTGGCGGGGGCGGAATATTGGCTTTGATCAACGCCGGCAGTGTGCGCTCAAGCGCGCGCTCTACCGCCCGTTCGATTGCGTCGCTTAGGGGATCGGTTTGTGGCATCTGGCATCTCCTGTGATGCCAATAGGATGCCGCCTTCTGTCGCTTCCGGCGAATGCGCAACGGCCTGTTTTTTTCGAGGCGATTGCGCATACCCAAGACGCCGCAGCCGTGTGCGTATCGCTGCCGGCGTTGGTGCCGCGTCCCAGAACGCACCGGCCGTCGCAGCATCCCAGAAGGCGAGGAATGCACCGCGCGTGTCACCCGACACCGCGTCGAATGTGAATGTTGCCGGCCGCCCTGTTGCCCGTTCGTAAATTACAACCACGTCGCCGAGTAGGTCATTGAGCGGCTCGTCAGCCTTCGCGCGCGTGGGGCGTGGTGCCTTGATAGCCGCGTCAATGACGGATGCCAATTCCGTAGCGCCTTCAACCGCTGCCGTGCGGGTGGTGCCGGGGCTCCGTTCGTCGTCGGCGCGGAGTATGGCCATCATGCCTTCGCTGGTCAGGCGGCGACTGTCGCCCGTCCCGTCGATCAGGCGCACGAGTTTGAGCGCTGCCTTGCGCACGGTCTTGATGTGGGCAACGGCCTCTGCATGCCGCTGCGTCTCTGCCGTCGAGGCACTGCGTCCCTGATAGCGGAACACCGCACCAGCAACGGCGCGTGCGAGGTCTGTGCCGCTGATCTGACATCGCGGACCAAGGGCGCGCAGCATCGCCAGCACGTGCGCGTCGTCCAGTTTGTCAGGGTGGCAGAGTTTCATCGCGAGATCACCAGGCGGGGAGTAGGCACCTCATCGGCGGAAGGCGAGATAGGCGCGGTCATCGCTTGCCGTATCGCCTCGGCGCGCTTGCGGCGGTCGGCGACAGACACGTTGAAAGGATCACGCCCGGCCTCGATCTGATCGATAGCGATTTCCCACTTCACCAAGGCGTCCCATGCGGCGTCGAAGTGATCGTCGCGCGCGTAGATGCTGGTGACGGTCTTGGCCTTGACCCACTTGTGGTTAAGCACCGCCGCCACCGTTTTTTCTGGTGTTCCAAGCTTCTCAAGGTAGGTCGCGCACGTCCGCCGCAAGTCGTGCGTCGTGAAGCTGTTCGGTTCATCCTCGTCATTGAGAAAGCCGAATATCGGTTGCGATCTGAGCAGCGCTTTGGCGACAGCGACGACATCGCTAGGCCCGTCGCCAGCCTTGTTCGGGAACACCCACTTGCTGTCGCCGCGCTGCATTGCGTGCACGATTATCATGCGCGCTTGAGGAGGGAGCGGTACGCGATGCGTCTCGTTGTTCTTGGCGCGGCTCGAACCGATGACCCAAACGTCGTCGGCAAGGTTGATTTCCCGCCGCAGCATTCCGGCAACCTCGTTGACGCGCTGGCCGAGGCGCATGATCAGCCGCAGGATATCCCGAAACGGATCGGTCATCGGGCATTGATCCAGCGATGCCGTGAAGGCGCGCACCTCTTGCGGGGTAAGGAACCTATCGCGCGGCTTTGGCTGGTCCGGCCGCTCGCTCACCAACGGCGACTTGGCGATGAGCCGTGACTTGCGCGCCCAATTGAGGAACGCCCGGCACTCGTCATAGATCTTTGACGGCTTGCGCTTGTGCCCGTTCGCGACTGCGGCCTCGACAAGCCTCATGATATCGTCGTCGGTCAGGTCTGCCATGAACTTACGACCCAGCGCCGGGACGACATCGAGGCGCAAGGTTCGGATGCGTTCGCGCGGCGGCTCCTTCCGGTTCTTGGCGCTCGCGGCGGTGCTGGCCGCAACGTAACGCTCGGCGGCGGCGGCAACGGTGATGCGAGCTTCGTCGGCCCGCTTGGCGTCCTCTGCTGCCTCTGCTGCGGCGCACGCTGCTGCTTCGGCCGCTCTTACCTCGGCCACCGGGTCAATGCCGGCATCTAGCTTGACCCTGAATGCGCGCACGGCCGCGCGGGCATCGGCTAGCGACATGCCGTCAGGACCAGCACGGCCGATGGTGTGCCGCCGCATCTCACCCGTGAAGCGGTAGCGATACGACCACGAGGCCACCCCCTTGCGTCTCACGCGAAGCTGCAACCCTTTAGTGTCCACGTCGTAGATTTCGGCGATCAGCGCGCCCCCGGTAGTCTTGCCGCCGTTCTTCACGTAGCTCTCTACCGTGGTCGCTAGAAGCGTCTCTCGATTTGCCGGCTTGGCTGTCACATTTCCTCGCAATTAATAGCTGGGGGCACACTGGGGGCACACTGGGGGCACAAAATAGCGCTACTGAACGCTACGTCAATGCTCACGGTTTGCTACATCGAATTGCGCTATTTGCAAATATTTTCAACGACTTATGTGTAGTATTTGCGCGAAGCACAAAATCAATGATAAGCGCTGGAAACGGTTTTGTAAACTGAAGGTCGGGGGTTCAATCCCCTCAACCGGCACCATAAAAACCCAACAAAATCAGATAATTATCCGTTGAAATATCGCAGAGCGCATTTCGATGCTCTCGGCGTGGCCTACCGGTGGCCTAAAATTCGAAGGCGTTTGAAGCGCGCCCACCGAGCCGGTGTCTCAGAGTGGGTATCAGCCAACGGATCGCGCTTTGACCATTCGGCGCTCAATGATGCACATGACGTCTTGCAAATCGGGAATTCTGTTCCAAAATTGCAAGCATGATCGCTCGGCGACGACTGAAGACTTTAGAGCACCTGCTGGATCGTTCGCCGGCGGTGGTGATGCTCGGCCCGCGCCAGTCGGGCAAGACCACGCTTGCCCGCGAGATCGCGAAGGCGAGGGGGGCCGCTTATTTCGACCTCGAAAGCGACCGCGATCGGGCCAAACTGACCGACATCGAAGATACACTGGGGCGGCTCAGCGACAAGCTTCGCCGTTGAAAAATGACAAGTCGGAATGGCAAAGGCCTGCAGCCTTCATCTCGATCAGCACTTCACCTTCGCGCGGCCCGTCGAGATCAAAGGTATCGATCAGGATTGGCTTGTTCTGACCTTGTGCGAACGCCGCCGGTACTTGCATGCGCTCACCTCGCGACGAACCAACCTGGGGGCCGGGATCAAGACTGTATGGTAGTGTACGATAAGTCATTGCGAAGGGTCGTCAAGGCCGCACGACCGGTTCCACTGACCACCAGACCCTGCGTCTATGCGTCCGCTGTGGTGTCTTCACCAGCGTCGGCAACCTCGAAACCGCGATCACGGAATGGGTCGAGCACCGGAACGCAAATCCCAAGCCCTTCGAATGGACTGCCAAACCCGGAACGCTCATCGCCAAATACGCCCGAGCCAAGAAAGCCCTGGCGTCCCTTCAAGGGGAATGCAAATGAATGAGTGAGAACTCCAGCTTGTCCTTGTAAATACGCAACGACTGGCGAAGCCCGACCAAGCGGCCGCGCCCGCTGGATCAAGCGCTTTTTGCGTTACGCGCTCACAGATCCAGATCCAATTGGTCCGGACTGCCCTTTTTCGCGCGTGCGCGCCGGTTGGTCGACGACTTTGGCCGCTGCCCCGTCATGGGTAACTGGCTTTTGCGGCTTCCGTGCCGGTCCTGGATCGCATCAGCCGCCGCATGAAAGGCTTCGCCGCGTCGAATGCCGTAAATCCTGTCTTTCGCGGCCGCCGTCGAAACCTTGAGATCCACGACGCGCTCCGGATACCGCTGCCCTGTCATGCGGCGGGCCGCTTCCCAGGTCCACGGCTCCTGCAAGTGAGTGTCCGGCACGTCAGCAAGCTCTGGCACCCACCGCCGCACGAATGCGCCGGTCGGGTCCTGATCGTGCCCCTGCTTGACCACCGAATAGATGCGAATGGTATTGATGCCGGTCGTGCCCGACTGCATTTGTGTTTGTGGCCAATGGATACCGGGCTCGTAGTCCGTAAACTGTCGCGCCAGATGCAGCCCCGTCGGTCGCCACGGCAGCCATAAATTGTAACTCGCAAACGACATCACCATGGCGCGCATGCGGAAGTTCAACCAACCGGTCGCTGCAAGACTGCGCATACAGGCATCGAGAAACGGATAGCCCGTTTGCCCGGTAGCCCAGGCCTGCAAAAGGATCGGCTCGGCAACGGACGGACGCAACCCACGCATGGCGGGATGGAGCTCGCGAACCTCAATGGATGGTGCGCTTTCAAGTTTCTGCACGAAATGGCAATGCCAATGCAAGCGGCCAGAGAACGACACCAGGGAAGCGCGCAATGCTTTGGCATCCGACGCCTCGTCGCCCTTTAAATCGCGCAATCGCGACCAAGTGGCTTGTGCAGTCTCGCGCATACTTACCGTCCCCCACGCGAGATGGGGTGACAACCGCGAACACCCTGTGGCACCGGCCAGCGGATTTGACATTTCACGTCGGTAGTTCTGGCCACGGCCCGCGAGGAAACTATCGAGCAAATCAATTCCGACGCGGCGTCCTCCGGCCTGACGCATCTCGCAGGCATCGTCGCCGAGGCCAAGATCGGAACGCGCCGGGAGCCGATGCGTGGCAAAACCCGGCACCGGGGCCAAGCCCATCGGCGGATCGATGATCGTTTCGGCCATCTGGCGATCCCAGGCAATCGCCCAGCCGTTGCGGTTCGTAAGCCGGCGCTGGACACCATGCTGCGGATACTCATGCCATGGGACGCCTTGAGCGCCCGCCCAAGTGGCCACCGCCTTGTCCCGCGCAAACGTCCAGGCGTTGCCGGTCTCTTCGTGCGACCACAGGGTCGCCACGCCATGCGTGCGATGGATTTCCGCAAGGACATCCACAATCTCGCCGACGCGAACAACAAGCGGTTGGCCGAGTTCGCCGAGGGCGTGAGTCAGCTCGTTCAGGCACTCCTGCAAGAACTGCCACTGCCGCGCCGATGCATCCGGCTGCCGCCACAGCTCCGGTTCAACCACGAACAGCGGTATGACCGGGCCACGTTTCGCCGCTTCCACCAATGGCCGGTGGTCCTGGATACGCAAATCCCGCTTGAACCACACAACTTGAAAGGGATCATTGCTCATTGTGTTGGTGATCATGCCTCAACTTTCGCCCGGGACATTGGGACTGTGGGGGCCCTCCACGTAAGAATAGCGAATGATACCATGCCTTTCGCGCGTCAAATGATCGCCGTTAAGCGCGTGGGCCATCGAAATGGTGGAGCAGCGCCGCATGACGAGAAGACTATTCGGAGAGGAAGTCCTTCAGCGCCAGGGCCGCGTTGGTGTTTGCTGCAGGGTCGCCGTCAGTATCGCCGCGCGCGCAGCGCGCCCAGCCCGACTGTTCACATGCTTTTATGACAGCCCTTGCTCAGTCCATCGTGCGTGCGTAGGGTGGTCAAATACGAACGATCCGTTCATATGTGAACGCTCCGTCGTCTCAAGCGGAGCACACCGTGCTTGATCCACGACTTGCCGAGCAATCCCTGAGCCGCGTGCTGACGGCCCCCGAGAGGGCTTTGGCACAGGCATTGGAAGAGGTGTTTGCAACGGGTACGCACCACTTTGCGGACGTGGCGACGGCGCTCCAAGCGAAGGGCGTCGCGCGGCCCAGCGGAACGGCCACAGAATGGACGGAGGCGACGCTGGCAGCCGAACTTGCGGCCATCAATCAGTCGTTGGATGCGGCCTATGCCAAGGACGGAATTGGCGCATGACCCTGGCTGCACCCATGCCAGTCATCGATGCGGTTGCGACGCCTGCATTAGCGTTCGAGAACGTGACCCGGTTGTTCCGCGGCAACGAGGGACGCGATGTCGTTGCCATCAACGACGTGACGTTCGATGTGCACCCAAAGGAATTCGTGGCCATCGTTGGGCCATCTGGATGTGGCAAGAGCACCATCCTCAATCTCACAGCAGGCCTCGATCAGCCAACGAGCGGGCGCGTGGCGGTAGCCGGCAGCGAAGTGCGGGGCCCGAGCGCACACGTCGGCTTCATGCTGCAAAAGGATCTGCTGCTGCCGTGGCGGACGATCGTGCGCAACGTCGAATTCGGCCTTGAGGCGCGCGGCGTCGATAAGCGTGAACGCCGCGAGCGCGCGATGGCTGAACTGGCGCGTTGTAAGCTGACGGGTTTTGAGCGGCACTATCCCTATCAACTCTCCGGCGGCATGCGGCAGCGGGCAGCGCTGGCACGCACACTCGCGATCGCGCCTAAACTGGTGCTGCTCGACGAGCCGTTCTCCGCGCTCGATGCACAGACGAAGCTGCTGCTGCAGAAGAGCTTCGGCGGTACGATTGCGGCGACGGGAACGACAACACTTCTCATCACGCATGATCTCACCGAGGCCGTAGCCATGGCTGATCGGATTATCGTGCTGTCGGAGCGGCCAGGACGCGTGGTCGAAGAAATCAAAGTCGATATCCCGGATCGCCACAATCCTATTGCCCGGCGTGCCCATCCGCGCGCCGGTGCCTATATCGCGCACTTGTTCGACTTGATGAAACTCGACGAGCGCACGGCCTGAAACATCCAAGAGCCACACACCGAAGAGCCGTACACCGGCCCACTTTCAACCCAGGGAGCAATGGAATGCTGAAGCACTTGAAAATGCTAGCACTTGGCGCAGTGGTTGCACTGACGTCTACGGCCGCCAGCGCGCAGGACAAACTCACTTATCTGTTTCCGGCACCGGAGTTTCTACCCGCGTTTGCGCCGTTCCAGATCGCCAAGGCCAAAGGCTACTACAAGGACGCTGGGCTGGATGTGGACTTCCAAGTGGGCAAGGGTGGTGCCGATGTCGCCAAGCAGGTTGCGGTCGGCAATGCTGATCTCGGTGGTGGCATTGGGGATACACCGCTGATCGTGCGCGCCAACGGTCTCACCGTAAAAGGCGTCGCGCTGCTGGGTGGCAAGTCGCTGACGGCGCTCTATGTGCGCAAGGATGCAGGCGTGAAAGGCATTGCCGATCTGAAAGGCAAGAACGTCGGCGTCCTCGCGTTCCAGGATACGACCTACTACAATCTGCTCGCCATGCTGGCGAGTGCTGGGCTGAAGAAAGACGACCTGTCGGTCCAGGCTGTCGGTCCGGCAGGTGTGGTGCAGCTGATGATCAGTGGTGGATTGCAGGCGATTTCGGGCGTCCCGGAGTGGGCCGCTGCGGTTGAAGCCGCCGGCATTCCGCTGGACCGCTATGCCATCGACCAGATCTTCCCAGCCATGGCGCAGGCGATCCTCGCGTCCGACAAGGCCATCGCTGAAAAGCCCAAGGCCGTGCAGGGGTTCGTGAGCGCCACGCTGAAGGCGCTTGGTGAAATTATTGCCGATCCAGAGAAAGCGTCGAAAGAGTATGTCGCCGCTGTGCCGCAGCACGCCGGCAAGGAAAAGATCATGGAAGCCATCATGCGCCGCTATGTCGAGCAGGTGTATGCTCCGGCTCCTGGTTTCAAAGTCGGTCAGTTCGATAAAGCGCGCATGGAGAAGGTTCAGAAATTCTATATCGACAGCCAGATCGTCGAGAAGGCTGTGCCGATCGATGACACCTTTACCAACCAGTTTGTGAACTGAGAATAATGTAGGTTGGGTTAGGCCACTTCAGGCCGTAACCCAACATGATCTTGCGCCAAACTGTTGGGTTACGCAGCAGAAGTGCTGCTAACCCAACCTACAGCCAACAGAAGCAGGCCAACACTCGTGAAGCCGAACACAACCACACTGGCAAGTCTTGGCGTGTTCGGCCTGTTCCTGCTGGCGTGGGAGTTCGTGCCGCCGCTGATGGGCGTGCCACGCTATATCATTCCGACCGCGTCACAGACGTGGAACGAGTTCCTGCTAATGATCCCGCGGCACAATCTGGCCAAGCATTTCCTCTCGACGGTGACGATGACGATGCTCGGCTTCGTCATCGGTTCGCTGTTCGGTGCGGTGGCGGGCTATCTGCTCGGCATGTCGGCGTTCTGGGAGCGGGTGCTGTCACCCTATCTGCTGGCACTCCAAATCGCACCAAAGGTAGCCTTCGCGCCGCTCTTCATCATGTGGTTCGGCTACACGGCGTGGCCGAAGCTGCTGGTGACGGTGCTGATCGTGTTCTTCCCGATCCTGGTGAACGTGCTGCAATCGATGCGCACGATTGATCGCGATCAGATCAATCTGGCGCGCGCGTATTCCATGTCGCGCGCGCAAATCTTCTGGAAAATCGAGTTTCCAGCGTCGATGCCTGCGCTGATGGCCGGCTTGCGGATCGGCGCGACACTCGCTGTGATCGGCGTCACCGTGGGCGAATTGGTCGGCGGCAACACCGGGCTTGGTTTTTTGATCACCTACGGCGAGGGACAGGCCAACGCCGCGATGGTGTTCAACGCCATCATCCTGCTGACGCTCATTGGCATTGTGCTCTACGCTGCGGTCGCATGGCTTGAGCAACGGGTGCTGCACTACATCCCGCGTGTGGTGCGCTGAATTGCATTCCCCGACAACAGATCACTGGAGTTGACCATGGACGACCACAAACACCCCACCAAGACGTTCCCGGAAGTGCGCCCTGAAGCAGTGCACATTCCCGGCGGCAAGTCGCTCTCGCAGTGGATCGAAAGCCGCGTGGCGCGCTACGAAACGCGCGCACCGGACTGGGATGCGCTGAAGTTCCAGGCCGACCTTGATCCGAAGTATCGCCGCGCGCAGTTGCGCTACATCGGGACCGGCGCGACCGGCGTCGCAGCCGACGACAATGCCATCCCGGCCGAAAACTTCACGCTGACGACGATGATCCTGCCGGCGGGCTGTGAAGGTCCATCACATCTGCATACGGATGCGGAAGAGGTGTTCTTCATCCTCAAAGGTAATAAGGTTCGTATCTTTGTTGAGCACAACGGCCAGCGCCACGACACCGTGCTGCGCGAGCGCGACTGCATCTCGGTGCCGCCGGGCGTCTATCGCGGGCTCGTCAACGAGGGCATCGAAGAAGCACTGATGTGCGTGATGATCGGCAATCCGAAACCGGTGACACCGAGCTATCCACCGGACCATCCAGTGGCGCAGATCAAGCGACCGAAGAAGTGAAGTGAGGCAATAGGCAATAGAAGGCTGGTGCCGAGCGAGACGACTGGCAACGTGCAAAGGCATCAAGTCTCCGAGGATTCGATTGCCGACTGCCTATTGCCCATTGCCCGTTGCCCGTTGCCCCACCGCCCAGGCGAACCATGACAAAACCAACCGACATCCTCCGCGACCGCATTGAGGATCGCATCAACCAAGGCCTGCTTGGGCGTTGGTATGTGGCGGCAAAGTCGGTGCAAGTGAAGGCGAATACCCCGTTCGGCACCACGGTGCTGGGGCGCAAGATCGTGCTGTGGCGGGATCAGGCTGGCAAGCCACATGCACTTGAGGATTACTGTCCGCATCGCGGTGCGCCGCTGAGCCGCGGCGAGGTCCACGAGGGCAACATTGCGTGCCGGTATCACGGCATAACCCTCAACGGCGCCGGCACTATCCTGCGTGTCCCAGCGATGCCCGACTGCATTCTGGAAGGCCGGCATGCGGCCGAAAGCTATGCCACCGCCGAGAGCAGTGATGCTGTGTTCGTCTACGTGCCAAGTGTTGAGCAACCGGTCGCGCCACCGCTCGTGCTACCGCCCGAATTTACAGATCCGGCGTGGACGGGATTCAACTGCTCGTCTGCCTGGGCGTGCAACTACCGTTACGCGCTCGATAACCTCGCCGACCCTATGCACGGCTGCTACCTGCACGCCAACTCGTTCACGCTGGCCTTCGGTGCCAAGCAGGATTTGATGAAACTCTCCAAGTTGGACGAAGGGTTCCTGGTCAGCCGCGTAGCCCAGGTCGGCGAGAACTTCGACTGGACGGAAATGATCGTGCGCGATGACACGATCTATTGCCGGCTCGACATTCCTTATCCGCCAAGCGGCGGACCAGGCGGGCCGTTCCGCATCATCGGGTTTACAACGCCGGTCGATGAGCGCACCTGCCGTGTCTATTTCTGGCGCTTGCGCAAGGTCGAGGGGCTGGCACGCGAGGCGTGGCGCTTCCTCTATCGCGCGACGTTTGAAGCGCGGCACTGGCAAGTATTAGAGCAGGATCGCGAGATGCTGGAGCATTTACCCGACGACGCGCGGAAGCGCGAAATGCTTTATCAACACGACGTCGGCGTATCGCGTCTGCGCGTTATGCTGAAGCAGTCGGCGCGATCACAGATCGAAGCCGAAGACACACAATCACAACGAGCGGCAGGATAAGTGCTGATGCCGCGACTTGCAGGCCATACCATTGTCGTGACCGGAGCGGCCCGGGGGCTGGGCCGCGTGCTGGCTGCTGATCTGGCTGCGCGTGGGGCGCGGCTGGTCCTGGCGGATTTTCTCGCCGATGAAGGCGAGACAGCCGCAGCCGCGCTGACCGCGGCCGGGGCGGCGGTGCGCTTCCAAAGAGTTGATATCGCAGATCCCAAGTCGATCATGGCACTGGCAGCGAGTGTCACCAAGCACGAAGGCACTGTTGATGGGTTGATCAACAATGCAGCCATCGCGACGGGCATCGGCGGCAAGATGTTCGATGAAATCGAGATTGATGTCTGGGACAAGGTGATGACGGTCAATGTGCGCGGCACGTGGCTGGTAACGCGGGCGTTCGCGCCGATGCTGGAAAAAAGCGGGCGCGGACGGATCGTCAACGTGGCGTCTGATACGGCGCTGTGGGGCGCACCGAAATTGCTGGCCTACGTCGCGAGCAAGGGCGCGGTGATGGCGATGACACGGTCCCTGTCGCGGGAACTGGGCCCGCGCGGGATCGGCGTGACATGCGTGGCCCCAGGCATCTTGAAAACACCATCGACGGAGTATGTGCCGGCCGAGCGGCATGCGCTTTATGAGAGTGGACGCGCGGTACCGGGTCCGCAACAGCCGGAGGACATCGCGGCTACGGTCGCATTTCTGCTGTCGCCGGGCGCGCTGACGCTGACCGGGCAGGTGCTGCCGGTGGACAACGGGTTTGTGTTCACATGACAGCTGCTGTTGTCACCAACGATCTGCTGCGCCGGCATGTTGCCGGAACGGACCTGCTTGAGCGGCCCGGGGATAGCACTCAGGCCATCGTCTTTTTGCATGGCATCGGTAGCCGCGCGGCGTCTTTCACAGACCTGTTGCACCGCTGGCCGCCAGGCCCGCGGCTCTTGGCATGGGACGCGCCTGGCTATGGACCTTCGACGCCGCTCGGCCAAGCGTGGCCCGTCGCGTCGGACTATGCGCGCAGGCTTGATGATGTGCTGGCGGCACTTCACTTGGTGCGCGTCGATATCGTTGCCCATTCGCTAGGGTGTCTGGTTGCCGGTGCCTTTGGGCGGCAGTTTGGCACGCGGGTCCGTCGCGTCGCGTTTATGTCGCCGGCCCTTGGGTCCAAAGTCCCCATCAACGGCACCCTTCCCGCAGTACAGCAGCAGCGCATCACTGAGCTTGCAGACCTCGGGTCAAAAGCGTTTGCAGCCTCACGTGCTCCCCGACTTGTACACGACGCGGCACGTCGGCCAGCTATTTTGGAGCAAGTAACAAGCAGCATGGCTGCGGTAACCATGCCGGGATATGAGCAAGCCGTGCGCATGCTGGCTAGCGGTGACCTGCTGGCAGACGCAGCCGGATTGCGAGCGCCCGCGTGCGTGATAGCCGGCGCAAATGATGTCATCACGCCACCCTCCAATGCGCAGTCCTTGCGTGAGGCTTTGGACAGTCGCGGTGCCGGGAGCACGGCCATTTCGCATATCGCCGATGCGGGTCACGCGCTTTACCTGGAAAAGCCCGCACAGACGCTCGATCAACTCACCGCATTTTTCGCGGGGCCCACATGACGATGAAATCTGATCTCGAGGGCGAACAAGGTATCACATCCGGGCCCGCCTATGCCGTGCCCCCCGTCGCCCGCGCATTCAAGTTGCTGCGCCATATCGCGGGCGGTGACACCGTTGCCAACATGAGCGACACCGCGCGGATGTTGGGGTTGAGCCGGACAACGCTGATCCGGCTGATGGCAACGCTGGAAGCCGAGCAGATGATTGAGCGGACTGCCGACGGACGAGGTTTCAAACTAGGACTGGGGCTCGCCGCCCTTGCTGGTCAAGCCTTGTTTTCCAGCGACATCGTGCAAGTTGGCGATGCGATCATTCAACGGCTCACCGATACACTTTCGCTCTCAAGCCACATCGGCGTGCTGAGCGGGCGAGATGTGTTGTACGTGGCGCGCCGCACACCGAACGTCCATCTGGTCAGCAATGTCGGCTTGGGCAGCCGATTGCCCGCACACGCAACGACGCTGGGACGCGCGATCCTCGCGCACCTGCCACGCGAAACGGTGACCACACTCTTTCATGGTGTGCGGCTGACCGCTGCGACCGCCAAGACGCCAACGACCTTGGCAGCCTTAGCGCGGCAACTTGATGCCGATCGGGATGCCGGAATCGCTTGGAGCGACTCTAATTTCGAGGTTGGTATTTCATCGGCGGCAGCGGCGGTGTTCGACAGATCGGGGAACGTCATCGGCGCGATCAACGTAACCGGACCGACGGCGAGTTTCGCCGGTCACGCCCGCCGGCGTCACGAAATCATTCAAGCGGTCGGCGATGCCGCCACACAGATATCGCAGCGTCTCGGCTATGCGCCGACGCGCAACAACGATGGCAGGCGGAGATCACTTTAATGGCTAAAACCGGCACGACGGCGTCAATCGGCGTCGATAGCCTCCGAGGGATTGTCATGCGCGCGCCAGGTGTCGCAGCAACAACGGCCTTCTATCTTGAGAACTGGGGACTATCGGTTGCAGCGGAAGCCGATGGTACCGTGTATTTTCGCGGGACGGGGCCAGAACCCTTCATCTACGGGCTGCGCGAAGACGCCACGTTTGGCATTGACTACATCAACTTCGGGATGACAAGCCGCGCGCGGATTGATGCACTGCATCAGCAGTTGGTGCGGGGTGGCGTCGCGGTTGATGGGGCACCGAGGACGTTCACGACGCCGGGCGACGGCTACGGGTTTATGGTCACCGATCCCGACAACCGGCGCCTACGGTTCGTCGCGGACGCGGCGCCGAATGCCGACACGAGCGATACTATCGCTAAGCCGCGCAAGGCCTCGCACGTGGTGCTGAACACGCCGCAGATGGAAAAAGTGCAGGCGTTTTATGAAACCCATCTCGGCTTCCGCACCAGCGACTACTCAGCGAACCAGATGGTGTTTCTGCGCTGCTCGACCGATCATCACGCCATTGCGCTCAACCGCAGCCCCTATGCCAGCGTTAATCACGTTGCATTCGAGATGCCATCAATTGATAGCTTCATGCGCGGCATCGGGCGCATGCGGGTTAAGGGCCAATCGCCGGCGTGGGGACCCGGGCGGCATGGACCGGGCAACAATCCGTTTGCCTATTTTGTGTCGCCATCAGGTTTCGTGATCGAGTTCACGTCCGAAGTGCAGCAGATCGACGAGGCGACGCACCAGGTCAAAGTGTGGCCGCGTGATCAGCCCGAAGCGATGGATCAATGGATGACCGCAGGACCACCGACACCGGCCATGCGCGCGGTGATGCAAGGGCGGCCCGATCCCGGCTTTCCATCTGGCGGAACGCTATGAAATTCGATCTTCGCAATATGGTCGCTGTTGTGACAGGGGGCACATCCGGCATTGGCTTGTCGACCGCGCGTTTGCTTTTGCAGTCTGGTGCTCATGTCGCGATCTGCGGGCGGGATGAAACGCGCTTAAATGAAGCGAGCGCGCAACTTGATGGTGGTAAACGCCTTCTTGCTGTCCGGTGTGATGTTCGCGACGAAGCCTCAGTTTCGGCATTCTCTTGGGCCGTGAGTTCGTGGTCATTTGCGGTCGGCAACAGGGTGGACCTTCTGGTCAACAATGCAGGCAGCGGTCGTGTGTCAACATTCGCAGACACGTCTCATGATGCTTGGCGTGACGAGCTTGACCTAAAGTTCTTTTCGCAGATCAACCCGATTCAGCAGTTCAAACCCTTGCTTGAAAAGAGCACACACCCGGCCATCGTGGTGGTGAACTCACTGCTGGCGTTGCAGCCGGAGGCGCACATGGTGGCGACGGCGGCAGCGCGAGCGGGTGTGCAGAACATGGTCAAATCCCTGGCGCGGGAGTTTGCACCGAAAATCCGGGTGAATTCTATTTTGCTCGGCCTGGTCGATAGCAGCCAATGGCAACGGCGCTTTGAAGCGCGCGAAGATAAGGCTGTTTCACGCGAGACTTGGTTTGCCGATCTCGCCAAGACGAAAGGCATTCCGCTGGGTCGTCTCGGCGAGCCAGATGAAGCGGCGCGGGCCATTCTGTTTCTCGGCTCTCCTGCAGCGAGCTACATCACCGGGGCGAGCCTGGAAGTTTCCGGCGGCGTTTCGCGGCACATCTGAAAGATACGACATGACAACACCGACCCACACGGTGCCGACGACTGTTGCCGACATGATTGCGAGCGGGCTCGCTGGCATGGGCGTCAAGGTCGTGTTCGGCGTGATCTCGATCCACAACATGCCGATCCTGGATGCGATTGCACGGCAAGGCCGGTTGCGCTTTGTGGCGGCGCGCGGGGAAGCCGGAGCGTTCAATATGGCCGATGCCTATGCGCGTGTGTCGCAGAACCTCGGCGTCGTGGTGACGAGCACTGGGACGGCGGCCGGGAACGCGGCAGGGGCCTCAGTGGAAGCGCTGAGTGCGTGTTCGCGCATTCTGCACATCACATCGACAGTGGACCGCAAATTTGCCGACCGGGACCGCGCCGCGATTCACGACGTGCCACGCCAGCCGGACATGCTGAAGGCCATATCAAAGGCCTATTTCCGCATGTGGGATGGGGCAAGCGCGGTGGGCACTCTGAAGGCTGCGATCCGCGCGGCGATGGGCGCGCCGGGAGGACCCGTGGCGCTGGAAATCCCGGTCGATGTGCAGCGGGATGCGTGTCACCCCATGCTGTCGTTCGGGCCACCGGTCATTGCGCAATCGGTGCCTGATCCTCGGCATCTGGATATGTTGGCGGCGAAAATCGCGGGATCGAAGCGGCCGATGTTGTGGCTGGGCGGCGGGGCGCGCTCGGCGACGGTGGCGGCGCGCGCGTTAGCCGAGCGTGGCGTCGGCATTGTGACATCGACGAACGGCCGCGCGATTGTGCCGGAAAGTTTTGCTGGCACGCTCGGGGCGTTCAACATGACGCCGGAAGCATCAAAGATATACGCCGCATGCGATCTGATGATCATCGTGGGGTCGCGCCTGCGCGGGAACGAGACGCGCAACAATGATATGCCGTTGCCGCGCCCGCTGCTGCAGATCGATGCGGACGCAAGCCAGTCGGGCCGCAACTATGCCCCGGATTTCTTTGTGCATGGCGACGCGCAGCTGGCGCTTGAAGGGATCGTGGCGCGCTTGCCAACGTCGTGGCGGCCTGATCCGCAACTTGGCTACGACATTGCTGTGGCACGGGCCAAGAGCGAGGGCGCATTGCGGCAAACATTGGGGCCGTATCAAGTGATCGCCGATGACTTACTGGCGCGCGTGCCGGCCGGACGGCATCCGTGGGTGCGAGATGTGACCATTGCCAACTCCACGTTCGGCAATCGCTATGTGCAGGTGGCGGATCCACAGCTGGGCGTGCATGCGCTCGGCGGCGGGATTGGTCAGGGCATCGCCATGGCGATTGGGGCGGCGTGCGTTGAGGGGATGCCGAAAACGATTGCGCTGGTCGGCGACGGCGGGGCGATGCTGTCGCTCGGCGAGTTGATCACGGCAGTCGATGAGAAATCGCCGATTGTGTTCGTGCTGATGAACGATCAGGCCTATGGCGTGATCCAGAATATTCAAGACGCGCAATATGCGGGGCGGCGGCATTACTCTAAGCCGCTGACGCCGGACTTTGCGGCGCTCGCGGCGTCGATCAAGCTGGCGCATCGGCGCGTGGCCACAGTCGGGAGTTTTGCGCCGGCACTGGACGCGGCGATTGCGACCGAAGGTCCAGTGTTGCTCGAAGTCGATATGTGCGCCATCGGGCCGTTTGCGCAGGCGTTCGGCGGACCACCGGCGGGCGCGGCTGGCGGCGCGCGCTGAGGAGATGTTGCGATGACCGACCACGCCTTGCCCGATGGCCGTATCTTTGTTGCCGGCGAGTGGATCACCGGGCGTGGCGCGGAGATCACGTCGGTGTTTCCAGCAGATGGGACGACGAACCGTGTGCTGGGCGGCGCGTCGGTGGACGACCTGGACCAGGCGATTGACGGGGCGGTCACGGCACAGCGGGCAGCGAACTGGCGGAACCTCAAGCCACACGAGCGGGCGGCGTTTCTGCATCGCATCTCGGACGGCATTGCGCAGAACATTGACCGCATTGCGAATATTCAAACCCGCGACACAGGCAAGACGCTGACGGAAACGCGAGCGCTGGCGGCGAGTGCTGCAGGCACATTTCGTTACGTGGCAGCGGCGTTGGAGACGCTGGAAGAGACAATCACGCCATCGCGCAGCGACTATCTGACGATGTCGGTGCATGAGCCGATGGGCGTGGTGGCGGCGATCACGCCATGGAATTCGCCGATTGCGAGTGATGCGCAGAAGGTGGCGCCGGCGCTGGCCGCAGGCAATGCAGTGATCCTGAAGCCGGCGTCGTGGAGCCCGCTGGTGTCGCTGGAGTTGGCGCGCATCATCGAAGCGAGCGGATTGCCGAAGGGATTGTTCTCGGTGGTGCCGGGCGCGGGCGCGCTGATTGGCGACCGCTTGGTGAACCATCCGGCGATTGGGAAGGTTGCCTTTACGGGTGGCACTGAAGTGGGGCGCGGGCTGGCGATGGCCGCTGCGCGCAAGCTGATGCCGGTGTCGCTGGAGCTTGGCGGCAAGTCGCCAACGATTGTATGCGCCGATTGCGATGTGGAGCAGGCGTTGGCGGGCGTGCTGTTCGGCATTTTCTCCTCGTCGGGACAGTCGTGCATCGCCGGCTCGCGGCTGTTTGTCGAGCGATCGATTTATGATCGATTTGTTGCGCGGTTGGTGGCAGCGACGAAGGCGTTGAAGGTCGGCCATCCGATGGAAGCGGGCACCCAGGTGGCACCGCTGATCCGGGCGCAGCATCGCGCGGCAGTGGAAGCGCACGTGGCGCAGGCGCGGGCGGATGGCGGCACGGTGCTGGCAGGGGGCGCGCGGCCATCCGGGCTGGATGCTGGGACATACTATCTGCCGACGATCATGGCGGGGCTCGGTAACGACGCGCGTCTGTGCCGGGAGGAAGTGTTCGGACCGGTGTTGGCGGTGCTGCCGTTCGATGATGAGGAGACGTTGATCGCGGAAGCCAACGCGTCGGCCTATGGGTTGGCGGCCGGCATCTGGACGAAAGATTTTACAAAGGCCTGGCGATTGGGGCGGGCGCTGGAGGCCGGCACGATCTGGATCAACACCTACAAACAGTTTTCCATTGCGACGCCCTTCGGCGGCTTGAAAGACAGCGGGCTTGGCCGCGAGAAGGGGCGTGAAGGGATACGCGCCTATCAGCAGCAAAAGGCAATGTACCTGGATCTATCAGGCCGGCCGTTTCCCTGGGCTGCGGCGACGGTGGCTGCTACGCGCGGAGGCGAAAGCTGATGAAGGCGGCTGAGTTTCGCGCAGCGGTGACGCGAGAGACGCCGACGGGCACGTGCGTGTCGCTAGTCGGCGTGGTGCTGACTGAGGCGATAGACCTCACAGGCTTGACGATCTGCAGCGTCGATCTAAGCGGGGCCGTGTTTCACGCGCCGGTGTCGTGTGCGCGGGCGCAGTTCAGCGGCCTGTCGTGGTTCAAGGGGGCGACGTTTCACGCACGCGCGACCTTCGATGGTGCCACGTTTGCCAATGATGCCCGGTTCGACGGCACGGCATTCGGCGACGACGCCAGCTTTGCGAAAGCAGCCTTCTACGGCGTTGCAGGTTTTGACCGGGCCGCTTTCAAAGCACTTGCGGATTTCAGCAGCGTGACGGCGTTCGGCAATGCGTCGTTTGCGGAGGCGCGATTTGAGGCGGCGGCGGTGTTCCGCAAGGCAGAGTGTCTCGGCGGCCTGTGGCTGGACCGGACCCGGTTTGATGGGCGCATTGAGTTTGACAGCGCCGATGTCCACGGCCGGACTTGGCTCAAGCAGGTGCACGTTGGACGGTCGACAGGGCCAGTATCAGCGGAATTGGTCGCACGGGCGGTGACGTCGTTTGGCTATCAATGGGTTTGACCGGGCTTTTCGGTCGAACCGGGTCTGTCATCGCGCCGCGAGACTCTTCGCAACTGCACAATAGAGTAGCAGTGGGCTTGGCCGTGCACTCTTTTTGAGCGGCGCGAACACTCCGGATGAGCCGCAAGAATCTTGGATATCGCTCTGTTATTGCTTGATAATTGTCAATTGTCAGATGATGGCACGAAACTTGCCATTGCTTAACCAATTAGCGCTGCGCAGCCCGGCTGCCGGCAACCCGAGGGCACGCATGCCAGACACCACCCGCTTGGGCGCACGTAACACGGCCCGTCCGCACACCGGCACGGAGCGCGCAGCATGACCACCACGGCCCGTAATAAGCCAGCTGCGCGCGCGGCCCAAAAGCCCAAGCAAAAGCTGGTCGTGATCGGCAACGGCATGGCACCCGGTCGCGCGCTTGAGAAGCTGTTCGACCTCGCGCCCGATGCATTCGAGGTAACGATTTTCAATGCTGAGCCACGGGTCAACTACGACCGCATCATGCTGTCACCGGTGCTGTCGGGTGAGAAGACGTTCGAGCAGATCGTCATTCATGGCGACGGCTGGTACGTGAAGCACGGCGTGACGCTCTACAAGGGCGCAACCGTGACGGCGATTGATCGCGAAGCCAAGACGGTCACAACAGCGCGCGGGATCACGGCATCCTACGACAAACTGCTGATCGCGACGGGTTCATTGCCGATCATCATCCCGGTGCCCGGGCATACGCTGGCGGGCGTGCTGAGCTATCGCGATCTGGATGACGTGCAGGCGATGCTGATCGCTGCCAAGTCGCGCGGGCAGGCGGTTGTGATCGGTGGCGGCCTGCTCGGGCTTGAAGCCGCAGTGGGCCTCAAAGAACAGGGCATGGACGTGACCGTCGTGCATCTGGCACCGACGCTGATGGAGCGGCAGCTCGACACGCCAGCCGGACATCTCTTGCAGAAAGCAATCTAGGCGCGTGGCATCAAGGTCATCACCAAGGCCAACACCAAAGCGATCCTCGGTGAGAAAAAGGTCGAGGCGTTGCTGCTTGAGGATGGCACGCGCCTGCCGGCCGACATGGTGATCATGGCCGTCGGCATCAAGCCGAATGCCGGTATTGCAAAGGCGGCAGGCTTTGATGTCGGCCGCGGGATCAAAGTCGATCCAGGGATGCGGACCAGCGATCCGGATGTGTTTGCGGTCGGCGAGTGCGCGGAAGCGCACGGTCAGGTGTTCGGTCTTGTGGCACCGCTGTATGAGATGGCCGGCGTGATTGCCGCTCAGCTATCAGGCGACGCGACAGCAGCGTTTTCGCCGAGCGCGGTGGCGACGAAGCTGAAGGTCACGGGGATCAATCTGTTCTCGGCCGGTGACTTCGCGGAAGCCAAGGATCGCGAAGAGATCGTGCTGCGGGACGCGTCACGCGGGATCTACAAGCGGCTGGTGCTCAAGGACAACGCCATTGTCGGCGTGGTGCTCTATGGCGACACGGCCGATGGTGCATGGTTCTTTGACCACCTCAAGAAGGGGACAGACATCTCGGAGCTGCGCGAGACGCTGATCTTTGGCCCCGCGTATGCTGGAGGGTCCCCGCTGGACCCTACGGCGGCCGTTGCAGCCTTGCCGGATGAGGCAGAAATTTGTGGCTGCAACGGCGTGTGCAAAAGCAAAATCACCGGCGCGATCACGACGCTGGGCCTCAAGACCTTGGACGATGTGCGTGCGCATACCAAGGCGTCGGCGTCATGCGGGTCGTGCACGGGCCTAGTCGAACAGCTGATGAAGGTGACGCTGGGAGATTCCTATAACCCGGCGGCGGTGCAGCCGATGTGTCCCTGCACTAACCATGGCCATGACGACGTTCGGCGGCTGATCGTGGCGAAGGCGCTGAAGACCATCCCGGATTTGATGCATGCGCTGGAGTGGAAGACATCGTGCGGTTGCGCAAAGTGCCGGCCGGCGTTGAACTATTATCTGATTGCGACGTGGCCGGGCACATACAAGGACGACGGACAGTCGCGCTACATCAACGAACGTGTGCACGCCAACATCCAAAAGGACGGCACGTACTCAGTCGTTCCGCGCATGTGGGGCGGCATGACGACCGCCAGCGAGCTGCGGGCGATTGCGGACGTCGTCGAGAAGTTCAACATTCCAGCGGTGAAATGCACAGGCGGACAGCGCATCGACATGCTCGGTGTGAAGAAAGAGGACCTGCCCGCGGTGTGGGCTGATTTGAATAAGGCCGGCATGGTTTCCGGCGCGGCGTACGCTAAAGGCCTGCGCACCGTAAAAACATGCGTGGGCACGGATTGGTGCCGGTTCGGCACCCAAGGCTCCACCGGTCTCGGCATTAAACTTGAAAAGTTTCTGTGGGGCTCGTGGACGCCGGCCAAGCTGAAGCTTGCGGTCTCGGGCTGCCCACGCAATTGCGCTGAAGCCACGTGCAAAGACATCGGCGTGATCTGCATTGAGAGCGGCTACGATATTCACTTTGCGGGTGCGGCCGGCCTCGACATTCAGGGCACTGTGGTGCTTGGCCATGCCGATACTGAGGATGAGACAATCGAAATCATCGGGGCGCTGACACAGTTGTATCGCGAGCAAGGCCGGTATCTGGAGCGCGTCTACAAGTGGGCCAAGCGCGTCGGTATCGACACGGTGCGCAAGCAGATCATGGACGATAAGGAGCGGCGCACGGCACTCTACGAGCGCTTTGTCTACAGCCAGACGTTTTCGCAGATAGACCCGTGGGCAGAACGCGTGGCTGGCAAGGATGCGTTTGAATTCGGCGCGATGGCCGACCTGACGTTGCAGGCAGCAGAATGACCAAGACAGCAAAGACTTGGGTCGACATCGGTCGCGTTGAGGACGTGCCGGTGCGGGGCGCGCGCCTGCTGAAAACGGCGCACGGCTGCATCGCCGTGTTCCGGACGGCGGAGAACCAAGTGTTCGCGCTTGATGACAAGTGCCCGCACAAGGGCGGGCCGCTGTCGCAGGGAATTGTGCATGGAACGTCCGTCACGTGCCCGCTGCACAATTGGGTGATCGGGCTCAACGACGGCGTCGCGCAAGGTGCCGACAAAGGCATGGTTCGCACGTATGCGCTTAAGATCGAAGGCGAACGCCTGCTGCTGGATCTAGCGCCCGCCAAGGCAAAGACGGCTGCTTAAGTGGGACATCCGATGGCACCGCCGACGGTGAAAACAACCTGTCCATATTGCGGTGTCGGTTGCGGGATTGTCGCGGAGCGCGGCGCGGACGGCACGGTTGCGGTGCGTGGCGACACCACGCATCCGGCGAACTTCGGGCGGCTATGCTCGAAGGGGACGAGCCTGGCGGAAACGCTTTCGCTCGACGAGCGGTTGCTGCATCCATCCCTTGATGGAGTGCGGGTGAGTTGGGACAGTGCGCTTGATTGCATTGCACAGAAGTTTAAATCGACAATCGCAGAGCACGGTCCAGACTCCGTTGCGTTCTACGTTTCGGGGCAAATTCTGACCGAAGACTACTACGTCGCCAACAAACTGATGAAGGGGTTCATCGGCTCGGGCAACATCGATACCAACTCGCGGCTCTGTATGGCGTCATCGGTGGCCGGACACCGGCGCGCGTTCGGGACCGACTCGGTACCTGGCACTTATGAAGATCTGGAATTGGCTGACCTTGTGGTGCTGGTCGGCTCCAATCTCGCGTGGTGTCATCCAGTTTTGTTTCAGCGGCTGGAGGCTGCACAGACGGCGCGCGGCACCAAGGTGGTCGTCATTGATCCGCGCGAGACGGCGACGTGCGCGATTGCCGACATGCATCTGGCGATCAAGCCGGGTTCGGATGTCGCGCTGTTCAACGGATTGCTGACGGCGCTGGCGGACAAGGGTGCGTTCGCGCGCGGCTATGTCGATGCGTACACCAGCGGCATCGATGCGGCGTTGGCGACGGCGCGCGAACTGTCAATTGCAGAAATTGCACGCGCAACAGGGCTTGAGACCGGCGCTCTGCTGGCATTCTACGATTTGTTTGCGCGGACTCAGAAAGTCGTTACCGTCTACAGCCAGGGCGTCAATCAAGCGACGAGCGGGACTGACAAAGTCAACGCCATCATCAACTGCCACCTGGCGACCGGGCGGATTGGCAAACCTGGGATGGGGCCATTCTCAGTGACGGGTCAGCCGAACGCGATGGGCGGACGGGAGACGGGCGGCTTGGCAAACATGTTGGCTGCGCACATGAACATCGAGGACGCCGGCCACCGCGACCTTGTGCAACGGTTCTGGAATGCCCCGCGTATTGCTAGCAAGCCGGGGCACAAGGCAGTCGATCTATTCCGTGCAGTGGGTGACGGGCGCATCAAGGCGCTGTGGATCATGGCGACCAATCCAGTCGACAGCATGCCGGAGGCAGACACGGTGCGCGCGGCATTGCAGCGGTGTCCGTTCGTTGTCGTGTCAGACGTCGTGGCAAAGACCGATACGACTGCGCATGCGCATGTGCTGCTGCCGTCGCTTGCCTGGGGCGAGAAGAGCGGCACGGTGACCAATTCGGAACGGCGCATTTCGCGGCAGCGGTCGTTCCTGGGTGCGCCCGGGGAAGCACGGGCGGATTGGTGGCAGCTGGCGGAAGTGGGCAAGCGCATGGGCTTTGCCGATGCGTTTGACTATGCCGGACCGCATGCAGTGTTTGCCGAGTATGCACAGTTGACGGCGGAGCAGAACAATGGCGCGCGTGATCTTGATCTCGGCGGCGTAAGCGATCTGGACGCACACGCTTATGACGCGCTGGAGCCGTTCCAGTGGCCTCGCGCGCACAAGCACGCTGAAGAGACGCGGTTCTTTGCCGAGGGTGGGTTCTATACGCCGGACAGGCGCGGGCGGTTTGTGGCGACGCGGTTTGATGCCGGTGCAGTCAAGGGGACGAAAGCATTTCCCTTGGTGCTCAACACGGGCCGCATTCGCGACCAGTGGCACACGATGACGCGGACGGCTATGACGCCGCGCCTGATGAGCCATATCGGCGAACCCTATGTGGAGATACATCCGGACGATGCGCGGCGATGCGGGGTGCAAGCGGCAGAGCTGGCGGAGATCGCCAGTCCGCATGGAACCATTGTCGCGCGCGTACTGACGACATCGCGGCAACAAATCGGCAGCGTGTTCGTGCCGATGCATTGGACGGATCAGTTTGCGAGTAGCGCGCGGGTGGACGCTCTGGTGCGCGCGGATGTGGACCCGTTTTCGGGACAGCCGGGCTTGAAGCAGAGTGCCGTCGCGGTGGCACCGTATCGCGTGTTGCACTATGGGCTGGCCGTCATGCGCGAGCGCCCGCGCACGCACGGACTCGACTACTGGGCGCTGGCGCGAGTGCCACAGGGCTGGCGGCTAGAGTTTGCACTGAAGAATGCGCGTGATGACCCTGCCGCGTTACTCGCAAGAATGGGCACGAACACCGCAGGAGGCGACGTGCTGGCCTATGCGGATGCGCGCTCGGGACGGCATCGGGCCGCGGTGTTTGAGGGCCTGACGCTGACCGCCGCTGTATTTGTTGCGCCCGAGCCAGTCGCGGTGTCGCGGGGGTGGGCGGCGGAACTGCTGCAGCACGATCACGACGACCGCTTGTGCGTGCTGGCCGGGCGCGGCGGTGCGGGAGTGGCGGATCGCGGGCCCATTGTCTGCTCGTGCTTCGATGTGGGTCGCAAGACGATTGCCGACGCGGCGATGGGTGGATGCTGCACGGTGGCGGCGATCGGCGAGACGCTCAGCGCGGGCACCAACTGTGGCTCATGCCGATCGGAGATTGCGACAATCCTGAAGGAGATCGCGAATGCTGCGCCTCTCAAGAAAGCCGGCTGAAGCGCCACCACAGCGCATGGGGAAGCTGGCGAAGCTGCCGGTGTTTTATGATCTGGATGGAAAGCGCGCTGTCGTTGCGGGTGGGGGTGCGGGGGCAGCCTGGAAAGCCGAGCTGCTGGCAGCGGCGGGCGCGCAGGTTGACGTCTATGCGGTCGAGCTGTCCGAGGAGATGGCGCAACTGCTGGAGCGCGGCGCGGCGGCGGGCTCGCTGTCGCATCAGGCGCGGCCATGGGCGCTCGACGTGTTTGCGGGTGCTGCGATGGCGCTGGCTGATGTGGAGGATGACGCCGAAGCACAGGCGTTTTTCTGCGCGGCACGGGCGGCAGGCGTGCCGGTCAATGTGGTGGACAAGCCAAAGTTCTGTGAATTTCAATTTGGCGCGATTGTGAACCGATCGCCGACCATCGTGGCGATTTCGACCGATGGGGCGGCACCGATCCTAGGGCAGGCAATCCGGCGCAGGATTGAAGTGCTGCTACCGCCGGCGCTGGCGGACTGGACGGCGCTGGCGCGGGATGTGCGCGAGCGCGTGATGAACCGGCTGCCGAAAGGGCCGGCGCGGCGGCAGTTCTGGGAGACGTTTGCAGAGCGCGCGTTCGGCGCTGCGCCGTCGCGAGCCGAAGCTGCTGGGTTTGATACGCTGATCGATGACATCGGCGCGGGTCGTGCGCAGGGCGTGGGACGTGTGACACTGGTCGGTGCAGGACCTGGCGACGCGGAGCTGCTGACCTTGAAAGCGGTGCGAGCGCTACAGTCAGCTGATGTTATTCTGTTTGACGATCTCGTATCGGACGACGTGCTGGAACTCGCCCGGCGCGAAGCCAAGCGGATGATGGTGGGCAAGCGCGGCAACCGCGAGAGCTGCAGCCAAAGCGACATCAACGCGCTGATGCTGAAGCTGGCGGCGCAGGGCAAGCACGTGGTGCGGCTCAAGTGCGGTGACCCGATGATCTTTGGCCGTGCGGGCGAGGAGATCGAAGCGCTGGAGGCAGCAGGTATCCCGGTTGTGGTTGTGCCGGGGATCAGCGCCGGCGTCGCACTGGCGTCATCTCTCGGTGTTTCGCTGACGCATCGGGATTTTGCACAGTCGGTACGGTTCGTGACGGGGCATTCGCGGCATGGCGTGCTCCCGGACCTCGACTGGCGCGGGTTGGCCGATCCGGCCACCACGCTGGTGTTCTATATGGGCGGCCGGACCGCACCGGCGATTGCTGAGCGACTGATTGCCCATGGGCTGAGTGCGGCGACCCCTGTGGTAGTCGCGGCAGGGGTGGGTTGTCCGGATGAGGTGCGTTGGTGCGGGACGCTTGAAGCGTTGCCAGCGCACGCCAAACTCGAATCTGATCGACCGGTGCTGATCGCCATTGGGCGCGCGCTCGGCGCGATTGCCGCCGCTGGGACGGTCGCCGAAACGCCACGCGCGGTCGCATGACGACAGGTTGTACCCTCCCGTTGCGTACGTAGCGGTTCCGCGCCATGGTCGATGAGCTGAAAGTTCATCAACTGTGAGCCTGCCTCCATGACGTGGTCGATCATTGCGAAAGACGCTGCCACGGGCAGAATCGGGATTGTCGTGGCAACAAAGTTCTTCGCCGTTGGCAGCATGGTGCCACACATCAAGACCGGCGTTGGCGCAGTGGCCAGCCAAGCGTTCATCAATCCCTACTATGGCGTGCGCGGGCTGGCCTTGATGACGGCTGGGGCCAGTGCCGAAGATTGCGTGAAACTGCTGACCGCTGCCGATGACGGGCGCGACAATCGGCAGGTGCACGCGATGGACAAGGAGGGACGCTTTGCGGCCTTCACCGGTGCGAAGTGCATCGATTGGTGCGGGCACACGGTGCGCGACGGGTTCTCAGTGGCGGGGAACATGCTGGCCGGCGAAGCGGTGGTGCGGGATACGGCGGATGCGTTTGCGGCCCAGTCCGAATTTCCGTTTGCACGCCGGTTGATTGCGGCGATGCTGGCGGGAGAGCAGGCAGGCGGCGACAAACGCGGCAAGCAGTCTGCCGCGCTGCTGATCCATGACGGTGAGGACTATCCGCTCCTCGATCTGCGGGTGGACGATCATGCCGATCCCTTGGCGGAGTTGGCGCGGCTGGAGACGGTGGCGAGAGAGCGGTGGGTGCATTTCCGGCGTGCGATGCCGCGGGCGGCCGATCCGGCGGGCCTCGTTGATCGGTCCAACATCGACACAATCATCGCAGCGTCAATTGCTGAGAAATACGAATGAGCACTGGCTCGAGCGGAGCGCCCTTGCTGGAGATCCGCGATCTGGCGATCAGTTTCGAGAGTGCACGAGGCCGCGTGCCGGCAGTGACGGGTCTGTCGCTGACACTCACGGCCGGGCGGACGTTTGGACTGGTTGGCGAGTCGGGCTGTGGGAAGAGTGTGACGGCGCTGTCAATTTTGCGGCTGCTGCAGGCGGACACAGCGCATGTGACCGGGCAGGTGCTGTTCGAGGGGCAGGATTTGCTGACGCTTGATGATGCGCGCATGCGCGACGTGCGCGGCAATCGCATTGCGATGATTTTTCAGGAGCCGATGACGTCGCTCAATCCAGCTTACACGGTGGGCGATCAAATCGGCGAAGCGCTGGTGCGGCACAAAGGGCTGACAAAGAGTGCAGCGCGGAACGCGGCCATTGAGCTGTTGGGGCGGGTGAAGATCCCGGCCGCTTCGAGCCGGGTCGACGCTTATCCGCACAATCTCTCCGGCGGCATGCGGCAGCGGGTGATGATCGCCATGGCGTTGGCGCTGGAGCCGGCGCTGTTGATCGCCGACGAGCCGACGACGGCGCTGGATGTGACGATCCAGGCGCAGGTGCTCGATCTGATCCAAGGGCTGGCGCGGGATGCGGGCACGGCAGTGCTGTTGATCACACATGATCTCGGCGTGGTGGCGGAGATGTGCGACGACGTGGGCGTCATGTACGCCGGGCAGTTGGTCGAAACGGCGCCGGTGGCAAAGGTGTTTGAGGCGCCGGAGCATCCCTATACGGCAGGCCTGCTAGGGGCATTGCCGCGACTGGATGATGCACGATCACGGCTGGCAACGATCAAGGGAGCGGTGCCGAGTTTGGCTGGATTGGCCGAGGGTTGCCGGTTTGCGCCGCGCTGTCCGTTTGCGGAGACGCGCTGCAGGAGTGAGCGGCAGGAGTTGCGCTTTGGCGGCACCGACCATCAAACGCGCTGCCGCCGCGCGCCGCTGGCGGAGGTGGTGGCATGACGCTGCTTCGGGTTGAGGGCGCGGTGAAGCACTTCGTGCAGAGCCGCAACGTGTTCGGTCGGCCTGGGCGGCATGTGCGGGCAGTGGATGGCGTATCATTCGAGGTTGCCGCTGGAGAGACGTTAGCGCTGGTGGGCGAGTCGGGTTGCGGGAAATCGACGCTGGGGCGGTTGGTGTTGCGGCTGATCGAGCCGACGGCGGGGCGCGTGGTGTTCGACGGCGTGGATGTGACGGCGTTGGACGAGACAAGCTTGCGCCGCTTCCGGCGGCAGGCGCAGCTGGTGTTTCAGGACCCGTATGCATCGCTCAATCCGCGGATGACAGTGGGGCAGACGTTGGCGGAGCCGCTGCAGTTGCATACGGATCTCAATACCAGGGGCCGCGCGGATCGAGTGAGCGAACTGCTGTCGCTGGTCGGGCTGCGCGCTGAGCATGTACAGCGCTATCCGCATGAATTCTCAGGCGGGCAGCGGCAGCGGATTGCGATTGCGCGGGCGTTGGCGGCAGGACCCAAGCTGCTGGTGTGCGATGAGCCGGTGTCGGCGCTGGATGTGTCGATCCGGGCGCAGGTTCTGAACCTGCTGCAAGACTTGCAGCAGCGCTTGGGGCTGGCGATGATCTTCATCAGCCATGACCTGGCGGTGGTGAAGCACATCGCGCGGCGGGTGGCGGTGATGTATCTCGGGCGGATTGTTGAAAGCGCGCCGGTGGGGGAATTGTTTGCGCGGCCGCGGCATCCGTACACGCAGGCGCTGCTGTCGGCGATCCCGGTGCCGATACCGAACCGGGCACGCGCCAAGATCATGCTGCCGGGTGATCCGCCGAGCCCGCTGGCACCGCCGGAGGGGTGTCATCTGCACCCGCGGTGTCCGCATGTTGCGCCGCACTGCACCACGGTTGCGCCGGTGTTGAGTTTGGATGGTGTGGCAGCACACGCGGTTGCTTGTCACCGATGGCAGGATATCGGACAGTCTGCGCAGATGGTTGAGGCTGGCACGGCTGTGTCGCCGCAGTTGAAGCGATTGATGGCGGCGTTTGAGGCATCGGGCGAGACGACGTGACGTGATGACGTCGTGCGCCTATCTGCTTGTCGTGGGTCCCGGCCTGCGCCGGGATGACGAAGAAAAGAAAACCAGATGTGTGAAGCCAGACTAGGCCGACAGAGCGGCAAGACCGACAGGGGAACGCCATGAAAAACCGGACGTTTATGTTGCGCGCGCTGATGGGTGCGGTGGCGCTCGCCGCGAGTGCGCTGCCCGCTGTGGCGCAGACGCAAGTGCGGATTGGGCTGGCGGAGGATCCGGACGTGCTCGATCCGACGTTGGCCAGGACCTATGTGGGGCGCATTGTGTTTGCGTCGCTGTGCGACAAACTGTTCGAGATCAACGACAAGCTAGAGCTGGTGCCGATGCTGGCGCTTGGCCAGGAGACCAGCGCCGATGGCAAGTCGGTGACGTTGAAGCTCCGGCCCGGCGTCAAGTTCCACGACGGCGAGGCCATGGACGCAGAGGCGGTGAAGTTCTCGCTTGAGCGGCATCTGACCATGGCGGGTTCGTTCCGCAAATCGGAGATTTCGACCGTTGAAAAAATCGAGGTGGTTGACCCGGCGACCGTAAAGCTGTCGCTGAAAAACGCCTTCGCGCCGTTGATCGCGCAGCTGGCGGACCGCGCCGGCATGATGGTGTCGCCGAAGGCTGCGAAAGAGGCGGGTGACAAGTTCGGATTGAAGCCGGTGTGTGCGGGGCCTTTCAAGTTCGTCGAGCGGGTGCAGCAGGACCGCATCGTGCTTGAGAAGTTCGCCGACTACTGGAACAAGGACAATGTGTTCGTTGATCGCGTGATCTTCCGGCCGATCACGGAATCGAGCGTGCGGCTGGCCAACCTGAAAGCCGGCAGCCTCGATCTGATCGAGCGGGTGCTGGCGACCGACGTGAAGGAGATCAAAGCGGATGCCAAGCTCAAACTCGCGATGCAGTCGGAGATCGGCTACCAAGGCATCACACTGAACATCGGCTCCGGCGAGATGGGCAAGAACGGTCCCTTCGGCAAGGATGGCCGCGTGCAACAAGCCCTTGAATTGTCGATTGATCGCGAGGCACTGAACCAAGTCGTCTATAACGGCGAGGCGCTGGTCGGCAATCAATGGGTCAGCCCGAAGAACGGCTACTACCAGCAGAAGTTCCCGGTGCCCAAGCGCGATATCGCCAAGGCCAAGCAGCTGCTCAAGGAGGCCGGGCTGACCGCACCTGTGGTGGTCGACTTCATGGTGCCAAACGGTCCGGATACGCGGCAGACGGCGGAAGTGGTCCAGTCGATGGCTGCGGAAGCGGGCTTCGAGATGAAGATCCGGCTGACAGAGTTTGCGACGTCACTGAACGAGGCCGAAGCGGGACGTTATCACGCCTTTGTGTTGGCGTGGTCGGGCCGCGTCGATCCGGATGGCAACAGCTATTCGTTCCTGTCATGCAAGGGGCCTAACAACTACGCCAAGTATTGCGATGCAGAAACGGACGCTGCCTTGGACGCGGCGCGAAGTGCATCGAGCACGGCCGAACGCAAAGCAGCGTACGAGAAGGTAACGGCGAAGGCCATGGCCGGTGGCGGGATCATCTATCTGTTCCACCGGCCGGTGATCATTGCGCACGCCGCGAAGTTGACAGGCTATCAGCAATTGCCGGATGGGCTGGTGCGGCTGCAGGGCGTTAAAGTGGCACCGTGATCCTTGTTCTCGCACGCCGTCTGCTGCAGGTGATCCCGACCCTGCTGTTGGTGTCGGTGATCATCTTTCTGTTGCAGCAACTGTTGCCGGGTGACCCGGCCATGGTGATGGCGGGCGAGGAGCGCGATCCCGAAGTCATCGAGCAGATCCGCAAACAGTATAAGCTGGATCAACCGTTGCCGGTGCAGTACGTCGCGTGGATGGGTGGCGTGCTGACGGGCAACCTCGGCGAAAGCATGCGCCTCAAAGAGCCGGTCGCGCGGCTGATTGCACAGAAGTTTCCGGTGACGCTTCAATTGGCGTTTATGGCGTTGGTGATCTCGCTGGCGATCGGGGTGACAGCGGGCGTGGTGTCGGCAGTGCGCAAGAACACCGCCGTTGACTACACCGCGAACGTGCTCGGCTTGATTGGCATTTCGATGCCGAACTTCTGGCTCGGGATTTTGCTGATCTACTTCTTTGCGGTGTATCTCGGATGGCTGCCGGCGTCGGGGTATGTGGCACCATCGGAGAACCTGGTGGAGTCGCTGAAGACGACTATTCTGCCGGCGTTTGTGCTGGGCAATTCCTTTGCGGCGGTGCTGATGCGGCATACGCGATCTGCGATGCTGCAGGCGATGACGAGTGACTATGTGCGAACCGCCCGCGCGAAGGGATTGTCGGAGCGCGTGGTGATCGTCAAGCATGCGTTGAGGAACGCCCTGACGCCTGTAATCACGCTGGGAGCGCTGGAGTTCGGCACGCTGCTATCCGGCGCGGTGCTGACGGAGCAGGTGTTCTCGATCCCGGGCTTCGGCAAGCTGATCGTCGATAGCGTGTTCAACCGGGATTACGCCGTGGTGCAGGGCGTAACCTTGGTAACAGCGACAGCGTATGTGCTGCTCAATTTGTTGGCGGATATTGCGTATACGATTGTGAACCCGAAATTGCGCTCGTAGGTTGGGTTAGCGCGCTAGGGTCGTTCCGCTTTATGATGGAATCGAGGAACGACCCTAGCTCTTTGTTTGGTCGCGCTTCTTTCGGGCAAACCGCTGCACACTTTTCCCGGTAGCACTCTAACGCCGTTCGCGATTTACGCGCAGCATTCGGTTTGCGCGTAACCCAACGCTTCTTGGTGCACGTGATATTGGGTTACGACGCTGAAACGCGTCTAACCCACCCTACGGCCGCACCCAAATATTCACCCATACGTCCGGTCGTCGGCGATGATTTTGCCGTCGTTGGGGAGGGTGCCTGGTGCTTCGAGGAGGATGGTGCCTTTGAGTTTGGAGATGGACTGCAAGGTGGTGCCGACGGCTAGAGCGAGCGCGTCGCTCGCCATCGCAGTTTCGGCTTTTAAAGTCATCGCATCCTGCTCGCCGTCGCGGGTTACCACGAGGCGGACGCGGCCCAGCTCGGGATGGCGTTTGGCGACTTCGGCGATCTGCTCCGGATGGACGAACATGCCTTTGACCTTGGTGGTCTGATCGGCGCGGCCGAGCCAGCCGCGGATGCGGCGGTTGGTGCGACCACAGGGCGAGAGGCCGGGGAGGATGGCCGAGAGATCGCCGGTGGCGAAGCGGATCATCGGATAGTCGCGATTGAAGGTTGTCACGACCATCTCGCCAACGTCGCCATCGGGCACGGGATCGCCGGTACCGGGGCGGACGATTTCGATCAACGCGCCTTCTTCGATGATCATGCCTTCGACGGACCCATCGGGCGCAGGGCTTTCGTAGGCGATGGTGCCGAGGTCGGCGGTGGCATAGCACTGCACCACGTCGATGCCGCGTGATTTGTATTCGGCGCGCAGTGAGGGGAACAGCGCGCCGCCGGAGACCAGCGCGCGCTTGATGGACGAGGCGTCCTTGCCGGCTTCGCCCGCTTTATCGAGCAGAATTTTCAGATAGTCGGGCACGCCCACATAAACGGTGGGCTTGAGGTGGGCGATCGCCTCCAGCTGCTGCTCGGTGTTGCCTGGACCGGCCGGAATAACGGCGCAGCCTAGCGCACGGGCACCAGCGTCAAGCAACCACCCTCCAGGCGTCAGGTGATAGGCAAATGTGTTGTGGACGATATCGCCCTTGCGGATGCCGGCCGCATAGAGCGCGCGCGCCGAGCGCCACCAGTCCTCACCACGGCCCTCAGGTTCGAAGATGGGGCCGGGGGACATCATGATGCGGCCCATGGTGCCTGGCTCGCCAGTGGCGAGGCCGCCGAAGGGGGGGCGGGCCAGTTGCAAGTCTTTGAGGATGGACTTTTTCAGCAGCGGAAGCTTGGCAAGAGCCTCACGCGAGGTGACGGTTGAGACGTCGAACCCTTTGAGATGAGCGGCCCAGCCGGGCGCGCGTTCAATGGCGCGGGCGAGGAGCCCCGGCAGCATGCCAAATAGCGATTGCTCGCGGGCCTCGGGCGAACGGGTCTCAAGGTGGTCGAAGTGGGAGCGGGGCGTGTCTGACATGGGGCGCGGTCCGGGTTGGGGAAAGGCTGTTATGGGCGGCGCGCGCGCGGGGTCAAGCGCGACGGAGGTCGGGGGGGTAGGGTGGCGATGAAGCGTACTTACACCTGCCCTCACTCGCTTCCCATGCGAGAGGTTGCATGGGGATAAGTGAGCCTGGTGTGTCGCAAATGAGCACGGAACCGCAGCTATGACAGGTTTAGCCTTGATTTGGGCGGGAGGTTGTGTCACGCGGTGCATAGCGCAGGGGTTCGATCTTATTTTTAATGATCTTGATCCCGAATTTATCTGCTTAGCCCCTTTGGCACTCCCCTGCGCTGATACGATGATGGCCGGCCCTGCCCTTGGTTAACCCCGGGTGGCTGGCATCGGTGCTCTGTCAGCCACTCTCACACGCACCCAAGCGGTGTTCGGTGACGCTCCTCTGTGCGAGGATGCTCAATCACATGCGAGAAGGTCTGTCCGGTTGCACCGCCCAACGCGGAGAGTGACTTTTTGGAACCGACGACGTTCGCTGAGCTTGGTCTCAGCGCAAAGCTTCTGGCTGCTGTGACAGCGGCCGGCTACACCACCCCTACCCCCATCCAGGCGCAGGCCATTCCCGTCGCTGTGACGGGACGTGACATTCTTGGCATCGCCCAGACCGGCACCGGCAAGACCGCTGCCTTCGTGATGCCGATGATCACCCGGCTGGAAACCGGCCGGGCACGGGCGCGCATGCCGCGCTCACTCATTCTCGCGCCGACGCGGGAGTTGGCCGCCCAGGTGGAGCAGAGCTTCATCAAGTATGGCACCAACCACAAGCTTGATGTCGCGCTGCTGATCGGCGGCGTGTCGAAGGACGAGCAGGTGCGCAAGCTGGATCGCGGCGTGGATGTGCTGATCGCCACGCCGGGACGCATGCTGGATCATTTCCAGCGTGGGCGTTTGATGCTGATGGGCGTCGAGATCCTGGTGATCGACGAAGCCGACCGCATGCTCGACATGGGCTTCATCCCGGATATCGAAAAGATCTGCAAACTGCTGCCAGCGAAGCGGCAGACGCTGTTTTTCTCGGCGACAATGCCGCCGGAAATCACGCGGCTGGTCAATACGTTCCTGACCGATCCGCTGCGCGTGGAAGTGGCGCGGCCGGCGACAGCGGCGGCGACGATCACGCAGCGGTTTGTGTATTGCGCCAACAGCGAAGACTGGGCGAAGCGGGAAGCGCTGCGCGAACTGATCCGCGGTGAGACGGTGCGCAATGCGATCATCTTCTGCAATCGCAAGCGGGATGTGGCGATCGTGCACAAATCGCTGGTGAAGCACGGCATCAATGCCGGTGCGCTGCATGGCGACATGGATCAATCGAGCCGGACGGCGACGCTGGACAAGTTCCGCTCGGGCGAGATTGCGTTTCTGGCGGCCAGTGACGTGGCAGCGCGCGGGCTCGACATCCCCGACGTGAGCCACGTGTTCAATTACGATGTGCCGTGGCAGGCCGATGACTATGTGCATCGCATCGGCCGCACGGGCCGCGCGGGCAAGGCGGGTTTCTCAGCCTCGCTGGTGTCGGCGGAAGACTTCAAGGCGCTGGCCGAGATCGAAAAGATCACCGGCGAGAAAGCCGTGTGGGTCGGCGAGGTGCCGACCGACGAGGAGATCGCGGAGGGTGCCAAGCGTAAGCGCGGGCGCGGCGGACGCCCCGGTGTGTCGCGCGGCGGATCGGACAGGTCCGCTTCATCAGCGGGTGCGGGACGCGGTGAGCGTTCCAGTGGGCGTGGAGAACGCGGCGGTGAGCGCGGTGGTGAGCGCGGTGGTGACCGGGGCCGTGGTGAGCGGCCGCCACGCCGTGAGGGTCAAAGCCCGGGACCAACGGCTCCGGGTCTGGCAGCCGACGGCAGCGCGCCGATCTCGGCTGGTTCGCAAGATGCGCCGCGGCGTCCGCGGCTGGGACGTCGTCCCCGGCGTGAAGATCAGCCTGCACAGGCTGCCGTCGCCCAAGGCGGGGACGCAAAACCACAGGCACGGCAAGAACAGCCACGCGAGGAGCAACCGCGCCAGGCGGCGGCTGGCGCAGGGCCTGGCGACGCATCAAGAGAAGGCGGACGCGGCGGCCGTGATGGCCGTGGCGGACGCGATAACCGGAGCCGCGAAGACCAACGGCGTCCACGGCGCGAGCCGGCACCGGGGACCGATGCTCAGCCCACGCAGCATGCCGCGCCCGCAGAACCCCGCCGGGAGCACAGCGGTGGACGTGATCCAGCCCAGCGCGTTCGTGATAATCAAGCCCGCACGCACGCCCCCCGGCAGAACAACGACGGCCCGAACACCGGGTTTGCCGACAACGTGCCAGCGTTCCTACGCCGGCCAGTCAAGGCGAAGTAAGCAGGTCGTCGCCCTCGGTCTTCAGTGGGGTACAGCACACCTGGATGATTGAAAGCGGCGCGCAGGACGAGTTGTCCTGCGCGCCGCTTTCTGTTGGGAGCTACACCTTTTGTCCCATGAAATGGGCGGAAGATTCCCATTGCAACTCGCGCCGAGAGATCGGATGCTTGCCCATGACGGGCTGTCTGCGGAACGACGGTCTGTGCTGGACTGCCGATCACCCCGCTCTTGAGTGCCCCTTTCGTCCCCCGCTAGGAACAAGTCCAGACGCCCGCGACCAGCGCCAAGATCGCGCCGTCACATTGCCTAAACTCAAAAACAATCCATCCCTGGGAGCCAACGCATGACGAAGGTGAGTATGACCGTGAACGGTCAGGCGGTGTCGGAGATGATCGAGCCGCGGACGCTGCTGGTCGAGTTTCTGCGCGAGCATCTGCAGCTGACCGGCACACATGTGGGCTGCGATACGAGCCAATGCGGCGCGTGCGTGGTGCATGTGGACGGGCGCGCGATCAAGGCGTGCACGGCGCTGGCGGTCTCGTGCGAGGGCTCGACCGTTCTCACAATCGAGGGCTTGGGACAGCCCGGCGATCTACATCCGATGCAGGCTGCCTTCCATGAGCATCATGCGCTCCAATGCGGTTACTGCACACCCGGGATGATCATGACCTCGGTCGATATCGTCAACCGCAAGGGCCACAAGCTCGACGAGCATACGATCCGCGAAGAGCTGGAAGGCAACATCTGCCGTTGCACGGGCTATCACAACATCGTCAAGGCCGTCGCTGCGGGCGCGGCCGCTATGGCGAAGCCTAGGGCATAGTGAGGAGTTGGTAGTTTGTAGTTCGTAGTTCGTAGTTCGAAGCCTGGCGTCGATGGTGTCGTATCACAAACTACCAATTACAAACTACAAACTACAAACTACAAACTACAAACTACCAACTTCAAAACCAGCACTTTTCTCGACACGTCACCCGGAGCCCACTCCATGGCAAATCCTTCATCTAATCCTTCTGGCCTCGGCAAGTCCGTGCGCCGTCTTGAAGATGCACGCTTTATCACTGGCAATGGCCGCTACACTGACGACATCAACCGCGCCGGCCAGACACACGCGGTGTTCGTCCGTTCGCCCCATGCGCACGCGACGATCAAAAGCATCGACCTGGCGGCCGCAAAAAAGTCACCGGGCGTGCGCGCCATTCTGACCGGCAAAGAACTGGCAGCCGATAAGATCGGTGGCCTGATCTGTGGTTGGGCGATTTTCAACAAAGACGGCTCGCCGATGAGCGCGGGTGCGCATCCGGCGCTGGCGGTCGAAAAGGTGCGCTATGTCGGTGACCACGTCGCCGTCGTCATCGCCGATACGATCAATCAGGCCAAGGACGCGGCCGAGCTGGTGATGGTAGACTACGACGTCCATAAGGCAGCGATCAATGTCGCCGACACGCAGAAAGCCGGCCAGCCGCAGGTGCATGCGGAAGCGGCCAACAACACCTGCTACCAGTGGCATCTCGGCGACAAAGCGGCGACCGATACCGCATTTGCGGCGGGAGCACACGTCACCAAGATCGACTTGGTCAACAACCGGCTGATCCCCAACGCCATGGAGCCACGGGCGGCGATTGGCGAATATGACAAGGGCACGCAGGGCTATACGCTGCACACGACCAGCCAGAACCCGCACGTTGCGCGTCTCGTGATGAGTGCGTTTCTCGGCATCGCGCCAGAGCACAAGCTACGGGTGATCGCGCCCGATGTCGGCGGCGGCTTCGGTTCGAAGATCTTCATCTATGCCGAAGAGGTGGTGTGCACCTGGGCGTCGAAAAAGGTGGGGCGACCGGTCAAATGGACGTGCGACCGGACGGAAGCCTTCCTGTGCGACGCGCATGGCCGCGACCACGTGACGACTGCGGAAGCGGCGATGGATGCCAACGGCAAGGTGATCGCCGTTCGGGTGAAGACGATTGCTAACCTCGGTGCGTATTTGTCGACGTTCGCGTCGTCAGTGCCGACTTACCTCTATGCGCCGCTGCTGTCAGGCCAATACGACATCCCGGCGATCTACTGCGAGGTAGATGGCGTCTATACCAACACAGCTCCGGTGGACGCTTATCGCGGTGCCGGCCGTCCAGAGGCGACGTTCGTTGTCGAGCGGCTGATGGAAGTGGCAGCGCGGCAGTTGAAGAAAGATCCAGCCGCGTTCCGGGTGCAGAACTTCATCACGACGTTCCCGCATCAGACGCCAGTGATTATGGCCTATGACGTCGGCGACTATCCAGCAAGCATGACCAAAGCGCTGGAAATGGCGGACTACGCCAACTTCGAAAAGCGCCGCGAGGCGAGCGCGAAAACGGGCAAGCTGCGTGGTATCGGCTTCTCGGCTTACATCGAGGCGTGCGGCATTGCGCCATCCAAGGCGGTAGGCTCGCTCGGTGCCGGCGTCGGACTGTGGGAGTCGGCGGAGATCCGCGTGAACCCGGTGGGCACCGTTGAAGTGCTGACCGGCTCGCATAGCCATGGGCAGGGCCATGAAACCACGTTTGCGCAGCTGGTCTCGCATAAGCTCGGCGTACCCATCGAGACGGTCTCGATTGTGCATGGCGACACCGACAAAGTGCAGATGGGCATGGGCACCTACGGCTCGCGCTCCGGCGCGGTCGGCATGAGCGCGATTTCGGTGGCGCTCGACAAGGTGATCAAGAAGGCCACGACAGTGGCGGCGGCGTGCATGGAAGTGCCGGTCGAGCAGGTTGACTTCGAGGATGGTAGTTTCTCGGCGCGCGGCACCAACAAGAAAATGGCGTTCGGCGAAGTGGCGTTGCAGGCCTACGTGGCGCACAAGTTCGACAGCGCGGTCATTGAGCCGGGCCTGAAGGAGGGCGCGTTCTACGATCCGAAGAACTTTACGTTCCCGAGCGGCGTGCATATCGCCGAAGTGGAGATCGATCCGCAGACGGGTGTTACCAAGGTCGAGCGCTGGACCGCCGTCGATGACTTCGGCACCATCGTCAATCCGATGATCGTGGAAGGCCAGGTGCACGGCGGCATTGCGCAGGGCATCGGCCAAGCCATGTTGGAAGGCGCGTCGTACAACGAAGCCGGCCAGCTGGTGACAGCGTCGTTCATGGACGACTGCATGCCGCGCGCGGACGACCTGCCGTCGTTCGATGTCGGCATGACAACCACACCATGTCCGTCGAACCCGCTCGGCATCAAGGGCTGCGGTGAGGCGGGCGCGATTGCGGCACCACCAGCGCTGATCAACGCCATCACCAACGCGTTGGGACACGAAAATATTGCCATGCCAGCGACGCCGCAAGCGGTGTGGCGGGCAGCGCAGTCGAGCCCGCGCAGAATCGCGGCCGAGTAAGTTTGGGAAACGGGAGAAACGACCATGTACACTTTCGATTATCGCCGTCCCCATTCGGTTGATGAAGCCGATCTTGCACTCAAAGGCTTGCCGGGAGCCAAGCTGCTCGCCGGCGGGCAGACACTGATCCCGACGATGAAGCAGCGGCTGAACCGGCCACCCACGATTGTTGATCTCGGCGCCATTGCCGGTTTGCGGAGCATCAGCAAAGGCACTAACGGAGGGCTCGTCATTGGCGCGATGGCGACGCACGCAGCGGTGGCCACCTCGGCGGACGTGAAGGCCACCATCCCGGGGCTGGCAGCGCTCGCAGAAGGCATCGGCGATCCGCAGGTGCGTAACCGTGGCACCATCGGCGGCAGTCTTGCGAACAATGATCCGGCAGCCGACTACCCGGCCGCAGCCGTGGCACTTGGCGCAAGCTTCAAGACGACAAAGCGGACGTTGACGGCGGAGCAGTTTTTCCGCGGGCTGTTTGCGACGGCGCTGGAGGAAAACGAGATCCTGACGGAGATCCACTTCCCGGCAGCGACGCGGTTTGGGTATGCCAAGTTTGCCAATCCGGCATCGCGTTATGCGCTCGTCGGCGTGGCGATTGCTGAGACGGCGGCAGGTGTTCGCGTGGTTGTGACGGGCGCAGGCTCGGACGGTGTGTTCCGGGTGCCGGCGATGGAAGCTGAACTCGCCAAGTCATTTGCGGCGAACGCGATCGCCAATGTGAAGATCGATCCAAAACTGCTGTCGGGTGACATGCATGCGGCGGCGGACTACCGGGCGCATCTGATCGGCGTCATGGCGCAACGCGCAGTGGCGATGGCTGGATAAATCTCTGAACGAGACAACACCAAGGGTCGTTCCAATCCATCCGGATTGGTACGGCCCTTTTTCGTGTCACGGACCGATCACGCAAAAGCCTGTTCGCAATATCGCGCTTGTGGCGGCTGACGGCGCCTGGCGTCTACGTCGGAAAATTCACGTCGCCGTGGCGTCGCGAACGAACGTGCGCAACTCGACGTCGAGCGTGACGTCCAAGCTCGAACACGCGGCCAATCGGGCGCGGCCGTCAGGGGTGGCACGGTGGCCGTGGGGTGTCATGGCCAGTAGATCGGCCAGCGCGGCCGGCGTTGCGAGAGAGGTCTTCGCGGTGACGGTCTGTGCTGCAATAGCTCTGTACCCCGGTGGTGCCAAAAGTGGTGGGCGAGCCCCGCGTTTGACCTCCGGATAGATCAGCGCCCGCAGTTCTTGCAGATGGTCGGGGCCAGGATCAATCAGCAGCACTTCGCCACCGGGCCGCTGAACGGCAGCAAAGCCCTCCCACACCGGAAAGCCGAACAGGCAGATGATCAGATCGACACTGCCAGGCGCGAAGGGCGGGCGGCGATTGCTAGCGACCGCCCATGCGGCTGGAACATCCGTGCGCTTGGCTGCTGCACGCACGGCCCATTTGGAGATGTCGATGCCCGCGAGATGAACGGGCTCGGGTCGCGCAGCCGCGGCGAGCCGCTGCGTTAGGTGCGCAAGGTAGTAGCCTTCACCGCAGCCGGCATCGAGGATGGTAAAAGGCACAGGGTCGGGTCGCCGCTCACGTGCTGTCAGCACGGCATCGCCGAGCGCGTCGGCAATCGACACATAGGCGCCTGTATCGAGAAAGCGCCGCCGCGCCGCGACCATCTCCTTGCTGTCGCCGGGATCGCGAGAGGCTTTGTCCTGCACTGGCAAAAGATTGACGTAGCCTTCGCGTGCTCTGTCGAAGGTGTGTCCGCGTGTGCACGCCAAGCTTGCGCCGCGATCAGACAACGGCAGGCCATCGAACGGGCAGACGAGGGCTGAGAACGGTGCGACTGGCATAGACACATCATTTCCTTCGGCAGCTGGCGGTGTGCCGCTGGATATTGCAGCGCCGCGCTCGACAGCAAGCAACAGCCGACCTTAGCACGCGCGCATGATAAACATTCCCGCACATTTGTTCTGGACGGCGCGCACTTTGCTCATCATGGTCACCTCGCTTTGGTTCAACTTGAGCCAAAGTCACTGTCGTTGGCGTCTCAAGGTGGCTGTCATGACTGCGCGTTCCGACAGCAATCCGCTCCCTGAGCCTGAAAGTTCTGAGCCTGGGATTTCAGAGCCTCATCTTTCAGACACTGGCAATTCCGAGATTGCCAGCACGCGCCTTGCGGCCATGCGTGGCGAACGAGGCGTGCTCGGCGACCGCCTGCATGCGATGGGCGTACGGCTGGGCCTCGCTTATAATGGCTCGTTCTACTATCCGTCAGAGGACCGCAGCATTCTGGAATGCGTGATTTTTCCTTATTACCAACTCAGCCCTGCACATCGCAACATCGTGTCGGTGGGCTGCGATTGGTATGCGCAGGGCTATGGGCGGATGTTTGCGCGCAAGTCCTTCACGACGATCGAACCGGACCCAAGCCGTGCGTGCTACGGAGCCGATCAGCATCTCGTTGATGTGGTCGGCAATCTTGGCCACCATTTCGAGCCAGGATCGCTGGACGTGATTTTCCTCAACGGCGTGATCGGTTGGGGACTTGATACACCGGCGGACACAGAGATTGCGTTTGCGGCGTGCCACCGAGCGCTGCGCAAGGGTGGCCATTTCATGATCGGCTGGAACGACCTACCAGAGCACCGGCCGTTTCGCCTCGAAACGATTGCCAGTCTGGCAAAATTCCAGCCGCTGGTGTTCCCGCCGCTGGAGACGAACGAGCATCTCGTCGCCAACGAATGGCGGCACACGTTTAGTTTTTTCAGGAGTTAGTGGGGTTCGTTGTCGCTCACGCCCACCGGAACAGAACTATGGTTTCGCGTCGTCCGCACTGTCGACCCGTGTCATGAACACAGACGGAGTGATGATTGGAATACCTTGAAATGGATCGAGAACAAGCAAGTCTTTGTCGCCCGTGACGAGACAATCCGCGTTGCCCAAAACGGCAGTCTCCAGCAGCTTGTCGTCGTCTGGATCGCGACATGCCCGGACTGCGCCGGTGAGTTCCACAAGAAGTGACGCGGCCTTTAGGTTGGCAATGAAGGCACGGCGCTTTGCGTCATCAATGTATTTAGCGAAGCGTGGCCGCTCTAACCTGGTCGCCACTTCTTCGATAACCGAACTGGCCATTACGAGATCCGCATTCTCCAGCACCCACGTCAGACAGCGGCTGCGCTTACCCAAGGGCGAGATGACGGCACTGATCAGAACGTTGCTGTCGAGGACGACGCGTTCAACCGCCATCGGCGATGTCTTCCGCAAGCAGTCGCTCTGCTTCGGCTTCTGTCAAACCCCGGTCAGTGACGTCTTTGTGAATTGCCACTATCGATTTTTGTAGACGTGTTTTGGCCTCCCGGCGAATGCGATCCTGCGCGTCTAGACGCGCAAACTCGGTCGGCGAGACCACGACAGCAGATGTCTTGCCATTGTCGACAATCGCCACCGGCTCAGTGCGCGACGCATCGATGAGCTCACGCATTTTCGCGGCGGCTGTATCCGCAGTCATGGTGCGCATAATGCAACTCCTCTGATGCCGAAGTGTACTCTATCCAGCAATTGTCTTCCAGAGGTTGCGCGCGCGAACGCGGAGGCAGATTTTCACGACCTCTGATACATCAGGGACGCTGTGGTGCGTAAACCGTGACTTCCAACATGCCGTTTACGGCCGCCAGCCTTTTGAGAGTCTGTGGCTTTACGGCGTAGATGCTGGAATAAGGCTCGGCACCGGCATTGATACCAATATTGAACGCCCGCTGGTCGGCATTGTCCCACGCTTGCCGCGCGGGCGGTTCCAACGCTTCAATCAGATCGAGCAGGCCCACAATCGTATCGTCGGGACCGCTACCACAATTGCTCCACTCGAAGCTGACAAATACCCCGGGCTGATGATGTATGAGGATGACTTTACCGCCGAGCGCGACGATCAAGGGTCCCAAATCGTTCGCCCCGCGAACGTCGAGATCGACGTTCGCAAACCTGGTCGGTTCGGGCTCGTTGTCGCTCACGCCCACCACTTCGTTGGCACGGGGAAATGCCCGGCGGCGTCCTCGATGACCTGCGCGGCGCGGAAGAGCGTACTCTCGTCGAACGGTTTGCCGATCAGCTGGAGGCCGATGGGGGTGCCTTCGCTCGACAAGCCGGCGGGGACCGAGATGCCGGGCAGTCCCGCCATGTTGACCGTCACGGTGAAGATGTCTTCGAGATACATGGCGAGGGTATCGCCGCTCTTTTCGCAAAAGCCGAACGCGGTATTGGGTGTGGTCGGCGTGAGAACACAATCGACGGTGTCCCAGGCCAAATCGAAATCGCGCTTGATGAGCGTGCGCACCTTTTGCGCCTTGATGTAATAGGCGTCGTAGTAGCCGGCGGAAAGCACGTAGGTGCCGATCAATACGCGGCGCTTCACTTCCTTGCCGAAGCCAGCGGCGCGGGTGTTCTCGTAAAGCTCGGTCAGATCCTTACCGGGCACGCGCAGGCCGTAGCGGACGCCGTCATAGCGCGCGAGGTTGGACGAGCACTCGGCGGGGGCGACGATGTAGTAGGCCGGCAGCGCGTACTTGGTGTGCGGCAAGGAGATGTCGCGGATAGTGGCGCCGGCTGCTTTGAGCCAGGCGATGCCTTGATCCCACGACGTCTGCGCTTCCTTGCTCATGCCGTCGACGCGGTATTCCTTCGGCACGCCGATGCGCAAGCCTTTGACGCCTTGTTTCAGCGCGGCCTCGTAGTCGGGCACGGGCGTGTCGACGGAGGTTGAGTCCTTCGGATCGAAACTGGCCATGTGGCGCAGCATGATGGCAGCGTCACGCACGTCGCGGGCGATGGGGCCGGCCTGATCGAGCGATGACGCGAACGCGACGATGCCCCAACGGGAGCAGCGGCCGTAGGTGGGCTTGATGCCGACCGTTCCAGTCAATGCGGCTGGCTGGCGGATGGAGCCGCCGGTGTCGGTGGCGGTGGCGGCGAGGCAGAGGTTGGCGGAGACGGCGGCCGATGAGCCACCCGATGAGCCACCCGGCACCAGCTTGGTGTTGTCGAGCTTGCCGCCGCGCGTGCGCCGCCAGGGGTTCGTCACCGGGCCGAAGCAGCTGGTCTCGTTTGACGAGCCCATGGCGAATTCATCGTTGTTGAGCTTGCCGAGCATGACGGCGCCAGCGTCCCACAAGTTGCCACCGACGGTGGACTCATAGGTCGGCTTGAAGTCGCCGAGCACGCGCGAGCAGGCCGTTGTGCGAATGCCCTTGGTGGCGAACAGATCCTTGTTGCCGAGCGGCAGGCCTTCGAGCGGGCGGGCTTTGCCCGCAGCAATGCGCGCGTCGCTATCCTTGGCTTGCGCAAGGGCGTGCTCCGGCGTCGGCAGCACGTAGGCGTTGAGGGCGGGGTTGGCCTTCTCAATTGCCGTGACGAATGCTTGCGTGAGTTCCGTCGCCGAAAAATTTTTGACCTTCAGCCCATCACGAGCGGCGGCGAGGGAGAGGGAGGTGAGGTCGGACAAGATTTGAACCTTTAAGCGGGATTAAGCGCGGGATTTTGTTGCACCGAGAAAACGCCGCGCGGTCAATGCAACGGAACCGATTGAAACAACAAGCGGCACCACAGCGCGG
>JANNEU010000391.1:0-3017 GCA_031379035.1 Hyphomicrobiaceae bacterium | reverse complement strand
GTCGTCTTCCACTATGTCGAGGCTGCTGTTGCACGCATGGACCTGGCTGGAGTCAAGCGCGTGTGCATCGACGAGACCGCCGCAAAGCGCGGCCAGGACTACATTACTCTCGTCGTCGATATGGATGGCCGCCGCGTCGTGTTCGTCGCCGACGGACGCAGCGCAGATACGGTGCGTCAGTTTGCGGATCATCTCGAAGCCCGTGGCGGTGATGCCTCGCGCATCAAGCAGGCGTGCATCGACATGAGCCCGGCCTTCATCTCAGGCGTCGGCGAGAACCTGACCGAGGCCGAGATCACCTTCGACCGTTTCCACGTCATGAAACTGATCGGCGATGCCGTCGATGAGGTGCGCCGCACCGAAGTGAAAGCGCGGCCGGAACTGCGCGGCACGCGTTACGTCTGGACCAAAAACGCGCCCAACCTGACGGCTAAGCAGAGCGCCATGCTCGACGCACTCGCCTCGACCAACCTCAAGACGGCGCGCGCGTGGCGCATGCGGCTCGCCTTCCAGGACATCTACGCGCAACCGACGCGTGGCTGGGGCGAGTTGTTCCTCGGCAAGTGGATCAGTTGGGCCAGGCGTTCACGGCTTGAGCCCATGAAGGCCGTTGCGCGCACCATGGAAAAACACCGTGAAGGAATCCTCGCCTGGTTCGACAGCCGCATCTCCAACGGCCTCATCGAAGGCATCAACAGCCTCGTCCAGGCTGCCAAAGCCAAGGCGCGTGGCTATCGAAACTCCAAGACGTTGAAGGCCGTCACCTACATGGTCGCCGGAAAACTCGACCTCAGGCTACCCACTTGAAACGTCGGGGAGCCAGATTTTGCTGTCGCCACCGGACGGCAGGCAACTTATCGATCTTGGGCAATCCCAGCAAACCCCATTCAGGTGCGCCCTTTTCGAACGAGATCAGAAACTGGCGGTGTCGCTCCGGCATATTTCCAACGATTGAGCCGACTAGTGCCGTTCTGGCTTCGAGGAGTTCCTTCAAAGCGACGGGCTCGGTGGTCATTCCAACAAAGTTCTTTTCGAATTCAACGGCAATGTCCTTTGGCCTTGCAGTTAGTACCTCCGACATAGGCCGAGTATGGCTCAGAAGATAGACGATGAACGCCGAGCGGATGTCATCGCCGATCCCCTCGTGCGCGAGCAGCTGGCGAACATCGAACAGGTCGCGAGGGTGTTGACGGTCAAGCGCGGCCACGATTTTGCCGGCATAGAGATCGGCAAACGACACGACCTGCATTTCGGCGAAACCGAACTCTGCTTCCACTGCGGCTGTGACGCTGCGCATCTCGGGTTCGTAGGCACAGCCTCGCAAGACAGGTGTCACTTCGATTTTGATCTGAGCGCCGGGCTCGCGCACGATCAGCTTGGTCACCGCATCTTCGTGTATTGCCTGCGTAACGCGCGCGCCCTTGATCGCCTTGGCAATCCGTCCTTGTATGCGCTTCATGGCTTTATCGATGGCGCCCAATGTCTTTGGCCGAGATGATACCGGGACATATGTTAGGTCGATATCGACCGAGAGGCGCGGGAGGTCGCGGACGAAAAGATTGATAGCGGTGCCGCCCTTGAGTGCGCAGCACTTCTCCTTGGCGATAAACGGGACCGTGCGCAGTAACAGGTCGACCTGACGGCGGTAGCTCTCAGTGAACGCCATCGAGGTCTCCCGGCACGGTGATCATATATTTCGGGTCGTAGCGCCCGCCTTTCGCCAGCGCGCGCTTGCCGCTGCCGAGGTCAATGACTTTGCGATCAATGCGCTTCAGCCAAGCGTGCTGGTGGCGGTCGGCAAAAAACAAGAAGAGCCGATTGACTTTGATGTTGTGGCAATCTGCGAGGAGCGCCTCCATTCGGTTTGGACTCAGCATACTCAGGCCCTCCATGAGCATGTCGGCCTGATGAAAACTCTCGTTCTCTGGCAACTCATCCAGGAATTCGAGAATGGCGCGCTCAGGACTGGAGACCATGAGCGGCCAATTCCACTGGCCCCAGGGTTGTACGACGATCCCGTCCGCGCGTTGGTTGCGCCCTGCGTGGGCCGCATCCAAACTGTGGGGCGCGGTATTGACATGAAAGTTTCGGAACAGCCGCGCGTCCTTTCGGTACTGAAAGGCAGCCCCGGCCTGCAGGTCGGCCAGCCAGGTCGGCGGAGACTTGGGCCCATGCAGAAAGACGGTGGTTGTCGATTGGGTGAGGTAGTGGGCCAGACCGTGCAGCTCGAGTGCGGTGCGACCGCCGACGATGAGGTCGCGGGCCAGTAGGGTCTGAAGTGAGATTACAACTTGCTGCCACGCTAAGGCGCCACGAGGTCGCTGGTAGACTCGACGAGCAGGCTGTGTAAGCCGTCCGGCAGCAACGTACTGAGTGCGCAGACTGGTTGAATATCCTTGGCTCGTGAGCCACGCAGCATCAACCAGCAGCCCTTCAGGAAGGTGATGTTCCAACCAGTTCGCGTGATTGCGTTTTTGCTTAGCCATGCTTTGCAAAATACCAGAATCGTGAACTTTTCGCAAGTTCATATTTTTCCATATTTGCGTATCTGTGATTAGCTTAATGGTGTTTTTGTAAACCCAAAAAACTCAACGCTAAACGGCTGAGGGCAAGCTCGTCGCCGCACCCAGCTTCAGCCATCCTGCGACCCAAGAGGGGCGTACAAAGCAAACGGCTGCACATTCACATCGGCGTGGTGGCGCCGACCCAGTTTCGTCCAACTTTCGCCTTCGAACGCCATGCGTGGAAACGCAAGTAGCACGACGCAGACGCGTGTAGTGCTAAGCGGTCACTTCAATTGGTACCACCCGGCTGCATCGTCCAATGCGGGCCCCCGCAACCAAATCTAGTTTAAATAACTCATGTAATTCAATATCTTAACGCAGAGTAACGCTCTCATTCGAACGCCACTTCAACAAAATCAATAGCTTGCCGCGTAGGTTCAAATCGGGCGGTGCTGAACCCGCAACCAACTCAACGCCCCAAATCCTTACTTCGCGGAGATCTCATAGCCCAGG
>JANNEU010000365.1:0-6493 GCA_031379035.1 Hyphomicrobiaceae bacterium | reverse complement strand
GGCCAATGCCATGGCATCCAAGCGCTCGTGCCCGCTCGTATTTGCAACGCGGGCCGCCTCTAGTGCGCCGGTTTGTTCCGAAAGGACGAACTCGATGTCGACACGCCCTTTTTTGCCAATACCTTTCGGCCTTCCTCGCGCAAGCACCACTGCGACCGCCTTGGCGAATTCCTCAATCTGACCTTGGCTCGCACCACCTTCGCCGCGAACGTCGTTGGCTGCGCTTGAGAGCGTGGCCGTTTGTGGCGCCACTTCGCCACCTTCGCTGGCGGCGGTGGCCGGTGCGCTGGCTGGCTTTTCCAGCGGCGCAGGTACACTTGCCGCCACTGCTGTGTCGTCTGCGGTCGGCGCTGCCAGCGTTTCAAGCATCTTCTCAACCTCCGGCCGGGGCGCCTCAGTGGGCGTATCCAAGAGCTTGTCGTTTGGTTGCTCTTGAGCCTGGCTGCCGGGACTGGGCGGCGATACCGACCGTTCTGATGAGCTCGCTGCGGTCGCCGCGGCTAGGCTGTCATCACTGACCATCGAAATCGCGATCGCTTCTAGGTTCGTCGCGCCCGCGCTCGGCGGCGGGACGCTTGTTTGGACCAGCGCCAGAAGCAGCGCGATATGGACAAGGCCAGAGATAGCGATCGCAACAACCCGCACCACCTGCCGCTGCCGAGGCACCTGCGGCCGGACACGTGCCACCCCGCTTTCTGCATCGGCCTCTCGACCGGCGGAGCTGAGCCAAAACAAGGCAGGTGGATTGTGATGCAACAATGTTACATTGTCCTGGAAACCGCCTGAACGCAAGCGACTGATCGCTTGCAGAACGCGCGTTGCGTGTCATTATTGTAATGTAATATTGTTACTTTGCAAGGAGCCCTGGATGTCGTGCACTTTTCGTTACCTGGCGAGCCGTTTGGCCGTGGCGCTCACAACGACTATCGGCGCCGGCACTGTCGCAGGTGCGCAGACCCAGCTCCCGCCGGTGACTGTCACCACGCCGAGCCCGGTTGCGCCAGCGCCGCAGCCGGCCCCCGTGGCTGCCGCGCCGGCTGCAGCGCAGGCCAAATCAACACCAGCTCCGGCCAAGAAGGCTGCTCCACCGCAGGTCGCGTCGCAGCCTGCTCCTCCCGCCGCGCCGATCATCAGCGCTCCGCTTCCCGGTACGCTGATTGTGATCGACAACGCGTTTGCGCCAGTCACGGTTGTCACATCCAGAGAGATTGTTTCCCAACAAGGCGGTACACTCACCGACACACTGCAGACAAAGCCGGGCGTTGCTGGTTCCACATTTGCCGCTGGTGCGAACCGGCCGATCGTGCGTGGCCTCGATAACTATCGCGTGCGCGTGCAGGAAAACGGCATCGGCACCCACGACGTCTCGAACCTGTCAGAAGATCACGCAGTTACAATCGATCCGAATGCTGCACAGCAGGTTGAGATTATTCGCGGCCCTGCGACATTGCGTTACGGATCACAAGCCATCGGCGGCGTTGTCTCATCGAGCAATGACCGCATTCCGGAAGCCATGCCGCGCAATGGTTGGACGGGCAGTGTCAGTGGAGGTCTGACCTCGGTGGATCGTGGCAAGGATGGCGCCTTCAGCGTCACTGGCGGGGCGGGCAACATTGTCGTGCACGCCGACGCTTTCGCGCGCAGCGCCAAGGACTACAACACACCGCATGGCCGCCAAGCGAACACGTTTGTGGATAGCGATGGCCTGTCGGTGGGCACGTCTATTGTCGGCAATGCCGGGTTTGTCGGCGTCTCGTTTTCACGCTTCAATAGTCTCTATGGCATTCCAGGTGCCGACGCAGTAACGGAGAACAAGCGCATCGACATGACGCAGGACAAGTTCGCCTCACAGGGCGAATGGCGGGTGCGTGATCATGGCATCGAAGCCATTCGCTATTGGTTCGGCTCGACAGACTACCGGCACAACGAACTTGCCGGCGTGTCTGATATTGGATCGCGGTTTACCAATAAAGAGAAGGAGGGCCGCGTCGAAATCCAGCATGCGGCTTTGAAGACGGCCTTCGGCGAACTGCGTGGCGCGGTCGGCGTCCAGATCGGCGATCGAACAACGACCGGCCTGAGCTTTGAAGGCGATAGCCTGCTTGAACCGGCTCGGACCCGGTCGCTCGCCTCGTTTATTTTTGAGGAATTGCAGGCAACGAGAAACCTGCGGCTGCAAGCGGCGGCGCGCATCGAGCAAACGACTGTCGGCGGCACGGGCTTCGCGGACGTGACAGACCCAACGGCTCCGACACTGTTTGTAGGCGAGCGTCAATTCAAGCCGGCAAGCGCCAGCCTTGGCGCTCTTTATCAGTTGCCGCTTGGCGTCGTTGCCCGCATTACGGGTCAGTATGTGGAGCGTGCGCCGGATGGAGGAGAGCTGTTTTCCAAAGGGGCGCATGAGGCAACGGGTACATTCGAAATCGGCAATCCGTTTCTGCAGAAAGAAAAAGCAAGGACTATCGAATTCGGTCTGAAACGCGCATTGGGTGATCTTCGATTTGACGCAAGCGCGTTCTACACCAAGTACGATGGCTTCATCTTCAAGCGGCTGACTGGCGTAGAGTGCGGCGCGACGCTTGACAGTTGCGGTGCCGAGACAGAGCTGAAGCAGCTGGTGTTCGAGCAGCGCAAGGCAACATTCTATGGTGTCGAACTGGGTGCACAATACGACATTGCGCCGGTTTGGCGCGGGGTCTGGGGCATCGAGGGCCAGTATGATTTCGTCCATGCGCGCTTCGATGGTGACGGATATGTTCCGCGCATTCCGACGCATCGGGTCGGCGGCGGCATCTACTACCGCGACGCCAACTGGTTGGCGCGCGTGAAAGGCTTGCGCGCCTTTGACCAGAACCGCCTTGCCGAAAACGAGACACCCACCAACGGTTATTTCCTCTTGAGCGCCGAAGCCAACTACACTTGGAAGCTCGCATCTATCGGGCGCATCACCCCAGAGATGACCATCGGCCTCAAAGGGGAGAACCTGCTGAACGAGGATGTACGGAACCACGTTTCGTTCAAGAAGGACGAGGTGCTTCAACCAGGACGAGGCGTGAAGCTCTACGGTGTTATGCGGTTCTAGCGCGCGGCTGTTGCATTCAACACCGCGGGATAGATTGCCTACAGGACACCAGCACTGATGGAATATAAAAATGAGCCAGCAAGCAATGGAGTTGAATACATGCGCACGTTGTTGAGTGTCGCACTCGTGACCACACTGGCCTCGCCGCTTGCACAAGCCCAGGAAAAGAGCCGCGAGCTGCCGCCGCATGTCCACGGCGCCGGCACGTTGAATATCGCCATTGATGGCAGCGCCGTGACGATGGAACTCAATGCGCCCGCCCACGACATCGTCGGCTTCGAACACGAACCGAAGACCGCCGACCAACGGCGCGCGGTCGCGACTGCGAAGAGGCAACTGGCCCGCCCGCTCGCTTTGTTCGTCGTGCCGGCCGCCGCTGGCTGCGTCGTCAAGTCTGCAGAAGTGAAATTCGACACTGGCGCGGCCAAGCCGGAGACCGCCAAAGCGGCGGTCGAACAGAAGTCGGCAGCGGCAGAGCCGAAGCATGCGGATTTTGACGCGGACTACGCGCTTACCTGCAAGTCTCCGGAAAAGCTTCAGTCCATCCAATTCTCCTATTTTAAGAGCTTCCCCGGTGCCCAGAAATTGACAGTGACAATCGTCGGTGGCGCGCAACGGCAGTACGAAGTCACCGCCGCCTCACCGACCCTCGCTCTCAAGTGACAACTGGCCATGGGTGGCGGCCCAGATTGCGACGACGTCCGCGGCGTGCAATATCGCAGCGTGCATGCTCGTATGCGTGCTGAAGGCATTACGTGTCTGAGTACTACAGCGGCCACCACGCAGGTAATTGCTATCGATGACACAAAAGCACGACCACAAAAACTGCATGTCTGGCGTCGAAGCACGGGCTGACGCTGGGTTTACAGCGCGCGGTATGAAGATGACGCCGCTGAGACGCCAGGTACTCGCCACCATTGCCTCGTCACATGACGCGGTTGGCGCCTACGAGGTTGTGGAGCGGATCGCCAAGAAAGACGGACGGCGGCTGGCACCAGTGTCCGTCTACAGGATCATTGATAGCCTGATGGACATCGGGGTTGTCCACAAACTCGAGAGCCGCCAAGCCTACTACGCCTGCCATGGCGATCATGCACTTGGCCGGCAGGTGGCGCTGGTTTGCCGCACCTGCGCGCATGTTGCCGAAATAGATGGACGAAGTGTTTTGGCAAGCATCAAGAGCCAAGCAAGCCGTCGGGGTTTCCGTGCCGAGAGCGTGCTGGTGGAGGTCCTGGGTCTGTGCCGGAGCTGCGATGAAGCGCCTCAGAAACAAAACGCAAAACTTCCTGTCGCAAAATAGCACCTGCGGGCACTAAATATGACGAGCCTATGGTGTCGATCTAGTTTGCCCGTGATCAGCATCACTCAAACTTATACGGGACGACAAGCCGGCGCGCTGCATCAGCCATGCCAACTGGTGGTGCTCTAAAGGGCGCGGCGCGGCGGACGGCTTCCAACGCTGCTTGATCAAGCGTAGTGTTACCACTGCTTTTCTCAACCCGGACGTAGCCAAGCTGGCCGTCCATCTCAATGGCAAATGCAACCAACGCCGTACCGAACCGTCCGCGACCACTGGGCTTCGTGCGCGCCAGCGACGAACGAATGCCCGCGACAAATTGATTAACATCACCCTGCGACGCCGCCACCTTGCCGGCTGCCGTGACAGAGGCCGCTGCGGTCTTCGACGCTGCCTCGGCACCACCTGAATTGCCTCCCGATGGCGCAGCTGCTGCAGCAGTCGCAATGGCGGGCACCACAGTGTTAGGCACCGGCAGAGCCGCGACGGGCCGATCGTTTAGCGAAACTTCAACGGACACGTCGGCGTTTTGAGCGGTCAGCACGGGCTCGGCAACCGGTTCCAACTTTGGCCCAAGGGGCGGTGGTGTGTTCCTTTCCGCGGCCGTGTCCTTGGTCTTGTCCTTTGGAACTTCCATCACAGACGGAGGTATTGCTGCTGCGTTGTTGCCGGTGGTGGCCGCAACCGACTGGACAGTCCCCGCTGCATCTTCGCGGGTCTCACGTTGGGCGTCCAAAACAGACGCCTCAACCAGTTCGATGCTAACAGCCTCAAGTTCAATTCCGCCCGCTCCAGCACCGCGCGGCGCCGACAAAAGAAAGCGAATGGGCACGAGAAGAACGACGACGGCGGCAACGCACCGAAAAATGCCGAGGCCTCGCTCGCGAGGGCGCGAGACGGGGAAACGCAGCGCCGCGTCCGGCACTAGCATTGCCGCTGCCCCAAGCGCGAGAGACGTTGGAGCCGGAGGCGGTGGGAAACCAGGCCGATACGCGAAAAACTCTGCCACAGCTTCAACTGGTCGCCCATTCCCACTATCAGACGGCGCAGCAGTCGGGATCTGAAGCAGCCACGGGCCGCGGATCACCTGCCCATGCCGTTGTGTCGCCTCAGCATTCATCGGCGGCGCATCAGCGTTGGCCGCGCACGCGTGAAATACTGGGTCGAGGTGAGGGTCATGCCGCTCGGTGTGGCGAGAGGTTCGCCTCACGCGGCGCACACCTGGTCTCGCAACGCTTCGTAGCGCGCCAGTTGATCGGCCTTCATATTGCGGGCTTCGTCGCGCCCAACGAAAACTTTGAACATTGCTTCGCCATCGATGCTGATGAACTGGATCGAGCACGAACGGCGGCCGAAAAACGGACGATCTATGAAATAAATCGCATCGCACCGCTCAACTTTGAGATGTCCTCCGATCGGGCTATCGCCGTGGATATTGAAATAGCCACGGCCATGAGTTCCTGGCGGGATCGCAGCCTTGGTCTCGAACACGCCGTCCGCCGTGTGCACGATGAACATCACCGTGCCCCAGGTCGTGAGATCCTGCCAGATTTGATCGAAATCCGTTTTGACTGCAGCGCGCCGCGCGCCGGGGTCAAGACAATCTAACACCGCGCGATAGGGCACGCGGTGCTGTTCCGCGAGGCTTTCAAGCACACAGTCCGGCTTTTCCGCCAGGGCCGCCTTCACAGCCGCAATTGCATCGGCCGGCGCAATAGGGCGCATGTCTGCGATGGACATGATGATTTCCTTGTCGAGAACCACAAGATGTTTATTCTGCAGCCACCCGGCCACTTACGGTCTCAGTCAGCACAGCCTGAAAACCTTCGAACTGTGGATGCCCCATGTGAAGAACCCTGCGATTGGGATCACCCGCTTTGGCATGTGCCGCACGGAAGCCTTCTGACTTTGTCCAGGCTTCAAAGTCTTGGTACGACGCCCATGTCGTATGCGTCGAGTAAAGCGTGTGCTCGTCATGGGTAGCGCCGCGCAACAGGTGGAATTCCACAAACCCGCGCATGCTTGGCAGATAGGTTTCGCGGGCACGCCACATCGTTTCGAAGTCGGCTTCCGACCCCTTGATCACGCGAAATCTGTTCATGGCGATGTACATA
>JANNEU010000333.1:0-4637 GCA_031379035.1 Hyphomicrobiaceae bacterium | reverse complement strand
AGCCTCGCCGATCACGTAGGCGATGCGGGCACCGGCCATGCCGTAGGCCTTGGAGAATGTCCGAAAGCGGAGGACTTTTTGATCCGTCACATCGATGGGTGGCGTGGTGCCGTCGGGGGCGAACTCCGAATAGGCTTCATCGAGGCACAGCACGCAGCCGTCTGGGACGTTGGCAATCAACTCGGCAACTGCCGCGGCCTTCCACCATGACGCCATGGGGTTGTCGGGGTTGGCGAAGTAGATGAGCTTCGGGGCTTCGCGGTTGGCGGCGGCGATCAGGCTGGCTGGGTCCTCGCGATCATCGACATACGGCACCGTCACCAGCCGTCCGCCGAAGCCGGCGACGTGGAAGTTGAAGGTCGGGTAGGCGCCAAGCGAGGTGACCACGGTATCGTGCGGCTCGACGCACATCCGCACGGTGTAGCCGAACAGGCTGTCGATGCCTTCGGCGATGGCGATGTTCTCTGGCTTGACGCCAATGTGCGCGGCCAGTGCCTGCTTCAGATCGTGGTTCTCGGGGTCGCAGTACATCCAGCACTCGGCCGCGGCTTCGCGCATGGCCGCGATGGCCTTCGGCGAGGGGCCGAAGACGCTTTCGTTGGCACCGATGCGCGCGCGGAACTTGGCGCCGCGGTTGCGTTCCTGGGTCTCGGGGCCAACGAAGGGCACGGTCGCCGGAAGTCCGGTCACCAGCGGCGTGTAGCGCATCGTCGTCATTTCAAGCTCTCCCCGGATAGAGTCGATACGGCAGGCGTTCCTGTTTTTTTTTAGCCAGGTCACGCCGGCTTGCGCAACACCCGGCCAGCGACTGCATCCAGTTTGGCGAGGAGTGCGGGTTCGCGTTTGTCGGGCGACGTGATCAGGGCGACGTCGAGGGCGGTGTCTGAGCCGATGGGGCAAGCGGGATGCTCGCGGGGGAAGTCGCGGGCGAGCCTCGTGATGAGCCGCTGTGCCTTCACGGCATTCTCGCCCAGCACCTTGATGACGGCGGCGACGTCGACGGCCGCATGGTCCGAATGCCAGCAGTCATAATCTGTTACCATAGCGACGGTCGCGTAGCAGATCTCGGCTTCGCGGGCGAGCTTGGCCTCGGGCATGTTGGTCATGCCGATGACGCTGGCACCCCAACTTCGATAGAGATGGCTTTCGGCGCGGGTTGAAAACTGCGGGCCCTCCATGACGAGATAGGTGCCACCGCGTGTCATGGGGATGTGTTCTGCGGCGGCGGCGCGCGCAATGGCATCAGCAAGCAGCGGGCTGACGGGATCAGCGACTGACACGTGGGCCACGAGGCCGTTGCCGAAGAATGATTTCTCGCGCGCGAACGTGCGGTCGATGAACTGATCGACGAGGACGAAGTGGCCGGGTGCGAGTTCTTCCTTGAGGGAGCCACAGGCCGACACAGAGACGAGATCTGTCACACCTGCCCGTTTCAAAGCGTCGATGTTGGCGCGATAGTCGATGCCCGAAGGTGACAGACGGTGCCCGCGGCCGTGACGGGGTAGAAACCGTAACGGCAGGCCGTCAAGTTCCGCAAACAAGATGTCGTCGGACGGCTGGCCCCAGGGCGACGCCACCGGCATCCACTTTGCGTTCTGCAAGCCCGGCAGGTCGTAGAGCCCGCTGCCGCCAAGGATGCCGAGGACTGATTTGGTCATGGGAGTCTCCAGCCGGGAACCAGCGCTTTCAAACAACATTGCTGACGCACGCCTATCCGACCAAACCTCGAGGGCTTGGTCCCTTCCTGGCACTTAGGGGAGGTCTCGACTGCGTATGTTGGCCGGTTCGATTACATGTACTTTTCCGACCGCTTTGTGACCGATTTCACGCATGGCATTAACGACCCGGGCGGCACGCGACTCGCGTCTGGACCCGTGCAGCTCGACCAACACAAGCCCGGTGACCGGCAACCTGTCGCGAAACACAATGGCCGCAAAGTCGTTGTCTTCGGTCAAGATCACGCGTCCCTCCTTGGCTGCCATGGCTGTGCGCTGCGTGTCCGACACACCTTTGTCGAACTCGCATCCCCAGGACACGTCGTGCCCATCGCTTCGCAGTTGGCGAACAACAGAGCCCGGCACGTTTTCATCTACGAAAATTCGTGGTGTCACGCGGCTTCACCACGCGCAGAGCCGGCCAACTTTGCCGCATATTCGAGCGCCTCGCGCACGTCCGGCTCTGTGATTGTGGGATAATCGTCAAGCACTTCCGACAGCGTATAGTGCTCAGCGAACCGGCGCACGATCACTTCAACAGTGATGCGCGTCCCCGCGATACATGGTTTACCGCCCATGACGTCAGGCTTCGAGACGATTCGGCGAAGAGGTGTGTTGAGTGGCGCTGACATGGGCAAAAAGTAGTCTATTCCTGCGCGCAGCGCAAACCCTCCAACGCAAAAGGCCCCGTTGCCGGGGCCTTTCGGCGTATCATCAATGCTGCGGCTGCGTAAGCTCAGTGCGCTTCGCCGGCCCACACGTAGCGCTTGGCGGCATACAGCAGAGCGGATGTGATGAGCAGGTAGAGCATCACCATGAGGCCCATGCGCTTGCGCTCTTCGAGCTTTGGATCGGCGGCCCAGGACAAGAACGCCGTCACGTCGCGCGCGTGGTTTTCAAGTTTTGCAGGCGTGCCGTCACCGTATTTGACGCTGCCGTCCATCAAAGGTGACGGCATCCCGATCTGATGACCGGGATACACCGTGTTGTAGTACATGCCATCGGACAGTCTCATGTCCGTGCCGTCAGGGTTCTTCGTCCCCTTGGGCATGTCCTGATAGCCCATCATCAACGCATAGAGATAGTCAGATCCAGCTTCCTGATAGCCACCGCTCACGAACAGATCCTTGAACATGTGCACGGGCACCATGAAGAAGGGCTTTTCCGCTTCCACGCCGCGGGCACGGGCGATCAACGACAAGTCTGGTGGCAATGCACCGTTGTTGGCCGAGCGCGCCTGCTGTTCATTGTCGAACGGGTTTGGGATGCGGTCGGACAGGCGCGCGGGGCGCTTGACGACCTTGCCCTGGTCGTTGGGAACGTCGTTGATCTTGTAGGTGGCCGCAAGCGTCTTCACGCCGTCTTCGGGGAACTCAGGGCCACCCTTCTGGACCAGATTGCGGAAGGATAGCTGCCGCATGCCGTGGCAGGTGGAGCAGACTTCCTTGTAGACCTGGAACCCACGCTTCAGCTGCTCACGGTCGAAGTGTCCGCGAACGCCGCTGAAGGTCCACCGTTGCGTTGGAATGGCGGCGCCACCCTCCGCAGCCAATGATGGTGTTGCTCCAATCATGGCCGACGACGTGGCCATGATCGCGAGTGCAGTGCCGGTCAGGGCAGCGCGGAGGCGTACGTGAGTCTTGAGATTTGAAGTGATCATCGTGTGTATCCCAAGGCCTCTTTCAGCGCTTTTCTGCGGCAGCGGTTGCCGTGGCTCCGGCCATGCGGCCGCCGCCACCGAGCACTGCGTCTGAAATGCTGCGTGGCATCTTTCCGGGTGTCTCGATCAAGCCGACAATCGGCATTACGAGCAGGAAGAATGCAAAGTAGTAGAGCGTGAATACGCGCGACCAGATCACGTAGGCGCCCTCGGCCGGTTTGCCACCCAGGTATCCCAGTGCGAGAACCGTGAAGAAGAAGGCCCAGAGGAACCATTTGAACAGCGGACGATACTTGGCCGACCGGATGTTGGACGTGTCGAGCCAGGGAATGAAGGCCAGCACCGCAATCGCCGCAAACATCGCGATCACGCCACCCAGCTTTGAAGGTACAGCTCGAAGGACCGCGTAGAACGGAAGGAAGTACCACTCCGGGACAATGTGGGCCGGCGTCGAGAGCGGGTTGGCCTCAATGTAGTTGTCGGGATGGCCGAGGTAGTCGGGTGCGAAGAACACGAACCATGCGTAGAGCATGATGAAGACGGACATCGCGAACACGTCTTTCATGATCGCGAAGGGCAGCATCGGCACGCTGTCGGACTTGGTCTTGATATCGAGACCGGTTGGATTGTTCTGGCCGACAACATGCAGCGCCCAGATGTGCAGGATGACCACGCCGGCGATGACGAACGGCAGCAGGAAGTGCAACGAGAAGAAGCGATTGAGTGTCACGCCGGAGACTGCGAAATCACCCCACAGCCAGGTGCGAATGCCGTCGCCGATGATCGGGATCGCGGAGAACAGGTTGGTGATGACGGTGACGCCCCAGAAGCTCATCTGGCCCCAGACGAGCGTGTAGCCGAGGAAGCCGGTTGCCATCATCAGAAGAAAGATGATGACGCCGAGGATCCAGAGGATCTCGCGGGGGGCTTTGTAGGAGCCGTAGTAGAGGCCACGCGCCATGTGCAGGTAAACAGCGAGGAAGAACATCGACGCGCCCACCGCGTGAATGTTGCGCAGCAGCCAACCGTAATTGACGTCGCGGCGGATGCTTTCGACGCTGTCGAAGGCTGCTACGTCACTCGGCTGGTAGTGCATCGACAGCACCAAGCCGGACGCGATTTGGGCGACGAGCATGAATGTCAGAATGCCGCCGAAGGTCCACATGTAGTTGAGGTTGCGGGGGGTCGGGAAATCGACGAACTGGCCGTGCATCATCCGCGCGATAGGCAGACGATCATCCATCCACTTCGCGAAGGCGCCT
>JANNEU010000284.1:0-1640 GCA_031379035.1 Hyphomicrobiaceae bacterium | reverse complement strand
CCACATGTCGCCTACTCGACGGCCAAGCTGGGCATCATCGCGTTCTCCAAATCGACGGCGCTGTCGTTTGCCAAGCAGGGCATCCGCTGCAACACGGTGGTGCCGGGACTGATGCACACGCCGCTGGTCGAGCACCGGTTGGCCGGCGCGCTTGCGGGTGGCGACGTGGCAGCGCTGATCGCCAAGCGCGACGCCGCCGTGCCCGTCGGCAAAATGGGCACCGCCTGGGATGTGGCACATGCGATTCTGTATCTGGTCTCCGACGAAGGCCACTACATCACCGGCACCGAACTCATCGTCGACGGCGGCATGAGTGCGGCGGGGATGGGGTGAGTGAGTGATCGAACCTTGAAGGATTAATACTGGCCTTGTGGATCGCCAAAGCCAGCAGCTCTTGCACGTCGCACCCAAAACTCGAACATATTATGTACCGCCATTTTGAGCGGCGGCAAGCCTGACTGATAGTAGTGGGCAATGAAATGCATTGCCTCCCCGTCTCCGTTCAGGGCTTCCTCATGAAGAAGCGAAAATGCCCCGATCAAACACCGCATTTGATCGGACGTTCGAGACGCCAAATGCGCTCGCACCGCGGGTGATCCAACTACCAACCCTTCTCCAAGCAGAAGAGAAAGATGGTAACCAGCTTTGCCGCTACCCAGCTCAAACTGCCGCTCGAAATAGGCAATCATCTCGTTTGCGTCAGTCAGCCGTTCAAGGTGCCTGTCGTCAAGTGCTTCAGATACGTTCGTGTCGTAGGCTGGCATCGACAAAATCTCCGATCACCATATCACATCACGCACGTCCAGCTGTCGACGGTCCGCGCGTTGATGGACGATGAAAAGCACCCGCAGTTCGACCTCATCGTAGTCGAACACCACAGTGAAGGGCGTATCGGCGACCGGGTAGTGCCGGAATGTCTGGCCGGGTGTCCGCAGGCCATGGTGCGGATATTCTGCAAGGTACGTGCTGACACAGGTCCGCAACAAAAGTCGCTTCTCGTCGGCGACATCGACACCGAACTTGGCGGCACCTTGGGCAAGCAAAGTCCGCAGCGACGCTTCTGCCGATTGGGCATAGCGAACCGTTCTCATGGGGCGCGGGCCGACTTTTGCCGAAGCCCCTTCATGAAGGCGTCCATGTTGCTGTCGAACTGCTCGGCCGAAAGTGTGCGGCCGTGCTTGAAGTCTTCGCGGCCTCGTTCGATGCCAGCTAGGTCTTCTGCCGTAAAATCAACGATCCCGGCAGCCATGGATTCAGCGCGCTTGATGAGATCGGCACGCGCTGCCTCTGGCAGGTTCGGCCAAAGTTCGACGATACGGTCCGGTGTCTTCGTGGTCATGGTTAGATGATATCATATTCTTGAGCGGATTCCAGTCGTGTTGGGTCAAGCATTGACGCTGTAGCGGCAATGCGCGGCCCAACATCGGGCCGCGTGCGCTGTGTTGGATCGCGGTGCAAAAAGGCACCTTGAGCCAACCTACGCCCACCCTCACTCCTTATACCAAACTGTCTGCACCCCGTTTGCCAGCAGGCGCCCGCCGGTCCCCCACAGTTCCATGAACTGATCGTGGAAGTTGGCGTTGAAGCGTTTGGCGTCTGAGATGCCGAGCAGCGGCGCGCTGCCGTGCGCGGTCAACTCG
>JANNEU010000252.1:0-29348 GCA_031379035.1 Hyphomicrobiaceae bacterium | reverse complement strand
CTCGAAAACCGGGCGATTGTGCATGAAGCGGCGACGTAAAACCTAAGGTCGTTGGTTCAAATCTAGCCCCGCAACCTCATTCCGATTGAAAATTCCAATTATTTCAATATCTTGACGCAACAAGTGTCGTAGCTTTGGATTCCCAATCTCAAGAAATCAATGGGTTATACGGTAGGTTTCAAACGAGTCATTTCGACCTCGCAACCACATTCGCGAAGCGAACACCGTTTAGCGGCAGCCTCCACTGCAGCGTGTCTGCTACACTCCCCTTGAATCAAGACCAGCTCATCCGCTCTCTAGGATGTCCGGCCTTTTGAGTGCGCATTCCGGCGATGACGACCATGCTGTCCGGTGCATGGCGACCACTTGACCCGGTCGATGACGACCAGGGCGGCACACGAACTTGATAGCGCCATTGGATGCAGTTTTTTGGTCTCAGTGTTCGTGGTTTCGGTCAAGCTTCAAGTGGAGCCCGTGCGCGTCCATGCGTGAGCATGGCCCCGCCAAGACGTGGAGTGACCGCCACGAGTCAGACGCAGCGCCGCTTACGGGCGGGCGGCGAGGCGCGGTGTTCTTTTTTTTTTTTGCTACCTTTGCCAGCTTTGTGAGAGTTGTTGCTGGGCTGGCGTCCGTGTCGGTCACGGCGGTCTCCGTTTTGGCTGTCTTGGGAATGCGCATCGATGGTCCGTTGAGCGCGAGGCGATAGGCGTTGTGGACGAGGCGGTCGAGGATGGCATCAGCAAAGGTCGGTTCGTCGATGACCTCGTGCCATGCCTCGACCGGCAACTGGCTGGTGATCAGCGTCGAGCCGGCGCTTAAGTGTGCGCAGCACGGCGTCCGGATAGCCCGCGGGGTTTCCGGAGTGTGTCGCAGTGAGGCGCGTCAGAAGTTCGCGTGCCGTCCGTGACGGATCCGCGTCGAACCAGGCCCCAAGCTCGTGTATGACCGCAGACAGCGGATCAGGTCGGCGGCGGCCACGCTTCGCTTTTGGTTTAGCCTTTGATGTGGGCCGCACGTCGCCGTTTTGCCAAGCGATCGAGAGGTTCGCGACGAACGTCTCGATCGGTACGATGCCTGCCGTCACCGGTGGCGGCAGGGACAAACGTGCGCAATCGAATGCGTCAGCCAATGTCACAAGTGATTGTTGTTCTCGACGGATGTCAGCCAATAGGCGTACCGGATCAAGATCGGTACGGAGCGCCATCGCACGGTCCCGCACGTCCTGCCCGACCCGAGTATCTGCGAGAAGACGGTCAAGCGGCGTCATAGGTTTGTGGTATCGTTTGGTCACGCGAGCGCCGTCGCGCTTTTTTTCGGCACGCTTGAACGAGGCTTGGAACACGTTCACGAAGAGGCGCGCACGCTCGTGAAGCGTAGCCAGTTGCCGTGCTGTGGCGATGCCCTCATGGCGGCGACAACCCACCATACGCCGCACGATCTGAGTAGATTCCGACGCTGGCTGTCGCGATGCCCATGCGACTACTTTTGTGCAGGACGGTCATCCCAAGCGGGACGCCCGGCGCCGCTTCTCAAATCGTGACCACGTTTGGTGATTTATCGATTTGATAAGAAGCCGCTCAGCACACCAGGAGCATGCCATGCAAACCGATGACTCAACGATTGCTGTTTTTGCGGATCACGAGGCGGCGGAAGCTGCTGTCAAGAAACTCGCACAAGCGAGCTTCGATATGAAAAAGCTGAGCGTCGTGGGAAAGGGCTTTCACTCCGAGGAACGCGTGATCGGCTTCTATAATGTGGGCGACCGCATGAAGTTTTGGGGGAAGCAAGGTGCCTTCTGGGGCGGGTTCTGGGGCCTTTTCCTCGGCGGCGTATTCGTCACAGCGCCGGCGGTTGGGCCTGTTATTGTGCTGGGCTATCTCGCAACCAGTGTCATTGCTGCAGTTGAAGGTGCTGTTGTCGCCGGCAGCCTTAGTGCATTGACGGCTGCATTGATCAGCATTGGCGTCCCGAAGGACAGCGTTATCGATTATGAAACCGTGATGAAGCAAGACGGGTTCTTGGTCATGGTCCATGGCGGTGCCGACGACATGCGGCGCGCGAAGGCAATTCTCGACACCGCGAATGCATTCAGGATCGACGTTCACATGGGCGATGTGGTGGCAGATCCAGCTCTGGTGCCGATACCGGTTCTCGCCAACAGTCGCTGATCGCGCCACGTTTGTTCAAGGGAACCAGTGCAAGAGGCCCCGGAAGGACCGGCCTGCGGCAGCCGCGAATTGTTGAGGCGCGTGACTGCCGCGCGCACACCGAAAAAGGGAGATCAGGTCATGTCAGAGCCAGTGCCACGTCAAACAGCGCCATTGATGTGGGTGGTTTGGACCATCGGTGGCTTTGTCATTGTTGGGCTTGGTCTTTTCTTTGCTGATGGCGTGCCAGCTTTGATTGCGCCTTGGTTCGTTGCCAAGCCATGACCCGGGCATCTCCAGGTCCGCGTGCCGCATGACTCATCGACGCTTGAGCCCTAAACCCCGCAACGCACGCGCGGCAATCTCGCGCGCGGTGAATCGCCGCTCGTGGGTTGTGGCTGGCCCATCACGGGTCTCGCGGATCAACTGAATTTCATGATCGTGGAAGCGGTCCAGGCCGGGCCGATGGCCGGCATGCAAGACTGTCGTTTTCGGCAACAGATCGCATGTACTCCATCAATTTGAATTGACTGAGTTCGTCGAGCGACGATGTTGGCTCGTCCATGATGAGGATGTCGGGCGGATTGATCAACACGCGGGCGAACGCCAACCGTTGCTGCTCTCCGCCGGACAGCACCGCGCCCCAGTCCTCTGTCTCGTCAAGGCGCGGAATGAGGTGTTCAAGACCACAGCGGACCAAGGCCTCATCGATCACTTCTGCAGCAATAACCGCATCGTGATGTGGATAGAGCAAGGCAGCACCCAGCGTGTCGAGCGGGAAATACGGCCGTTGTGGCATAAAGGCAATTGAGGCACCTGCCGGCCGCAGGATCTCGCCGCTGCTCCACGGCCACAAACCAGCCATCGCTCGGATGAGCGTACTCTTTCCGGTACCCGACTCGCCCCTCACGAGAACCTTCTCGCCTGGCGACACGACGGCTTCGGCCCCGTCAATCATCAGCTTGCCATCGTGGAGGGCGATATTGAGATTGCGCAGATAAATGCGGTGATCCGGGCTGTCACCCAGCTGGATCGTTTCCTGCTGGCCAACCGGCGCTAGACTGTCCTCCAGCCTATCAATGGCGTCCGACAATTGAGTTACACGGTGGGAAGACGCGAACCAGTCTGCGAGGCGCATGGCGTTGTCGGCCGATCAAGGCACGGGTCAGCCACTGGCACTAGCACACCTACGGCTTGGGTCCGATGGCGCTCAGTATGCTGATAAGCTGCTCTGGACGGCATGGCTTCTGCAAGAAATGCGGCGTCGGAAACGCCTGCTGCTGCTGCATGGAATAGCCGGACAGGACGACGAAAGGCATGCTCCGGGCGACCAATGCCGCGGCGGCGGGACTGGAACTGATGCCAGCCAAGTTGGCATCCAAGATAGCCACATCGAATACGGCGCTTTTGATAAGCTCCATGGCTTTGGCGAGCCTGCTGGCTACGCCGATGATTGCAAAGCCGGCGTCTTCCAAGAGCTCCTGGAGATACAGCGCGATCATGGGTTCGTCCTCGATGATGAGGATGCGCATTGGCGGTGCACCTTTCTTGTGGGTCATAGGAAGGCCATAGGCGTCGCGGCGCGCTCGCTCTCGAGCGTCTTGGCGACGGGCGCGATGAGCGTCCAAGACAACCCACTCTCTGCATATTGGATCTCGGCACTGCCACTGACGGCTGCCTCGACCATCGGGCCGATGACCTTTTGGCCAAATCCCCTGCGCGTCGACGGCACCACGCTGGGGCCTCCGTCTTCTAACCATCGCATTTCGAAATTGGGCTCCGCGCCATCGGTGATACGCCAAGAGATGTTGACGCGGCCGACACTGTCGGAGAGGGCACCATATTTGCTGGCGTTCGTGGCCAGCTCATGGAGTGCCATGCCGATGCCCTGGGCAGCAGCGGGCGTCAGGCGTGCAGGTGGTCCAGCAAACACCACGTGGCTCCCGAACAGGCCTTTATAGTGGGCGAGCTGGGCAGCAACGAGGTCTGCGACTTCGACACCCTTCCACTCGTTCTGCACCAGTAGATCCTGACTGGCCGCCAGCCCACCGATGCGCTCAGTCAACCGAGTGACAAAGGTGGCCGGGTCGCCATCACGCGCCGTCTGCCGAGCGACAGCCTGCACGACACCGAGCAGGTTCATGGCGCGGTGGTTGACCTCTCCCATAAGCTGTTGGATGTGGTGCATGGAGCGTTTTCGCTCCGTAATATCCAAACCTGATGGAACAAGTAGCGTGATCGTCCCACTCGCGTCGCGCACGGGGGCCAGCATGAAGTCGACATCCATGCGCCTTGTTGGCGCCAAACGTACGATCATATCGTAGCGTACAACTTCCCCCGCAGCAGATCGAAGAACAGCATCCTTGAGACGGTTGGCTTCTTGTGAGTCTTGCGCCCACCAGTTGGTGTCCCAGAGTTTTCGACCGATGACGCTTTCCCGGGAAACACCTGCCGCCGCAAGAGACGGAGCGTTGGCCTCAAGCAGCGTCCCATCGACGCTCAAAAGGCCAATAAACGCTTGCGTGTTGTCGAGGATGCTCCGGACGTGCGCTTCGCGCTCGGCCACGATATCCTCGGCTAGCTTGCGCTCTGTGATGTCACTGAAATAGCAGGCAACCCCATAGCTTCCATCCACCAGCGTCACGCGCTGTGCCTCCCATTCGTACGATTGGATCATATCGATGTCGTGACGCCGCTCGGTGAAGGGTGGGGAGACATAGCGCTCACCCGTTCGCAGCGTGTGCCGAAAGATCTGCTCGATCCGCTCCCCGACATCTGCACCCCAGACAATTGTGAGTATTTCGGAGAAATCGCGACCGATCAACGGCTCCACGGCTGCAAATGCCGGCATCGCCAGCTTGTTGATCTGGGACATGCGGAATTGCGCATCGATAACATAGACGCCGCTTGGTGCCTGTTCAATCAGAGTGGAAAACAGCCGCGAATACTGCAGCGCGACGGCTTCTGCCAATTTGCGTTCAGTGATGTCGCGGATGTTGCATTGGATAATCGCATGACCGCCTTCATCATACAAATTGGCGACCACTTCCACTTCCCGGTGGACGCCGGACTGACTTTCCAGAGGCAAATTCTCGTAGCGAACTTGATGATCGACTTTCAGCTGCAGGAACATCTCCTGGCTGGAAGCCTGATCCTTGAGCAGGCCGATCTCGTAGAGCTCTTTGCCGACGAGATCGGCGTGCGGGTATCCAAGCAACTCGGTCATGAACGGATTGGCGTCTACAATTTTTGACGTGTTTGGATCAACCAACAGCACCCCATCATGCGCCGCTTCAAAAAGCCGGCGATAGCGCGTTTCTGAAATGCGGATTTTTTCCTCCGCAAGCCAGCGGCCGGAGATGTCACGAACGGCAAGCAACCCGACAGTCGCCAGTCTGGAACCGCCCGGCCCGTGATTACCAAATTCAATCTGTTTGCGGGCGGCGACCCATAAGGCGGATCCATCCGGACGCAAAATGCGATGCTCGATCGCCATAAGTCCATCGCCAGCTGGGTCCAGGGCTAACAGCATAGCGGCTTTGACTTCCGCGGCGGAGGCGGGGTGGACGCGGGCATGCATCTCGGAGCGTGGAATTGGCGTATTGGCAGGCAGTCCAAAGAGTGCTGCTGCAATATGGTCCAACGTGACCTGGTCAGTCCGGAAATCCAAGACGCCTAGCCCAAAGCCTGCAATAGCAATGCCGAGCCGCAAGTTCGCTTCGCTTCGCTTATGGGCGACAACGGCCTGCATCAGATCCTGTTCTTCGTTTGGCAAGACAGTCTCCGGTGCAAGGTGCGCGGAAGCGCCGCCGGGTGCCCGGCAGCGCTTGATGGTGCCAAGACCATTCAGGCGATACGGCGAACCACACCGAGAATAACCAGCAGGGCGACAGCGCCGATGGTGGCCGAGATGATCTGTCCGATGATGTCGGTGCCGGCAAACAGCCCCAGCCGTGGCAGCAGCCAACCGCCCAACACAGCACCGACGATGCCGACGACGATGTTGCCGACGAGGCCGTAGCCGTAACCTTTTACGATTGTCCCGGCCAGGAATCCGGCGACGCCGCCGATGAGCAGGAGGACGAGAAGCGCTTCAACTTGCATGACGTGTTCCGATCAGAGTGTTAGGTTTGGAGGGGTAGGTTACTTCTTGACGGCCGTACCTTTGGTCATGTCGTCAATCTTCTTGGCCGCCTGATCCTTCAACTCGTTGGCCTTGTCGGCGGTCTTGTGCCCAAGGTCGACGGCCTTATCCTTGACGGCATCCATCGTGGTCTTCTCGGTCGCGGTGAAGACCGGTGCCAGCTTCAGCGCCTCCTTGCTGGCCGAGATGACGATGGTGCGGGCACCCTCGGTGCTGGTGCTAATCGTTAGTGAACTGTAGGGCACGGCAACATTTTTCTCGCCCATACCGAGAAAGCCACCAACACCCAAGACGACGGTGCTGATTTGGCCTGATCTGTTGAACATGACGTCGTTGACGTCGCCGACGGTTTCGCCGAGCATGTTGGTGACATTGGTGCCCAAGAAAACTCGGGCCAGCGACTCATTCGCGGGTTGGCTCGTCACGAACGGAATTGCTGTCGTTGAGGACTGCGCGACAAGTTGGGTGGACATTGTGAGTGCTCCGAGGAGTGAGGTGAATGCCAGAGCGGTCAGGCGGTGTGTCATGGTGATCATATCCTTGATGGCGCAGCAGGCGCGGCGGCGCGTTTGGTTTCAGTGACGCCGCTTTAATTGGTGGTTCAGATCCGGCCCAGAAGGATGAGGATCAGCACCACAATCGCGATGGTGCCGATGGCACCAGACGGGCCGTAGCCCCATGAGCGGCTGTGGGGCCACGTCGGAATGGCACCGAGCAACATGAGGATCACGAGCACGAGTAGAATTGTGCTGATAGGCATGTGTCAGATTTCCTAAGTGCCGGCGATGGCCAATTGGATGCGGCGATCAGATCTTCAACGGCGTTTACTTGGCGCGATCCTTGATAGCGTCGCGCACTGCATCCTTGCCCTTACCGACCGCCTGACGAATTGTGCCGGCTGCCTCATCGATCTTGCCGTCAGTTTCGACGCGCTTGTTGCCGGTGAGACGACCAACTGTTTTCTCAATCTTGCCTTTGATCTTCTGAGCAGCGCCCTTGATCCGGTCTTTGTCCATGGTGATTGTCCTTTTCGACGCTTGGAGACTGAGTCTTAGGAAGTAATCTGCTGCGCCAACGGCGCGCTTTGAAAGCGTCGAGGCGAAGGCTCGAACATGATGTCGATCGTGAGCGGCGCGCCCTCGTGCAGCGCATCAAGGGCACCCACATGAACGGCCAGCTCCGCAAGCGTGGCGTCGCGCTCAAGCCAAAATGAATGAACCCCGTCGCCGTACATGACCGAGACATGCTGCTGGGTTGATGGGGCAGGGTGGGTGTGCGGCATGGGTGCCTCCGAGCCAAAACGAGGCTCTTGCGTGCCAGGATGCTCGAGGCCCCATTTATTTTGGGGCAGTTGCGGCTTCCGACATCCATCAAGTCCTAGGAGGTTTGGTTCCCGCGCCATAGGGTCGGAAACTACTCAGACGCTTGGCCGCACAGCGCGATAGAGGCGCTTAGGCGTGTAAGGCCGCTTCGATGTCGGCGATCGACGCTTTCGTCAGCGTCTTGGCGAACTCGAGGACGATGCGGGACTGCACCTCTTTGTGGAGCAAGGGCCGCACTTGCCCAAGCGTCCCGGGATCGGCGATCAGCACCAATGCCGCAAAGTCGCCGCTGTGGGCCCGGCGATAGAGTTCTTGCGCCAGTTGCTTGGCGAAAGTTGCTTCGTTGGTCTCCTGGTGCGATTGCTCCGGCGGGCGATGGCCCGCAGGACCGTCGGCCACCAGATGAGACGGCTTGAAGGTGCCATCGGCAGTTAGCTTGTGCTTGCCGAGGTGGTGGCTGGCGTGCCGGAAGAATTTGGCACCCGTGCCGTCGGCAACGACAACCAATGCCTTCTCTGGAATGATGTGGGACATGCTCATGGTCTCCTGGGCACGCAAAGCCAACTGGCCAAACTGCTGGCCCAGCTGCTGGCCAAGCTGCTGGCCAGTGCGAGCGCGCAGTGCATCTTGTGAACGAGAGAGGAGACCTGGAGTAGGTTCGGAAACTACTCAGGCCCTAGCATCACATCGGATCAAAATGGCTATGCGGTGCCGAGAAACCCGCCGACAGCGCTGTGACGGCGAGCCTCGCCAAGGCGGGTAGTGACTTAGCCCCCGTTTTCGTCATGATGGCTGCGCGATGGTTTTCCACCGTGCGCTGACTGATGCCAAGATCGGCGGCGATGTTCTTGCTTGGCACCCCCGCAAGCACGAGGTCCATGATTTCGCGCTGCCGTGCCGTCAGGCCGCTCACGAGATGCTCCGCTTCCTGCTGCCAAAGGGCACGTGCGTTTTGGTCCCGAGACTGCTCAACAGCGCGCCGAATGCAGGTGAGAAGACCTTCGCGGCTAACCGGCTTTTCGATGAAATCCACCGCACCTGCTTTCATGGCGTCAACGGCCATGGGCACGTCGCTCTGCCCCGTGATCATGATCGACGGCAACGCCGCGTCTCCGTTGGCGTGCAGCTGGTGCAGGAGTTCAAGGCCGCTCATGCCGGGCAGGTAGGCGTCAACCAGCAAGCAGCCGTCGCCGCTGCGTCGCTCGCATGCAAGAAACGCCTCGCACGACGAAAAATCGCGAACCTCGTGCCCTTCATCCTCAAGCACACTGCGTAGGGCCGCACGCACGTCATCATCGTCGTCGACGACAAAAATGACCGACACGGCTGGCGTTTCTGCGAGACCGCCAGGAGCCACGATTGATTGTGGCAACGCGTGCGCGCTCTCGGAGTTCGGCCGGTTGTCAGGAACTATGGTCTCATGGTGCGTGGGAGGCACCATCGCCAAGCCACCCAAAGTGGCGGCCATCGCGGTCAAAGAAACGTCAATTCTTGCGACAAGCTTTTGAGCTGCCTCGCCGTCCACCGTTCTTGCGAGCAGTGACGACAGAAGAAACAGCGTTTGAAGCGGTTGACGCAGATCGTGGACGGCGTCGGCAAGGTGTTTGGCGGAACCCAGTTCGCTTGATTGGAGCCCGCCGTCTTTGACGCTCGGGTGTGGAGGCGCACACGTCTTTGCTTTACCCGAGCTTTCTTGGGTTCGAACGTCGCGGACGGATTGCAGGTGGCTGTCAGGCATCCAAGAAAGCCCCGGTGTTAACGCATCTGGAGAGAACCTTAGCACGGTTCCGGTGCCAAGAATTGACCAATCGCAAGTCACTTGCCGATGAGCGGTAGGGCTTAACCGTTCGCCGTTGACCTCGTCGGCCAGCCTGAACCCAGCTGAGTAGATTCCGAGGCTGGTGCCAACCTGCCTGCGAGACCTAGATGCAAGCACCCGTTGAATGTCCCCCCGTTCAGCCGGTCTTCATCGGCACCGCGTGTCTTCTCCTTATCGGAAACACGCGCCGCTGCCCTTTGGGACAGCACCCGATGACAAGCGACCTCGGATCTTCCCCCGATCCGAGGCCGCTCATTTCCAATCAACCCCAAGATTGACGGAGTACCCCCATGCCAGTCGCAACCCACACCAAAGCCGCAGAGCATCATGAAGCCGCCGCCAAGGCCCACAAGGCCGCCGCCGATCTGCACGGCAAAGGCGAGCATTCTGCCGCCGTTGAGAAGTCCACGACAGCCCATGGCTCCGGCGAGGCCGCACAGAAGATATCTGCTGAAGCCCACGGCAAGAGCGCCGCGCACGCCAAGAAGTAATCCTTTTTCGGCGACGCCCCAACCGGCGTTGCTGCATCACTTTTCAGGAGTTCAATATGAAACCCCTTCTTTTGGCGACCTTCGCCGCTTCACTTGCCACCGCAACGGCGACATTCGCGCAAACAACAGTCCCCGCGACGCCACCCGCCGCCCTAACCGCGGCACCAATGGCGGATGGCGTCACGTTGAATGACCAACAGGCCAAAGAGTGGATCGACAAGGCTGTTTACAGCAGCGACGCCAAAAAGCTCGGCGAAGTTGCGGCATTTGCACGCGACGGTGCAGGCAAGGTGACAGAATTGCATGCCGACGTCGGCGGCTTTCTTGGACTTGGCGAGACACGCGTCCGGCTCATGCCAGCTCAGTTCAAACTCATGACAGATCGCGTCGTCCTCTCGATGACGGCCGATCAGGCGAAGACCTTGCCGAAGATTGCCAAGTAGCCCTGGCGAAGGACCGACTGTCGCTTTGGGACTGCCACCCAGGTGTGGCACGCCCCAGAGTTACAGCGTCGGTTCTTCACCGTGTTGACACTCTGGAGATGACAAATGCATCCGACGCACAATACCCTGGCCGAGGGCATTCGCGCTCAATCCATTGAATTGCTGAATAAGCATCTGGCCGCGGCCATTGACCTGCATGCGCAGGCGAAACAAGCCCATTGGAATGTGCGTGGCCCAGGCTTCATCGCCGTGCATGAGCTGTTCGATAAAGTGTCCGAAGTCGTGGAAGATTACTCTGACATGATCGCCGAGCGGGCTGGTGGACTTGGCGGAACCGCGCACGGCACATTGCAGGTCGCGGAAGCACGCACGTTCCTTGTCCCCTACGATCTTGGCGTTGCTGATGAACACAGCCACATCTTTGCTGTGGCGTCGGCCCTTGCAGCCTTCGGCCAATCCGCTCGCGAAGCGGTCGGTCTGGCAACCAACTTTGGTGATGTCGACACGGCCGACCTCTTCACCGAGGTCTCACGGGGGATCGACAAGCAGCTGTGGTTTGTGGAGTCGCACACCGCTTTGAAACCAACCAAGTCGACTGTTGTTGGCCTTAGGATACAGCCTGCGAACGCCGCACCAAACACCGGAAGCTGACCAGCCGTCACTCGAGCCGCTCGCCAGTCCTGGATGACGGAACTCACCTGCCCAACCAAATCGCGCACGTCTCTATTGCCAATGCGTTGCAGGCCGTTTGGACAACCAACGAACTGCGGAACTATGCCGTGTGCACCACAACTTCGCTCGTCGCCGTCGCGGCCTATGCAGCTTTCGGGCTTTGGTCTCCCGGTCGCGTTAACGCTCAACCGGCTGACCCCAAGATCAAAAAACTCGCGAACGCTGGTGCCCCATGAAGGAGGCCATCCTCCTCGGTCGTGTCACCCCGGAGCGATTGATCTTGCAGTTGGAGCTTGAGAGCGCAGAAGCCATATGGATGCAAATGGGAACGCCACCAACGTGGGACTTACATACCCCAGGCAAGGACAAACAGGATCATGTGGAGCTCAAGCTCACAGACCCGCAGTCGAACACGCGTGTTCCGTACGCAGGAACTAGCTTCAAGGCAACGAACACCGAAACTGGCAAGTCCATGGAGCTGCCGCTCAACCCCGATGTCGGGTGCCAGCGGTCTGCACTACTCCGGCAACAGCGCACTCTTGGGTGACGGAGCCTACGCGTCCACGGTGACGATAGCTGTGCCGACTTTCCAACGCGAAGTGAAGGACAAGGATCTCTGGTCCAAGCCCGTCACGGCGACGTTTCATTTCAAGCTCAAGTTCGGGAAGTTGACCGAAGTATAGGAAGTCGGTCGGCCATAGAGGCCTGCCTGCGGAGGTTTCGATTGACGAGCACGTTGGTTACCCTTTTGCCCGCGGGAACCGCCACGCCGGGGACCTACAGCAGGGCCAAGGACTGAAACTGCATAGGATACTGCCCCACATGCAGCACATGTATTCTCAATATCCGGATATGCATTACACACATGAGAACTGAGGGTACGAAAGCTTTGATGCTTGCGTGGGTCATACCCGAGCGCCCCGCAATGGCCGGCCAATCGCGACCCATGCGGCTAGTGTCGAAGGACGACCCATTGCAGCAGCGGCGTCAGTCCAGTATCCACCACCGGTAGCATCGGCACCAGGTCGGAGAAGATCCAGGTGACGCGTCCGTCGATGTTCAGCCCTTCGCTTTAGATCGTGTTTCCACGCTGAACGCGAGGGTCACTCTAAGCGGGGCGCAATACATCAACTACAATCCAACGAACAGATCGGCATCTGGATCGCGGCGACCTTTGACCCATGCCTTAACCACATCGGCTGCTATGACACTGAACGTAATGCCGTTACCCCCGCAGCCGAGAATTGCAAAGACACCAGGCAATCCTGGTAACTCCCTAAAGACCGGCAGCCCGGTCGGGCTATCTGCAAAGGCGCCAGCCCAGGCATAGTCGATTTCGAGGTCAGGCAACTTCAGCAAGTGGCGCACCTTGCGGATCAATTGCTCAGCTTTGGCTGGGATAGCTGCTTCCCGTCGATTGGCGTCGGTCAAACCCGAATCCTCGCCGCCGGCAAGAATGCGATTGTCGGCGGTCGCGCGCAGGTAGAGGTAGGGATCCGACGCTTCCCAGATGAGGCATCGCGAGGGCCAGAACTTCCCACGCGCAATCGGTTTTGTCGCAATCGCCCATGACGAAACGACTTTGAAGGCATCACGCGGTATACCGCCGACGACCTCATACCCCGTTGCAAACACAGCTTTGCGACACGAAAACACGCTACCAGAATCGCTCGTGAGCCGAACCTCTTTGCCGTCGGCCTCGATGGTCGCAACTGTACATGGAGAAATGACTGTTGCTCCGTGCTTTTGCGCGGCCCTGAGCGCGCCTGCGGAGGCCTTTGCTGGGTCGAGTTCGGCAGAACCTTGAGAAAGTATAGCACCCGTCCGTTCTATGTCGAAGCGTGCCAGCAATTCCGCCTTGCTCAAAAACTGCGATGGCAGGCCAATTGCCTGTCGTGCACCGGCTTCCGCCGAAAGCCCTCGAAAACCCATCTCGCTGCCTGCAAGATAGAGAGCGTCGCGCTCAGTCCAATCGGCGTTGATATCGTGCACCTTGAAGGTTTGGCCGAGATCGTAGACGGCCTTCGCTGAGCGATGGTAGGCACGCACCGCTTTGGGCTTGCCGATGCGACTGGAAAGCTGTGTCAGGGGCGTGTCGATCTCAAACTGGATCATAGCAGTACTGGCAATGGTCGACCCTTCGCCCGGCGCGCGCCGGTCGAGAACGATAACATCGTGCCCCGCGGTCGACAACGCCAGAGCCGTCAATGCGCCGCTGATGCCGCCGCCAACGACAGCGATCTCGCACGTCTCAGTGCGTCGTGGTGCGCGTGTTCGAACGCTACATCCTGGTGAATCATGCCATAGTGAACGACCCTCATGAAGGTCCTTGCGAGAGGCGATACGGCCGGAAGAATTTTGAGACACAGTTCACTCCCGAGCCAGTCCATCTGGCGATCCACCGCAGCGCGACGACACAGCATTGCTGCGTGTGTGGTGGACGCACTCAATTCGAGGCCATCGCCATTCCGCTCGGCAACGCTTCGTCGAGTCGGTTCGGCAATACGATTGACGCGGTTGTCTCCAACTAACGTGCCGTCGAATTTGGAACCGTTGGAAGTGGAGCTAGTGTCGCTCGAACCAACTTGCACCCAGTGTCTTCGGCGTAGTCGAGGAAGCCGTCTTCCGTGACTGCTCCGGCAAATCTATCCTGGAGCAAACCTCATCGCCTGCTCTGGATCCGCCGCCGCGGCGGCGACGTCGCGGTGTTCAGCTTAAAACAAGCTCCGCCCACTCTTCTGTCGTTAGTCCGCATTGCCAGCCGTGTCATTCTTCGTCGTTAAGCTTTGTTGACAGAATTGACAGCGATAGCGGTTAGCTTGCTGTTGGCGGCTTTTTCCTGGTCGAGAATCGCTGAAAAGATGGTGTGAGCATCGACTTCCCCGAGGGCCTTGGCCCATTCTTTCATAGTGCCGTACCGCGCGATCTCATAGTGCTCGATCGCCTGACAGCAACCGATGATCACAGCGTGTTTGGCAACCGAGCCCGTCGCTTCCTCGATCACGCCATCGCATTCCTTTATAAGGCCCGCGATAGCGTCGCACTTTTCGGCTTTGACGGGTGTGTCGAGCGTCTTGAAGACCTGCTTCAATTTTGTGATCTGATCTTTGGTCTCGCCAAGGTGGTCTTGCAGGGCTTTTTTCAAATCGGCATTCGTCGTGGCCTCGATCACTTTGGGCAACGCCTTCGAAATCGCGTTTTCAGCGTAGTAGACATCCTGCAAAGTGTGGATGAGCGCGTCTTTCAACGTTTTCATGTTGTAGCCTTACAGCCTAGAAGTGAAGTTGATGCTCAGTAAGAGTGGCGGCACAGCAGCAATTGTGCTGTGCCTCACTTACTTTCGATATGCTGGCGTAAGTTAAAGCTTTTCGTGGGCCTTTTCGGACAACCGATCAGCGGCGTCCTTCACAACGTCCTTCGCGTCACCAATCTTCTGCTGCACCTTGCCCTTGACCTGCTGGGCCATACCTTCGCCTTGCATCTGATCGTTGCCGATGGCTCCGCCCACTTCTTCTTTGATTTTGCCTCCCACTTGGTTGGCTACACCCTTGATCTTGTCGGTCGTGCTGCTCATAAGGCTACTCCTTTATTGACGGTAAGCGTCAGGCAGCTCCTCACTGCCTGATAGCAATGAAACGCCGCGGCCCGCCGGAAAGTTCCATTACATCTCACTACTGAGGCTGGCCGTCTTCGCAGTTCGACCCACGCAGCGATCGGCTGACCAGCGTCCGCGAATTGGCACGTCACCACGCGACGCTTCAACAAGAAGTTCGGACACCTGCGTTGCGGCCGACTGTTTACGGATCATCATGTTTTCGATCATCCGGTGTCGAAGTGGCGTGATCGGGGGTTGCTCTTTGCTCAGACGTTGTGGGGCTCCTGTCAGAGCGGTGTTTGCTGTCAACACGCACATTCTGATTGATAAGACGCACCCCTAGCCCCGAGCAGCGTCCGCGGCGATGGGCCGGTTTCCACGTTCGCCGAGCTTCTGCGAGAAGTAGCGTTGCTCGCGATGCAGTCAGTTCGCACGACCAGTATCGGAAGCTGGCATACGAAAGTAGTCGAACTGCCTACGAAAGGAACTCGATAAGCAGGTCCGTAGTATGTCACCGTCGATCGCATTTTCGATAGAGCGAGCAAAAAAATAGCGCCGTCAGCTATTGTGCCAACGGCGCCAAGTCAACTTGACTTTAGAAAGTTCAACATCTGTCGCGTTACATGGGTGACCAGTCGTCGACCTGCTTCTTGGCCTCGTCCTTGGCAAGGCCGTAGCGCTCCTGCAACTTGCCTTCGAGTTGCTCGCGTTGGCCGTTGATCTTGGCGAGATCGTCGTCGGTGAGGTTGCCCCACTTTTCCTTTACCTTGCCCGAAAACTGTTTCCAGTCGCCTTTGATGATATCCCAGTTCATGACTGTATCCTTATCTCTGTGTGATTTGGGAATGTGCTTCGAGACGGCTACTTCGCACCGCTCTTGGTCTGTGACTTGGCTTGGGCTTGCTTGGACTGCTCTTGCGCCTTGCCTGACGCATCGGCAGCCTTCTCCGATTGACCGTGGGCCATTTTGTGGTCGTCCCTGGCGTGGTGATCGGCTGCGGAACGATGGGCCTTGCTCGCATCATCGTGATGGTCAGCCGCTTTCTTGTGGGCGTCACGAGGCATCTGAATCACTCCTGTGATTGTTCTTTGCGTTTGGCCGACGATGCACCGCACATGCCTCGTCGGTATGCTTACCCGCTCCACTATGGGAGGGGGCGACGCATGCGTTCGATCTCGGCCTGGTCCGGGCGATAGGCTGGCGCGTCAGGATCAAATTGTGTCCAACCAGCTTTCCGATACTCCTCGCCGCGAGCTGCGGGATCGATCGGCTTATAACCGTTGAGGATGGCTTCGATCTTGTCACCGGGCATTCTGCTGCGAACCGTGAGCAACGTGCCCCCGCGACGCACAGCTTCGGAATAGACGTGGGCATGCTCCTCGGGCGTCCCCGATCCGACCAGCGCACCGACGATGCCGCCGGTGGCCGAGCCGGCAGCAAGGCCAAGCGCGGTGGACGCTAGCCAACCAACCGCGACCACCGGACCGAGCCCGGGAACGGCAAGCAGACCGAGCCCGGCCAGCAATCCGGCCCCGCCTCCAACAACTGCACCGACGCCAGCGCCGGTTGCTGCAGGCGAGCTTTCGTCGACGTTGGCGTACTGATCACTGACGTGTTTGTTGGCGACCAAGCTGATATCGGCAGATGGAACGCCGCCAATTTCCAGATCCTTCACCGTTCGCTCCGCTTGTGCGTAGCTGTCATAGACTCGACTATGGGTTTCCATGGGATTTATTGCTCCAGCAATGAGTTAGTTGGCAACGACGTTGCCTTTGAAGTCGACTGCCACGTTGATGCTCTTCGACCCGTCGGACGCCGTGCCGCGCCAGACACCTTTGTCATCCTTGACCAGCGCCGACACATTGCCGAGGCCGGCGGCCATGGCGCGATCTTTGGCCTGAGCCTCGGTGAAGCTGTTTGCCCCGGGGAGAGGAGCGCCTGCCTCGGTCGCCGCGGCCTTAAACAGGTCCGCCTTGCAGCTCTCCATGAACGCAGCTGACGTCAGCGTGTCTCCGGTCATCGGTTTCCGCGCCACGCGCATCGCCGCGAAGTAACGTCGCCCTTCTGTTTCGGACAGAGCGCCGTCGGCATTTGTATCCGCCGACTTAAACGCCGACGCGCATTCAGTGTCTGTCATCGCTGATGCCAGTGTCGGTATGAGAACCAGAGCGCAAGCTCCGGCCACTGCTGAGGCCAGCTTATTCATGGTGGTTACTCCTTGTGAGATACTGAGAGGTGTCGCAGCCGCGTAAACCGAGGTCGCCGGTCGCGATCTATTGCACCTGTCATTACAACGCATCACGCGGTGGTGAGTTCCATTCGACGAAGAGAACGTGGCCTAAACGCCAATATTGTTTTTGGACTGCGGCTGCGGCAGCGTATTCATCCGGTAAGCACCGCAGGCGATGACCGCTTTCTTGCGGGTGACCTTTGCAGTGGAGCGCCGTGGGCGGTTTTCAGGCAGCCAGATTGACCGCTGCATCTGCTGCGCCCGTTCCACAGCAACACGTCGAGCCGCGACGCGGGATGGCTAGCGATGCGGGCGAGCACATCGGCGAGCCATGCTTACGGATCGATGTCGTGCTTTTTTTCCTGTGACAACGGCAGGGCCGAAATCTTGAGCTCCATGCCGCACTTAAGCCGGAACCAGCTGAGACCTGGGTGCCGTCGACGTGGTCGGAGTGCACGCCTCTGTCGTGAGGCCATAGCGCCGGCGCCAGACAAAGACCTGGGTCGCATTGGCGTCGTAGCGCCGTGCAACTACGAAACAGACGAGTCCGGTGCCAACGACGCTGCCGTGATCTCCGCTTCAACGCCTCCGGCCCACGCTTGTCGGTTCGCCGCCCTCCATCTGTGCCCATAAGTGAATTTGCGGACCCATCCCACTTCTCGCGCCGCCTCAGATCAGGCGCAGAGGCGCTCGCAGACGCGCTATGCAGACAAGGCGGCGCTCGGCGGTGGGGGATACGCGACAGCTGCTGATGCCTCGTGGCTCTTCGGGCAGCGACAAAACGTTAGCATGCATTCTTGAGGGTGATTGTCTCATCAAAAACCCGCCAAAAGTGTCTTTCGCCTGACGTCCTCCCTCAACAAGGCGGGATGAGCACTTTCGATGACTTCTTAAAAGTGGCGATCAGACCGGCTCGCTGGCAGGAGCAACATTGCTCGACGTTCTTTCAGAGAAGAGCACATAACCGAGAATGAGAGCGAGAATCACAATAGGCAAATTTCGGACAAAAAGCCGAATAATTGGTGGCAACACAGCAGGCCCTGCGGCACCAAGCGCCGTCAAGAGAAACTCTGGTGTCAAAGTACCAACTGCATCGCCAGCGCTATCGGCGTTAGGCTGCTGTGTCGAAGTCGCAGCGCTCTCAGCAGAAGCGGTGCCAGGAGCGCGACCGGTCATCGCAATGGCCACTGCAGCAAGAAGTCCGATACCGGCAAAGGCGCCCGCCAATATCGCGTGCGCTCCGGTACTGCCGTAGTCTTCGGTCAATTTCACGCTTGCAGCAGCTGTGCCAAAGCCCAAAGCAACAATGAAGGGTACCGCCACTGCCAGCCGCGTCACGTACTTTGAGATCAGCGTGTCGACCGATCGCTGCGCTCTTGTGACCAGACCTTCTAGCATGACGGTACCTCTCAACTATGGCTTCGCAAATTGCGCTCTACATCTGGATCAAGATTTCCAGATAGCTCCAAGCACGAACCCGAGTGCGGCGACGACAGCCAACGTCGCCATGGGTTGATCCTTCACCGAGGTATCAACGGCCGATTTGATGTTACCGGCGACTGCCTCGACATCCTTGCCGATTTCGCGTCCCCGCTCAGCCGCCGTCTTCGCCACTCCTTCGACGGTATCAGCCATGCTGTCGAACTGCTCTTTCGCCTTGTCGCGGAGGTCGTGCTTTACGTTTCCATTGTCAGTTGAATACTGGGTGCCCTGGGCCATGACGAAACTCCTGTTGTGAGACGGTACGCATCAGATGTTGTGCGACGTGTGAACAACGCTTCGCCAGTCAAATGGTTGCACGCCGACATATATTTTGAGCTACGATTTCGTACTGCGGCCGAGAATGCGTCCCGCTCTGGTCGCTTGTGCCCAGATGTTTCTCCAATTCCAATCCGACGTCGCATCACGAAGTTGACGAACCAGTTGTGCGCGTTGTGCGTCGGGCAAGGCACTCAGCATTCGCGCCCATAGGACATCCACATTATAGGGCGGGCGTGACCCAAGGTTCACTGGGACCACGTCGCTTTCGGTGAAACCGAGTTCACTGCTGAACTCGCTGACGGCGCTGCGAATCGATGTCGACTTCGGTCGATCAGCTGCTTGGAGATCATACGGCGGAAGCCACTCATTGAACGGCCTGAGACGGTCGATGTGTGAGAGGATCAGCAGCATGGGCGGCGCGCGTCGGTTCGGGAGCATGGCGAACCGGCCGCGCAAGGCTGCTATCGCTTTACGTTCGACCTCTCGATCTGCCCGATCGGCCGGGACAATCCAGAGCACGAGGTCACAGTTTATAGCCTTGTCTGTGAGCGATCGACTGTCGTCACTGCGTGTGCTCAGACCAGGGCTGTCGATGAGTTGAACTGCGGGAAAGCCGGATTTTCGCAACTCGTACGCAACGAAGCCAGTTGTCGTAGGCAAAACATCGACTGCAGCCTGGATCTCACCGGCGAGTGCGTTGATCAGGCTTGATTTGCCAGCACCAACTTGTCCTGCAATCAAGATCCGAAGCGGCTCAATGCCCCGACTAGAGATATCGAGCTCATCAGCTCGCGCGTCAGATGAGAGCCCAGACCCGATTTGTCGCGGCGACGCTCTAAGCCGTCCACCATATAGATCTATGGCGGCGCGCCCAATCTCGGTAATATAGGCCTTGGCCAGCCGCTGGGAGACATTGTCTCGACCCCATTGCAGCATCTGTTTCGAAAGTCGCTCGCGCATCTCATGGGTCGCCGCTGCCAGTGGATTGGCCAGGCGAACCAGCCGCCAGACGTCGTATGCTTTTTCCGCAATACCAATGGCACCGCGCCACTCGTACAAGGACATGGCCTGTGCGACCGTCAGTCGATCGCTCAGTGGAATGCTTTCTACCGCGAAATCTCGTAACCGTCGGCTCACCTGCTCGATGATCGCGAGAGCCTCCGGAACAGTGAATTGCCAGAGCGGCTCGGGCACCTCAGGATGAAGCCTTTTGGCGACGGCACTGACGGTCTCTGCCCCAAGTGCGATGACAGCGTCTTGCGAGTTGAGGCTTCGGACATCGAGACGACGCGCGATGTCCAGGACATCTGTCCACGCCTGCTCTTCGGCTGGTGTCCAACCGGGATCCGCAGTCGTGGTTTTAGTATGTGCATCTGTCAAAGAGTCGGCAGTATCAAATGTCTGCATTAGTCGCTGTTGCACGAAGTATGAAATGCCAACGAAACCGGCGGTCGCCAGCGCCCAATAGAGCAAGTAGCCCTTCTGCCATAGCCACAGACTACCAAGCGGTAGAAGGGATAGGGTAGGGACAAGCAGACCTGCACCGATCGCCATTGGCAGGACGTACCGGTAGCGCCGCGATACCTTATTCATCGTGGATCCTGGCCAGAAGATCTTTCGAACTTGGCCTCCTTCGTGAGACGGAGGGCCTCACGCAGCGCCTCTTGGTATGCTTTCGCTGTGCCATCCGTTGCAAGACCTCGCTGCTGCTGCGCAAGGAAGTGAACGGCGGCCTTGCCCATCGCGAAGGTGACGGCGTAACTCATGGCGGCAGATGTTGCCGCACCAATCGTTTGGCCGTAGACGGGAACCAGCTTCACAAGTTGGCGGGCCCCCATGCCGACCACCGTTCGTACGGCAACCCCTGCTCCGAGGGCGGCTGCAAACTCTGCAAGGGTGCGGCGCTCCCAGGAAACGCCGAAAATCTTTCCAATCTGCTGCAACAGTCGGGCTTGAATAGCGGATACCGCGACCGCGCCCGCAACAGGGACGAAATCGGAGCCACCTGCGGCCATGGCATGGCCCATGATGAGCGCGTCAGCACGGCGATTGCGCGTATCGCCTGCGACAGTAGGCAGCATTTGCAATGCAGCGCGCATGGCTGCCGGTGCTACGCTCACCAGTGCATCTGCGAGTGCGTCCATGCCGTAGTCAGCCGGTCTCATGTTGTCGCTCGCGAGCGTAATGTCGACTGGCACAAATGCTATCGGTGTTGCGCCAGGCAGCCCAGCGAACAAAGAACGCTGATGCTTGAGACACCTCAATAAATCGGGCGGCAGCGCATGGGGTCCGATGAGTTCTGGATCGTCGATGTTGAACGGATACGGAAGTGTATGCGGTTGGTTCGCAGCATAGCCATCATGTAGTGATGTCTGGGCAACAACGATAGGCCAGTCCGGGTGCTTTCGGCGTGCGGTTCTGACGACGTCAACTATTGCGTCCTGCGCAACATCCATAGCGCGCATTGTCACAAGGACGAGATGGGCTTGCCGCTCGGCGAACTCCAGATCGTCCGAGGGGTCGTATGCGGTCTCACCGAGCCCTCGCGTGTCGAGGAAGCGCAGGATCGGATACCTAGCGGGAAACTCAAAGACATGCGCCGAACGCGTGCAGGCCTTAAAGCCATTGCCGATCTCTGCATCGTCACTCTGCGTGATTGCACGGACGATGGACGTCTTGCCACTCTGTACTTTGCCGATCATCCAGACGATCGGTGCCAAACGGCGACCCTCATCGGCAGCATCCATTGATCCGTTGCCTGCTGCCTCAATGGCCGCGATCTCTGGAAGAATACGTTTGGCCATGATTTGAACTTGCCTCCATAAATTGTGTGCGGACCGCCGACAGCTGAAATTGTACACCTCTCGTGTTGTGACTGAGTTCAAGTGGAGACTTTCACCGATGTCTGCAGTTCCCCGCAGGTTTCGTACTCATACCCGCATGAACAGCTGACCCGATATTTAGTCTGCCGAGAGCTGTCTCGGTTGTGGGGCGATCGCGAAACCAGCCGGCCCGATTGCGCGACTTCTCCAGAAATGCTGCCGTTCGGCCACGCACACCCCTAAAGCTCAAAGTTGGCCCGGCATCCGAGGCGTGGATGGTTTTCTTTCGGTCGTGGAACTCTTCGAGCCCTCACGATGGCCCACATTTGGAATTGTTGACTCCGCCAGTTCGGCCGTGAGCAGGAAGAATAAATTGCGCCGGCATTCGTGATCCCGAGCCGAGGGTGCCTCATCGAAGGCGATGGTATTCGGCCGTTGCAAGAACAGCAGTTCAAATGCCAGTTGTTGTTCGCGTTCGCCGCCTGACAAAATCTTGTGCCGTATGTCGCACCGATGATTGCGGCGATGCAACCGGTCTGCTGCCAAACCAATAACGTAACCGGGCCTGACCAGTACGACACTACAAAGCGCAGGTAGCCTATGAGCGGCCGGTGACTAGGCCGCAGGACCCGCGATGCTTCTGCTTGCGTCGAGCTTAGCATGTTCCCTCCACAGTTGTCTGGAGAGAACGCCCAATGGCGGATTTGGTTGCCACGAACTTTGCTCGAACAAGGAACTGAAGCGGCGCCTGTGCGTTTCCACGACACCGAAATGAGATGAGAAGGAGACAACACATGGCACGCACAGACATGTCGCTGGTTTCGAGCGAAGACGTCCAAGGGACAGACGTTTTCAGTCCTGACGGCACAAAAGTAGGCGAAATCGATCATCTGATGCTGGAGAAGCGGGCAGGACGCGTGACCTACGCCGTCATGAGTTTCGGAGGCTTTCTCGGGCTCGGCAATAGCCACTTCCCGCTGCCGTGGGCGGCGCTCCGCTACAACACCGAGCTCGGCGGGTATCAAACCAATGTGACGGAAGCGCAACTTCAGAATGCTCCGCAGTTTGCAGATGGCTCCTGGTCAAACCGTCAATGGGAAACTCAGGTACACAACCACTATGGCGTGCAGCCGTATTGGAACTAGTCACAGCATCCCGGGCCGCAGCAGCAGTCGCGGCCCGGTGAACATCCTAAACGTAAGTTCGGCAAGTTTGCGCGTAACCGGATTGCAAGACTGCGGACATATGACCGTCGAGCCATTTTTCCAATTTCGGTTCACTGGTGTGGTCTCGTCAAAGGCCTGATTTCACGAAATGAGGGAAGCGCATGGCGTCGGTACCGACACCGTTTGCCCGTCAGACGCGCCTGATCGTGCTTCCGTCGGCGGCTCACGCGACAACCCTCGCGGCGATCATAGTTGCCGGACTTTATTTCGGTCGGTCGATCCTCGTGCCGCTTTCGCTTGCCGTTCTCCTAAGCTTCGTCCTTAGTCCTTTGGTATTGGTCGTCCGCAAATCCGGAGTGCCACGCGCAGTAGCCGTGGCCGTTGTGGTATCACTGATGATGGCAGCGGTCGGCGTCCTTGGCCTGGGCATGGCACGGCAAGTGACCGAACTCGCCAACGATCTTCCGCGCTATGAGGAGACGCTTCGAGAAAAACTCAAGTCCCTCAGAACCGGAGCGGCGCAGACTGGTATTGTCGATAAAGCCACAGCGACGTTGAAAGTCCTTGGCAAGGAATTGGATCAGGCACCCCCGCAATCGTCCACATCACCCGCATCGACTTCTGTTGACTCAGCGCGACCAATTGCGGTCGAAGTCCATACACCGCCGGAGCGTCCGCTCGATACCTATCAACGTATCGTCTCGGCGCTACTTGCACCGCTCACGACGACAGGGATCGTTTTGATCCTGATTGTTTTCATCCTGCTTCAACGCGAGGACATACGTGACCGCTTTATCCGACTGGTCGGCGCAGACGACATCGAGTCGACGACGACGGCTCTGAACGACGCTGCCTTTCGGCTGAGCCGACTGTTTCTGGCCCAAACGGCACTCAACTCGGCATTCGGTGTGGTTATTGCGGCCGGTCTCTGGTCGATCGGTGTACCAAGCCCACTTTTGTGGGGTATTATTGCGGCTTTGATGCGCTTCATACCGTATGTCGGCTCACTGCTAGCGGCTATCTTCCCAGTGTTATTGGCCGCCGCGGTAGATCCCGGGTGGTCAATGGTGCTCTGGACACTTGCCCTGTATCTGACCGTTGAGCCAATCGTCGGCCATTTCATAGAACCGTGGCTCCAAGGCCAAACAACCGGCCTTTCTCCTTTGGCAATAGTCGTGTCGGCGATCCTGTGGACTGCCTTATGGGGCCCGATCGGCTTGCTGCTCGCGACGCCGCTGACAATGTGCCTCGTCGTCTTGGGGCGACATGTGGAAGGCTTGGCGTTTCTGGACGTTATCCTCGGCGATGAGCCTGCGCTGTCCCCGCCCGAGATCTTCTATCAACGGATGCTCGCTGGCACGTCTGCGGAAGCAGCGGATCAGGCGCAGCAAATCCTGAGAAGTTCATCGTTGCTCGAATACTACGACACCGTCGCACTCACCGGCCTGAAGCTGGCTTCACGAGACGCCCATCGAAGGAACCTCGACGAAGGTCGGATGACCGCGTTGCGGGAAGGCGTGGCACTATTGGTCGATGATCTGTCCGACCACACTCTGGTCCCACCGGCAGACGTTAAGGTCGAAGCTGAAGAAGGCAATCGTCATGAGGAAACCGAGGAGACAACTGCGTTGATCTTGTCGAAGGGCGAGCTACGACCCGACTGGCGTGGCGAGATTGCGCCTGTGCTTTGTCTGGCCGCTCGCACCCCACTTGATGCGGCGACGGCAGAGATTCTTGCTCAGGTTCTGCGGCGCCACGGAATCAGTTCTGCGGCGTCGTCCGTCACGCAACTCGCGGAACTGCGTGGCCTCGCACTGGATGGGGTGCGTGTCGTCTGGATCTCGTCGATCGATGCAGCGCAATCGCATGCCCAGATCCGCTACATCGTCCGACGGTTGAAGCGTTCGATGCCGGACTTGATTGTATGCGGCGGGTTCTGGGACGGTGCGACAAGCGATGATCTCGCGAACAACAGTGGCATTGCACATCGCGCCTCCAACTTCTCTGAAGCCCTTGCGGTGACCAGCATGTTGGCCCGGGAGCATCCCGAAGCTGCCGATGTCGACGCTCATTCTCTCAGTGCAACGAACCTTGCAGAGCCGCTTGTTCGCGCGCCAAGTCGGGCCGGATCACCACCGGAAAGGCTCGTTCACCAAAACTAACATCGTGTGGAACTCCGTTGCCCGCAGACGCGTTTTGGAGACAGGCAATGGTTGCCTATTCAGGAGAACATTCGACATGGCGAACAACCCACAACGCGACGACAAACGGCAATCGGGCGACAAGTCCGACCAAAGCCAAACGAAGCGGCCTGGTCACGAGCAACGCAAGTCCGACATGACACCGCAGCGTACGCCGAACGATCAACGCCGCGGCTCCGGTCAGGACGACGGCATGAAGCCGCCCACCGACAAGCGCGAAGTCGCCAAGCGGTGACACCACGAGAGGATGGCGGCGCGTGCTTACGGTGCGCGTCGCACATCGAAACGACGCTCAATCATGACGTTCAGAGTGTGAGGCGAAGTATGCTCATCGATCCGCCGCCCAATTCGCCGCAGCCGCAGCCGGTGCCCAATCCGCCGCGCCCCGCAGATGTCCCGTTCCCGCCACCGGGTGATCCCGTCGAGCGCCCACCGCCGCCAGTCGAACTACCTCCCGGCCCCCAATCGCCTCCGCAGCCGATGGGTTTAGTTTGGATGGTCGATAGTGCTGGTGTCGTCTTCGCGGCTAGTTCGATGGTCGCGGCGTAGGCGGGACCATCGACGCCGCTGGCACTTGAGATTGGCGCTTGTCGATGAGTGCGGCAAGCAGAGTGATGACACGCTCCGGAGCAGCAGGCTTACTTATTGTGGGTACGTCAGGCCAGGATCGGGGGATTGTGATTTCGGCTTGCCCGGAGTGGATCACGAATGGAATCTGTCGCCGCCGCAACACTTCAGCAACGGGTAAAGCCAAGCCTTGTCGAAGTCGTAGGTCCAGTATGGCACCGTGAAGGTTCGCTGTTTCTGCCGTCCGAATAGCCTCAACAATACTGTCGATCGGGCCGACGACAAAGCCATGTTGATCCTTGACCGCTGACTCTAAATCCAGCGCGATGACCGGCTCATCTTCGACAATCAGGATGTACTTTCCTGTAAGCACAACTTGCACCCTGGCAGCTGAATGCCGCAACCTGATCTTACAACAAAATGCGAGGCCGGCAATGGTATTGGTTGCATCGATTAATCTTACTCTCGCGACGCCGATCGGGCAAATCCGCGAGCGGATCTGCCAGTGGGCATTCTGCCAACTAGAAGATGGATGTCTCCCACAGCGTTTTTTGAGTTGATATCCCCCACGGGTCACCGAGGCTAAAACTCATCGACGCCGTGCTTGCGAGCGTTGCCGTCTATTGCATTTCCGCGACTGTACGCTCTCGCGTCCAGAGCTGTCTGGCTCCTCGTGGCGTTCAAGGAACCACAGTACTGAGATCATAAGCAGAGGAGGCATGAGCAAAACGAGAGCTTGCAGCATGATCATCCTCCTTTCTTGAGGTAAGATCGGTCTGCAAGGGGAACGCGTATCCCCCTCTGCTGGTTTCCACCTCATGCAACTGCCGGGTAACGAGCGAATGCCCCACGCCTTTTGGCCACGCCCGCTTTCACAATTTGTGGCGATGCTCGTTCTGAGTGTCTTTGTGCCGATACTGTTGCTCGGGGCGGCACTGGTGTGGCGTGTCGGATTGCTCGATCAGGAACAGGCGAACCAGCAGGCGCTCCAGGTTGCCCAATCTGTGTCGGCCAACATCGACCGCGAGATAGACGGCAGCATCGCAAGCTTGCTGGCGTTGTCGACGTCGGAGGCACTGAAGCACGGCAACCTGGAGGAGTTCTACAATCAGGCCCGCCAGGCCATGTCGTATCGCAAACTCCATGTCTTGTTGCGAACGCCCGACGGGCAGCAAGTGCTTAACACACGCGTTCCGTTTGCGGCGTCAATTCCGCATCAAGAACTTACGGTGACTGACCGACAGCTGATCGCGGACCGCACGCCGGTGGTGTCAAATCTCGTCATTGGCGCCGTGATGAAGAGCTGGGTCGTGGGCTTAAGCGTCCCAGTTATTCACGACGACAAGATCGCATATATCCTGGCGTTGTCGCTGGAACCGGAGCATTTTCGCAGCATCCTGATGCAAGCGGTCCCAACCGCAGGATGGGTCATCGCACTGTCCGATCGCACCGGTCGATCAATTGCACGTACGATAGAGCATGACCAACATGTTGGACGGGAGATGGATCCCGACGCACGTGCAAGGAGCAACGGAACGCAAGGCGTCCACCGAACACCAAGTCCGAACGATGTCGAAGTCGTCCGCGGGTACGTTTGGTCCAAGAACTCAGGTTGGCTCGTCGCTGCCTTTATCCCATCATCAGTCGTCGACGCACCCCTCAATTCGCTCTGGCGTCTGCTGGCGCTGACCGCCGTTGGAGTCATGGGTCTTGTGCTGCCGGTTGCCTATTTTCTGACCAGGCAGATAACAGGTCCAATCGGAGTGGCCGTGGCGGCTGCGGAAAGGCTGGGTCGCGGAGAAGATGTGGTGGCAACGTCCTCGGTCATGCGAGAGGCGAATGACTTGTCGGACGCACTTGAGCGGGCCTCGCGAGATCTGCAGGCACGTTCTCAGGAACTGAGAGACTCTCAAGTTCGGTACCGGAGCGTGTTCGAGCAGTCGGCCGTTGGCTTCAAGCTGGTGGCACCGGACGGGTCACTGATCGGGGTCAATGACCGCTTGTGCAGGCTGCTTGGCTACACTCGCGAAGAATGTATGGCGAAGACGTTCAAGGCCCTGACCCATCCCGACGACTGGAACACTGAGGCGAAGTTCATCGACGCGATGATGAAAGGCGAAACGCCGAACTACGAGTTGGAGAAGCGCCTGATCATGAAATCTGGTGACCCGGTGTGGGTGCGCATCACGTCGGCGGTCGTGCGTGATGTGGACGGAAAGGCGCTCTATCGGACGTCCGTGATCGAAGACGTCACCGAACGGCGGAAGGCACGCGAATCGTCCTCACGTCTTGCAGCAATTGTACAGGCCTCGCCCGATGCGATGTTCAGCACCTGCTTGGCCGGCAACATCGAAACATGGAACCCAGGCGGCACGAAATTGTTTGGATACGCAAGCGAGGACATCATTGGCAAGCCCGTGGCGATACTCGCTCCGCTAACGCCGCCCTCAAAGTTTGCAGACAATCTCGCGGCAATCCAGCGCGGGGAAGTCCTTCGGTCGGATGTGAAGTGGAAACACAAGGACGGAACGCTCATCGATGTTGCCGTGAGTGCCGCCCCGATCCGGACGAACAACCAGATTAGCTCGATCAGTCTAACGGCAGAAGACATACGGGATCGAAAGCGCCGGGAGGACCACATCCTCCTGCTCAATCGCGAGCTGGCTCACCGGGTCAAGAACACGCTCGCCGTTATTCAGTCCATTTCAAATCAGACCATGCGTTCGACGCCCGACCCCAAGGTATTCCGCATCGCCTTCCAGGGTCGGCTCCAGGCTTTATCGTCAGCCAATGATCTGCTGATGCAGACCAGCTGGGACGGGTCCGAGCTGAAAGACTTCCTCGATAGGCAGTTGGCGCCGCTGATGCCCAGGGGGTCAGCGCAATTGAGTAAGGATGGGCCGCCAGTGGTTGTCCCCGCGGAACTGACGGTCCACCTTGGCCTTGCGCTACACGAACTCGGCACCAACGCCTTGAAATATGGAGCGTGGTCTGTCCCAGGCGGACACGTACGACTGACTTGGGAGGTCCAGCACGTATCTGACAGCGACGCTGCGCGGCTTCTGCTGACTTGGTGTGAACAAGGCGGCCCCGCAGTGACGACGCCGGTTCGCACCGGATTCGGAACTTCTTTGATCGAGAAGGGCATTCCGGACGCCATCGTCGCACGGCGCTTTTTACCCGATGGCCTGATTTGCACGATCAACGTCGCCCTTCCAGTTAGTCACCCCATCTACCTGGGTTGATGTCTCCGCTCGACAGGGTGTCGCTGAGCATTTGCGCGGGCAATCACGGCAGGTAAGCGCGCCAAATTGAACGCCGGAGCGGCGTCGCACGCGAACACCTTGATTCTTGATCGCGCAAGCAAAAAGTTGCCTTCGCGGAATGCCGACCTCACGTCCAGACTGTTTGCGAACCGCATGAAACTCCGCGCGTTTCGCATTCAACGGCGGCGTCGAGCGCCGATCGCGATCCATCGGGTTAGGAGTAGTTTCATGGCAAAACCTTTCATCGTGCGCACGGCCCTTGGCCTCGCATCGGCAGCAGCTATCGCTGTTGCCCTCGTCAGTTCCTCGGGCGCGCAGCAGAAGACGGCGACATTGCCCGACGGCAAGATGGTCTATCTCTCGACGGTTCCCGGGGACACCGCGTCGGTGACGACCTACTATAATCACAACGTCTACAATCTTGCCGGCGAAAAGCTCGGCGACGTGAAGGATCTGTTGCTCGGCCCCGATCACAAAGTCTCGACGGCCGTGATCGGTGTCGGCGGCATCCTCGGCATGGGAGAGAAAGAGGTCGCCGTTCCGTTCGACGCGCTCAAAGTCGTCCGCAAGGGCCAGACTTGGCAGCTCGTCATGGACGCCACCAAGGATTCCCTGAAGGCGGCTCCGGCGTTCGAACACGCAAGCGATCGGACGACGGTGAACCCATCGAGGCCTGCAAAACCGACAGCGCCAAAGCAATA